>NZ_JBBCMI010000003.1:0-394035 GCF_037152415.1 Cedecea sp. AS113
TGAGCCTGGCGTTCTCTTCCTCAAGCGACTTCAGGCGCTTAACCTCGGGCACCTCCATACCGCCATACTTCTTACGCCAGGTGTAAAAGGTGGCGTCGGAAATGGCGTGCTTACGGCAGAGCTCACGGGCAGAAACCCCGGCTTCAGCCTCGCGGAGGATACTGATGATCTGTTCGTCGGAAAAACGCTTCTTCATGGGAATGTCCTCATGTGGCTTATGAAGACATTACTAACATCGCGGTGTATTAATCAATGGGGAGCAGGTCAGAACCTGTCCTCTATAGTTGGAGACCCAGTTCTTAAGTTCTCGGCCAACCACTTCATCCATACTTGCGACTGCGTTAGTTGCTTGCTGAGGCAACAATAGCAATTCAGTAGCTCCAAACTGCTGCGCCAGTTCAGTTACTGCATCAAGCTCAAAGACTGTTCGTTCGTTTATAACGACGTTGACTCCAAAGGGCGACAATGTTGCAATCGATTCAATTCCCCTGAGTAAGTTGGTAAACGGTTTTCCGCGCAGTTCTTCATAGGTACGGCCTATCCCGTCAACGCTAATACGCGCGAAGTGAATCGAACCTTTGATTTTTTTAACTAATTGTTGCGTCAAACGATGACCATGAGTCGTGAATGTCACGGCAAGTTGAGTTTCTCCCGCAGCCCGTTTGGATATTTCGATAAAATCTGGATGGAGCGTTGGCTCCCCTCCGCCAAATCCAATGCCGAGGCATCCTTCAGTATCCAATTCTTTCAACCAACACAACACTTGCTCAGTGTGCAGCAATGCCTTGTGTTTGGGGGCAAAACAATGCGTACAGTGGAGATCACACAGATTGGTGAGTGCTACTGAAACTTGTCGGGGAGATATCGACCAAACCGTTTCCTGAGGATGCAATTCGTCTAAGAGGATATTCAAACCTGTATTTCGATCGAAGAAATGCACTCCGTTTGGCCCGATTCTGGACTTCATAACACAAAATTCCCCGCTGATTAAAATCCACAAAAGTAATAGTGCTTAACATTATAACGAGAAATTTTTTTAAAAGGATTGAGTAAGATCTGCTTTTCGCTTGCACAAGACATCATATTTCTCAATTCTGAAAGTTGTGTATTAGAAGCGGATATTAGTAATATACGTAATCAATAGGGATGAAATAGTTAAGTGTAATGTTAAGTTGAGCGATTGGGTGGATATATATAATGACCAGATAGAATCTGGCCACCACTCATTATCCTGCCAGAATCTCCATTACTATAAGAGAAATTCCCTGCACTACATGTACTCATTTATCTGACACTGCACCCGAATGAACGCTCTTCTTTGCTGTAAACTTTGGTGTGTTCTTTGGCGAAATAGCTCAGGTGGCGCCATAATCCTAGATACTGTTGCCCAAAGCGGTCCACCCTAAGACTCTCCAGATAGTGTGGCGTGTTGTTGAAGGCAACCAGCGTTCTGTACTCAGGGAAATCGAGTAGGCCTAAAGCACTTAACCAAGCCTCACTAATGTAACTTCCTAAATTATGGTCCTCTTCTGAATAGTTCCCTAAGCCATTAAAGGTGTCTTTATTAACAAATATGGCGGCATGATAATGAGATTTACCACTGGTCCCTACCTCTCGCACCCAGACGTGTCTTGTATTCGTCGGACACACCTGCAATTTCTCCCGCTTACGTCTTTGCTGATGGGCTGTTATGCGGGCTCTGAAAGCCCCCTGAAAGCGTTCCATTAACCCTGGCCTCAGGTCAGGAGTACAGGCAATACTGTCGCCTTTATCGTAGTAATCGGGAAGTCTGAGTACGAAGGTGAAAACCGATGTTCTGATATGTTCTCCGGTCGCGTTGTTAATGACTTTGCTAATATTTTTCATATAATCAGCGTTAAGCTCTCCGAAATGACTACTAGTCATGGGAATTTCTCCTGTTGGTATATTTCAGTTGTGAGATGATTTTTTCTAAGAGCAAATGGAAACGATGAATCAGCTTTAATGTGATGAAAAAGTAGCAATGCCGTATATCTGTGATATTAGTTCTGGCTGTAAATATGCAGCTGATTGGAACCGTGTTTATCTATTGGTAATAAAAATGCCCTGATAGTTAGAGATGGTTTTTGTCTTTTATGAATTTAACTATCTACTAATCTGTTACCCTATAATAACTATGTTTCTTTCAATGTGTTCAGTATGCTTAGTCTGATTATTTTTAAATCAGACTTTCTTTGTTAATGTGTTTAGTAGATGCATATTTAATATATATACTGTACCAAAATTAATGAGTGTTATATTGAAAAGCCTTATGGGATATGTCTTATCGTTATTAGTGGATGTGTTTTTTACTCCAGGGTTAGTACTGATGAATATGATGTTTTTACATACATTCTGATCTATTACGTGAGTCTGCAATAATCTGGTGCATCCATGCTTCTACTTCGCTCTTGAGCCAGCGGGAACTTCGTCCCAGTTTAATTGGCTTTGGAAATTTCCCCTGACTAATGAGTTTATAAAACCACTTGTCTGTCATTTCGGTGTATGCAGTAATGAATGCCATATCGACAAGTTGATCGCTTAACAAGGCTGATGATGTGCTCATGGTGATATCTCCTTTACGTGATGTGAAGGAGGAATGGCTGCGTCAGGTATTTAAAGTAGCCTTCCTCAAGAGATGGAAGGTCAGGTAAATATTTAAATATTGTTCCTGATTTTTAAGCACCATCAGATGCCTGGTGCTATCATTTTTTTGGGGTCGTAAGAGTAGTTTTGAGGACAGGCATTGGCTTCATCTGGCTTGATGCTGGCAATAACCTCTGCACCTTGAATGGAGCCATAAAAATGAAAAAAACTAATATTGATCTTCCAGTTTTATTTTACTGCACTCTTTTGTTTGTATTTTAATTTATTGATTTTTATATTAAAAATAAAAAGTAGGTCACTTTTTTATGTTTGTTATGATAATAAATGGTAGGTTACTTCTGTATGTTTAGATTGTAATCTGCCAGAAGTACTGAGACTCTTATTTGGGAGTGGGAGTAGTTGGTTTTGCCTGAGGATCTATACAGTAGGAGGGATGTATGGGCTATAAATTCAAAGCAACGATGTATTATTCAGATAGTGAAACAGAGCAGTTTCTTAAGAATAGAGAAGAAAAAACAAATGGGAAGGGAAGCATATCTCAGTATATGTATTCACTTGTCACAAAAGAACGAGAAAAAAATGTTGTCATTGAATTAAATCATGATGATTCTGGTGTGGTGACGATGCATCCTCAATATACGAGTGTTTTGTGGCGTGAGATTAATGGAGTGATATCTTTCACATCTATTTATTCTGTAAAAGAAAATAAAGTTGCGCAAAAGAGAGTGAAACACAAAGGGGTAATGCGGGAAATTGATATGGTAATTGAAAAGGATATCAATAGTATGTCTATAGTGAGGAGGTCTAACTTAATTGATTCTGAATGTTTTTTTATAGTAATAAAATCAAGGATTACTTGTTTTTATAGCGATGAAATAAAAACAGATGAGTATGTTCAGGGGAATTTCAGTGCAACCATCGGACTCATTCGTGTTAATAGGAGCGAATGGGAGCGGTGGGGTGGTAGGTATGATTTTGAAAACATCACATATATAAAGTTCGCAGGTATTTCCAACCCCAATGAAAATAAATTAAAGGGACTGTGTCAGGTCGCTGAACAAAAAATGGGGTATACTGCTGGCGCCTTTTTTATCCCTGTGCGAAAAACAGCCATAAAATTTCCATTAGAAAAAAAATCTCAATCTGTGATCATAGGTGTAGACATTAACTTTAGCCAGGACAGAGTGAAATTTAAAAAAATGAATAAGTCACAGAAAGAAAGATACTTTAAAAAAACACTGGATTGTAATTTTTAGCTGTAAAAAATTACAGATCAATATTACCTACGTGAATGCGGCAGCGAATAATTCTGCCGCTTTTCTATTGTATTCACGGAGGTTAATGTGTCAGATAAATTCCCCTCAGGGCAAATCCCGGATGCCCTTAAGCAATCGCTGTGCTGTCTCCCTGGTATTCTTTCGGAAGTAATGATTGAGCGCGTACTCAGCTGTGTTCATTACGAACCCGTCATTGGCATTATGGGAAAATCAGGTGCAGGTAAATCCAGCTTGTGTAATACCCTGTTCAGCCCACCGCCAGCTCTTGTTAGTGCCGTCGGAGGAGGAACGCGAGATGTGCAGCGCTACCGGGTTTGTCGTGGCTCCCACTCCCTCCATCTTGCTGATTTTCCCGGTATTGCTGAAACTCCAGAACTCGACAGCGTATACCGACGTCTCTACCAGACGTGGGCCCCGAGGCTCGACCTGATTGTATGGGCGCTTAAAGCAGACGAGCGGGCCTGGAAAGATGACTTGCGGTGTTATCGCGAATTAATCAACTCAGGGGCCGCTCCGGAACGTTTTCTGTTTGTCCTTACCCAGGCAGATAAAATGGAGCCATGCCGCGAATGGGACGGTATAAAGCATCACCCTTCTTCCCACCAGTTTGCCAATCTCTGTGCCAAAGCTGAGCTAGCTGAAACTCTGTTTGCGTTAGTCCATCCTGTTATCGCCGTATCAGCAATGGAAAACTACAATCTTGAACTGTGGGTGGAAGCACTGATTCATGCATTACCGGCGAACAGCAGTAGTGCAGTATCCCGACATCTTGCCCCGGAGTTACGCACAGAACGCGTTCGGGAGACAGCAAGGGATAGCTTCGTCCGTGCCACGGGTGAGGTGTTTGATGAGGCTATGGCGGTAGCGCAGATACCTGGAAAACTGGCACGACATCTGCGGCTGCTTCGCAGGCATGTCCTGTCAGCTATCCGCACAGTCTGGCATTTCTTCTTCTAATGTGTCCTTTTTTAATGCCTGTTTGATCTGTTTTAACGATCAAAATCACGCCATTAAATAGCCGGTGGCTATTAAAAATTAAATATTGATCGATTTCATTGATAGATGTGGGCGATCAATTTCCGTGTATCGATCTGAATTAACAATTATCCCACTCTCCGATTAGCCAGTACGATCTGCGCTGCATATCTGTTTTTTCTCTGTTGTTAGCTTCAATTATTCACTGTTTATAAAGGAATATTCTATGTTTCGTTTTATACTCTGGCTGCCTGACATTTACTTTCGTCAGGAGACTCATCAATGAAATCGTATCCATTATTACGCCAGGATCTTTTCGCGTGGTGTCTGGCAATTGTACTTCCGGCGCTCTGGGTCGTGTTGTACCTGAATTTCCCTCAGAATGTAGCTCTTATTATTTATATGGTTCTGGCTCTGGTCTGGGTATTTTTTGACCGGGTTAATCAGATGAAACAGGGGATTGTGCCGCCCTCATTTCTCTGGTTCTGGTTTCCGGCAGTATATCTACGCCAGCGCGATCAGATGCAGGATAAACCTTGGCGACTGATGCAGGTCTGGTTGTTATGTACAGTTCTGTCTTTAGTGGTGATATACCTGTTCAACCGGCAGTCGGGGACTGAACATCTGGCTCAAAGTGCCTGTACGGTTGTGACCAAAATCATGCAGGACGAGGGGATTGATGAACGCTGTATTCGGATCACTGATATGAAAGAAGAGGTTCAGGGGCGTTTTTGGCAGGCACAGGCGTTAATGAATACGGGTGTTAAGGAGCCTGTGACAATTGAGGTCAGGGGCAGAAAGATTTATGTCGTATTACCGGAAACAGGGGAGTGAAAAAATGAGTATAGTTAATACAATTACCCGCAGCCTGGCATTGAGTGCTGTAGCTTTATGCATTACTACATCAGCTACACATGCGGCCACATCGGATGCACTTCGCCAGCGTTGTGCAAAACCTGTATTTTACGCTCAGACAGCAAACCATAAAAAAGAAGTCGAAATTTGCATTGTTGCTCCATCAGTCTCATATTCCTTCGGAAAAACGGGTGCAAAAAGCAAAGAGATGGATATCACTGTGCCGGTTGCAAATACTTCATATGCCTATCAGAGCAATCAGGCGATAAGTATTCAGGATTTTACGGTCAAAAATGGTGATACCAGTTACCAGATTTCGGCAGGAACGAATGACTCCGGTGAGCCACTGGCATCGCTCTACGTGTATAAAGGTACACCGGAGACTGGCAAGCTTCTGGCCGAAATTAAATTGGACCCTGCTACGGTGGCGAACAATATTAGTCATTCGCTTGCAGAGGATGGGGTCAAAGAGTCAAACAGCCTTTGATAATTTATTCCGCTGATCTCTGGCTCATGATGCTTGTTTTTGTGTATCGGGCATTTTAAGTGTGTGGGCTGACTGAATATATCTGCGAAAGTTAGCTGGAGTAAAACGTGCATTAAAATCTGAACTAAAAGCAAATTCTCATCTTTATCTGCCATGTTTCACTGTACTGAAAGGGCTGTTCCTCCTGAGGGAGGAACAGCCCTTTTTCTTTTCTGCCCGATAAGGCGTTTTCCCAACGATTGAAGGTAAATGTGCCCATGTACCACAGTGAAAGGTATCGATGGCAGTGTGAAGCTCAGTCGTGTCCTTTGGGGAATGGCTTAGAACATGCCACAGCTTGTTTTATGGTTCTTTTTGTCATCCTTCAGGCCTTGTCAGGAAACCAAAGGGACTTTTTATCTTAAGGAACAATTATGTTTGTATTAAATCTGCCCTCTGTATTTCCCGCAAACGAACAGCGGGTGATCCGGCGTGCGTTGCGATTACTGGAGAAATACCACCGGCAACCGGGTGAACAGTTTCTCTCCACCTGCTTCACCAAAACCTGGCTTCAGCTACAGCTCGCTCATCAGGAGCGTGAAGTTTTTATCGTGATGTATCTCGACAACCAGCATCGTTTGCTTGAGCGGGAACTACTGTTTACCGGCACACTCAGCCATATCGAAGTCCATCCCCGAGAAGTGGTTAAATCGGCCCTGAGGCATAACGCTGCTGCGGTCATCCTGGCCCATAACCACCCCTCGGGTTCGGCAGAAATCAGCCAGCAGGATAAACACATCACTCAGCGGATAGTGAAAGCGCTGGCACTGGTAGACGTGCGGGTGCTGGATCACCTTGTGGTTGGGAATGATGTAGTGTCTTTTGCTGAGCGGGGTTTGCTTTAAACGGAGGTTTTTATGCCATCAGCACCGTCCCATGAATGGGGACTACAAAGTGATATCACCCCACGCTTTGGTGCAAGACTGGTTCAGGAAGGTAAGCGGCTGCACTATTTGGCTGACCGGGCGAGCATTACCGGTAAATTCAGTGACGTTGATAGTCGTAAGTTAGATATGGCATTCCCGCATTTTATCAGTCAGATGGAATCGATGTTGACCACTGGTGAAATGAATCCTCGCCATGCCCACTGTGTCACCCTGTACCACAACGGTTTCACCTGCGAAGCCGATACCCTTGGTAGTTGCGGCTACGTATACATCGCCATTTATCCCACTCAACGCTAACAAATTTCACGAGAGCAAACATGAAAAATCTATCTGCTACAATTTCGCGGGCGGCGAAGCCTTGTCTGTCGCCCGTTGCAGTCTGGCAAATGTTACTGACACACCTGCTGGAGCAATACTATGGTCTAACCCTGAGCGATACGACGTTTTGTGATGAAACCGTCATACAGGAACATATCGATGCCGGTATCACTCTGGCTAATGCCGTTAACTTTCTGGTGGAAAAGTACCAACTGGTCCGTATCGATCGCAGAGGATTTAACTGTCAGGAGCAGTCACCTTACCTTTTGGCGGTAGATATTTTGCGGGCGAGACAGGCAATCGGCCTGCTGCGGCAAAACCTTCCTCCTTCGATCCCCTGAAACTTGCGAGCAGTGTTTGTGATTTACAGCCCCTATTTTACTAATTGCAAATGCCCCAACTAGTTACGGTGGGCGCATTTGCGTTAAACACAATTAGTGGAGGTTAGCCATGAACAAAAATCGCATCACTGTATAGATAAGAAAAATTGCTTGCTGCTTCTTTTTTAAACTGCAATTCTGACGTACTTCCTTCATATCAACAATATTTAATAAAATACATTATGGATAAAGCAGAAATTCTGGAGAAAGGCTGTTGGGTTGAAATCTATATTGAAAAATTTGCACAAAAGGTAAAAGGAATTTCTCGAGATAGGTACCCTTCATTACACTGTATCGCTTGTGGCGAGCAAGTTCATGATAGTGGTTTAGTCACTCCCAACCCCGACTATATCCCCAGATTCTCTCATTCAGCACCGCCAGAAAACGGAGAGTTTTGCCCTCTGGGGTCTAGATCTCAACGTTTCACAGGTCTTTCCGGGAATGACAAGACAGTATCAACAAAAATCGCTGCATCTCGCCGAAATCAATTCATGCAATTTGATAGCCTTTGTCGAGCATGGATAGTTTGTAGGTCGCTACGTGGAGGCGAAGGAAAACTTGATCAAAAGTCCTTCATCCGTTTGGTCAGGATCGCTGATAGTTTTGGGATCTGGCGCTATAGCTATCTCCCGGAATGGGGCATCCCTCTTCTTTTAATGCTGATGGACAATCATCCAACACCTAATGGCAAGTCTGCATTTTTTTATTCGCTTAAAAAAGACAGAACCCGCCGAGATGTTGAGTGGCAAAACCTGAATGTCCGGCTAGAAGCGCATTGGGCTAGCAGTGGTCAACTTATTGGACTAAATCTTGAGAAGCCAGCTTCGTTCCTGCTAGAGATCCCTTTTAAAGAAGATGTTGTTAGCAACATCTTGGGGAAAGAGGACCTATCATGGTACACAAGGGATGTGCTGAGAAACTTGAATGCCTTTAGCATCAGTGAATTACGGTAAACTATACCTTAAAATGTAATGAGAGAGCAGAATGGCATTTGAATTGAAAGACCTATTAACCCCAGCAGCCTCCCTCTTGGCAGTTTGGCTTACTGCCAGGTTTACCCTTAATCGTGAAATCCGTAAGAAAGAGCTGGAGATCCGTGTTGACCGGCTGGAGAAGCTCTCTGCTGATTGTGATGAGGTCTTATCACAGCTTATTAATTATGCTGGTTTTATTAGTGGGCTTGTTCAGTCCCGGCTTTTATTACTCACTCCGACTCAGTCAAAGGTTCGGATCCCTATTCAAGTACTTTCTGAAGACAAAGACCTTTTAGATAACAGTGAATTAGCTCCAGATAGAGAGAAAGGGCGAAGATGCGAACACGGCTTACGCTTCCATCATTATCAGGAATGGCAAAAATGGGATGCTATTGTCCCGAAGCTTCAAAACGATATTTATGATTTTTTCATGATTACGCGTGCTGGCGAGATGGTTAAAGATTTGAAGGATCAGCGTCGAACACAAGAGGATTGTGAGGTATTCATTCGACAACTCAGTAAATGGCAAAAAGATGCTGATACACTGCGAAAACAGCTACTTGACACTATGTCCAGCGATTTTCACGAGTTAACGAAATAGAAACCTACTTCCTAGCTTCGATGATTGTGTGTGCGTTCATGGTTCAACAAGTCTGGATGTTAAAGTCGTAAATAGGACTGTGTACGTCATAGGTAAACAAAGTGACGTATCGTACCGTAAGCAATATTATTCTTAATCAATCACGGCCCTAAGATACCTGGATGAGTAGAGGTATATCTATCGAAATTAATGATATTGACGACTCGATGAAAGGCTCATCGAGTCGCATGAAAAACAAGGTGGGGGCATAAAAGGGGGCATTTATAAAGATGAAACAAGAAAATATCTATATTTATCAATGGTTATGTGGGGTGTGTTATGTTCCTATTATCGCACCATTTCAAATTCTTCTCAAGCCTATATGTTAGTACTCCCCTTTTTGCACCACACATTTTTGAAACTTTCGGGTTTTGAGCTATCAGCCGGTACTCTTCCTGTGTAAGGGGCAGCAAACCATTTTCACTGACCGCTATACAAGCGTTTTAAATATCATTGATGAAATAAAAACGATATTCTGAGCGTATTACGATTTATCATGTAAAAATGATGCAGCTCAGCTATTTTTCGAAAAATCATTGCATTGATATAATAAGTCAAAATAGTTCAGGACTAAATATGATTTCTGGGGCTGTAAGATAGATATTCTGCTGCGATGTCAATTTAAATGGCCAGGTAGTAATTTTTATAATATCAAAACTCACTGCGAAGATTGATGCTGTAATTAAACACATTCTTATGAATGTGTTTTCATTTTAAAGACCAGATGAATGATAATTATTATTTATTTCAGCATGTTGTGCGCCCCAGTCGCGCATTTCTTTTAAAATATTCTCCAAAGTACTGCCATATTTTGTTAATGAATACTCAACGTGAGGTGGTGAACTTTCTATAACAACTCTGATAATAATTCCATCTTCGACAAGTTCCTTCAACTGTGAAGTTAACATTCTCTGTGTGATACCATCAATCATTCTTCTCAGTTCATTAAAACGACATACTCCGTTTTCCATTAAATGGAACAGGATCACGGGCTTCCAACGGCCGCCGATAACTTTCAAAGTCGTTGTCACTGAACATCCATACGGTGCATTGTAGTCCACTATTTATTCCTCAAGGTATACTTTATAATACTTGGTATCATAAAACTGCGTTCTTACAAACTTAAAATCTGTTATGTATGATGCACCTTTTCGCGTTAATAAAAAAGGGGGAAAGATGCAAGCAATTATCATTAGAGAATTTGGCCCGGCAAAAAATATGGAGTATGTAACACTACCGACACCAGAAGTTAGTGCTGACGAACTTCTGATAAAAGTAGTCGCTACGTCCGTTAATCCTGTAGATATTCAAACAAGGCGCGGTGATTATTCTGCTGATATTAACCTTCCAGCTTGTTTAGGTGTGGATATATCTGGTGTCGTAGAGAAGGTCGGTTCAGATGTGACCAATTTTAAAATTGGTGATGAAGTTTATTATGTACCAAGGCTTCTTGCCAACGAGGGAAGCTACGCTACACACCATGTTGAAAAATCATCTATTGTTGCACTTAAACCTAAAAACTTATCTCACCAGGATGCCGCTGCACTGCCGTTAGCCGCAGGAACTGCCTGGGAATGTTTGGTGGAACGAGGACGATTAGTAAAAGGAAATAAGGTGTTGATTCATGGAGGTTCTGGAGGTGTTGGCGTCTATGCCCTTCAAATCGCAAAACTTTTTGGAGCTCATGTCGTGACAACTTGTTCTCCTGGTAATTTCGAGTTTGTCCGTTCCCTGGGAGCACAGAGTTGCTACAATTACAAAGATTGTGACTTGTATTGTAAAATAGCTGAAGATCATCTTGATGGATTCGATATTATACTCGACACGGTAGGCGGGAATACAATTCAAAATAGCTTAGGGTTGCTTTCGAATAAAGGAAGAATCGTCTCTGTTGTTGATCAATCTATTCCTCAGAATTTATTAGGAGGTTGGGCTGTAAATGGAGAGGTTCACTTTGTCTTCAATACTCAGTCGGCAGAAAGATTAAAAGAAATTGCAAGTGCAGTTGAAAAAAAATTAATTGTTCCTGTTGTTGAGAAAGTCATGCATATTGATGAAATTATTAAGGCCCATACTATTATGGAGTCCGGTGGTAGAAAAGGGAAAATCGTAATATTAACCTGATTTATTGGGTAGCAATAATTAACAATTTAATAATTAAATGGTTTCGTTGATAAAAGGTATAAGGCAGGAAGTGTTAAGGTCCCGCCTCATTATCATGGCCCATGAAAAGCGTTTTACTGACAGCCAGCGCCATGCGGAAGCAAACCTCGGCCGGAACGCCGGCGGCATTGTAAATAGACCCGTTCCGGGGCTATGGGACTTTAGCCCCAGCGTCTATAATCCGGGCAGAGATTTGTGCCGCGAATGCCGTGGCTAATCGTCCGTTGAGATAGCATACAACCTTGCGGCATCCGGGCTCCCGGTGCCGCGAGCGACCTACATTCACAAAGGTTAATATGAAACAAATTACGTTCAGCGATCTACAAAAACAAAGCGAGCAGGCTGCAAACTCCCCTCGCTTACGTGCCAATCGTAATCTCCATCCTGAATTGAGCGATCCTGTTCAGCGCCTGGCTATTGCTATGGAACCGGGGACCTATGTTCGCCCTCACCGCCATCCGCACACGTTTGAGCTGCTGACACCCCTTAGCGGGCGCTTTTTGGTATTGCATTTTGATGAGAATGGCAACGTGACCCAGCGCGCAGTGTTAGGTGAAGACTGCAAGGTGCTGGAGACGGATGCCGGGACCTGGCATGCGGTGTTATCGCTGGATAAAGGTGGGGTTATTTTTGAGGTAAAACAGGGGGCGTACCAGCCCGTAGCTGAACAAGATATGGCCCCATGGGCACCCGCTGAAAACGAGCCGGGAGCGGCTGAGCTGATGAAATGGTATGCCGTAGCGCAAGTGGGTGACGGCGGTTTTTCCCTGTAATATTCCCGCACTCTCTCGACCTCTTTCCTGACCTCACGAAATAAACGTAAAGCCGTCTACCACGGCTTTAGCCCGTTACTTTGGTGTTTGCGGTGCGTGTGGCCCTGTTGCTCAAGGTGGGGACAGGGCACGTCATCGAGTTTATTGATAAAAAAATGATAACCAGAGTACCAGGTGGGCCGGTAACAACGGGTAAGATCTCTGCGAACTGGATTTAATGGGCGCCTGAAATATGAATGATATGGATTATTTTGACCCTGACTCGTCCGGGGCGCCGATCGATGTCCTGTTTCTCACCGCACCAGATTTAGCATTCGACGTGCCGCTGCACTCTCATCGGCGCGGCCAGCTGGTTATGCCGGTGACAGGGTCAATGACCTGCGAAGTGGAGGATGAAATATGGATGGTGCCCAGCGAGTCTGCCATGTGGATCCCCGCCGGTCTGCCGCACAGGAATACCCCGGCTGCTTCAGCCACGTTCTGCTTTGTGTTTATTGAAACGTCGCGGGCCGCCATGCCGGAAAAAAGCTGCACGCTCGCGGTCAGTCCCCTGATACGGGAAATGATCCTTCATTTAGCCAGGATATCACCGGCAGAGGCGGGGCAGGAGCAGACGCTTCAACTGATTAATCTGCTGTTTTCCATGATGGCGCAAATGCCAGCCGAGCGGCTGAACTTTCCGCTGTCCAAAGACGCCAGGCTCAGGCAAGTGGCGAGCATGCTGCTGGTCGACCCCGCGGACAGAAGAACCGCCAGGGAATGGGCCGCTTTTCTTGCCCTGAGTGAAAGAACGTTCACCCGGCTGGTGGTGAAAGAAACCGGGTTGACATTTGGCCTGTGGCGGCGGCAGCTGCATATCGTTGTGTCGCTTCAGCGTTTGCTGGCGGGGGGCAGCGTGCAGTCCGTCTCAGAGCAGCTGGGCTATGAATCCGTGAGCGCGTTTATCACCATGTTCAAAAAGGCGCTGGGGAAGTCTCCGAAGCGCTATATCGGCCAGGCTTGACGACCGCCCTCTGATTTCATTTGACCGTTTTTAGCAATTATTAGTCAGTTGTTCTAAATTTTTACGGCGCCTGAGTCAGTACACTGGGGGAATTAATTCGGCAACATTAAAGGCATGTCCGTGTACCCTGGCACAATCATTGATGAATTACGGCAAGGTGAAGTCAAAGAGTTATTCTCGGTCAAGACCGGGATTGATAAGCACCCGACGAACAGTGTTCAGGTCACCCTGACCGGTTTTAGCGGCGACCAACAGGCCGAAACCTTCCATGGCGGGGAAGAGCGGGCAATTCTGCACTATGACTCTGCGCATTATGCTTCTCTGGCCAGCCGATTCCCGGGTTCCGGTTCGTTGTTTGTTCCGGGCGGATTTGGTGAAAATCTGGTCACCAGCGGAATGAATGAAAGCAATATGTGCGTCGGGGATATTGTTCGGGCCGGGACGGCAATCCTCCAGGTCACTCAGCCAAGGCAGCCCTGCTTTAAACTTAATCACCGCTTTAAACAACCTACGCTCTCCCGATTTGTGCAGGATAACGGCAAAACAGGCTGGTTTTACCGCGTCCTGAAAGAAGGGACGATTCATGCCGGCGATCCCATCGAGGTGATCGTGCGTGCCTGGCCGCAGTGGAGCATCGCGCAAATACTGCACTACCTCTATACCGAAACTGACAACCTGGCGGTAACCGGGCAGCTGGCGAAGCTGGAGCCGCTGGGAAACGAAGTCAAAAGCGTCTTTCAGCGCCGCATTGAAAATAATGACGTTGAGGATTGGGGAGGAAGGCTGTCGGGCCGCAGCGGCGGGTTTGAAATGCGCATCATCAACATTGTGGATGAGTTTAAAGGGATTAAGCGTTTTATTCTGAGCCGCGTTGACGATGGGGCTTTACCTGAATATTCGGCGGGGGCGCATATTATTCTCCAGCTCCCCAACGGCCTGTCGAGAGCCTATTCCCTGTGTGAATCATGGGCTGAAAACGAATACCATATTGCGGTCAATCACGCCCCGAATAGCCGCGGCGGCTCTCAGTATTTACATCAAACCGCCAGGCCAGGGGATATTTTAACGGTCTCTGAGCCCGCGAACTATTTCAGCATGGCCCGGGATAAACATCATATTTTTATTGCCGCCGGGATTGGTATCACGCCATTTATTCCGATGATAGAGGAAGCCCTGGCCCGGGAAGAAACCTTTGAGCTTCACTATTGCGTGAGTGATGTGGGCAGCTTTGCCTTCAGGCCGCAGCTGGAAAAATATGTAGAACATGTTCTGATTTACTCGCTCGATAACCCGCTGGACATCAACCAGCTGCTGGACACTCACGCGAGAGGGACGCACGTTTATACCTGCGGAAGCCCCGATTTTGTGCAGCGAGTGAGAGAGAGTGCCAGCCACTGGCATGCTGACTATGTCCATTTTGAAAACTTCGCCGCCGAAGAGCAAAGCGGGGAGAGCGCTTTTGTCGTCACCGTCAGAGAAACGGGGCAAAAAATTCAGGTGGAGCCGCAGGAAACTATGCTCCATGCGCTCAGAAATCACGGCATTCAGCTGGAATCGGCCTGTGAAACCGGCGTCTGCGGCAAGTGCAGGGTAGATTATGACGGCGAAGTCGATCACCGGGATTCGGTGTTAAGCCAAAGCGAGCGAAAAAGCTGTATGACACCCTGTGTTTCCAGGGCGAAGCAGGCTGAGCTGACTATCTCGTTGCCTAAGGTGAATCCATAGCATCTTACCCTGAATACACGCTGTCTTACGGCTGTAAGACAGTGTTGGAAAATGCATAAATATCAGCCAGCGCTTGTTTAAAGCTTTGTATGCGCTGTGTCTGACTGTGGGATTAGAAGTATACAGACAGGCAAGGGGTTAGACATGGCCGGGTCTGGGAAGATAGAGACAAAGGGGAATACCCTGGATCACGTTGTACTCATCCTGGTTGACCGCATGCGTAAGCGCGAATCATGATTTCCTGTTAATGAAAAAAATAGCGAAAAGTAAAACTAAAGCTGTGGCAGCGGTAATCCCGATGAAGACAGTATCTGAAATCACGTTCTCATTAGTCACATTGCCGATAACAGTTATGATTAGCGTGCAGGCATAGCCACATAAACACCATTTGGCTATCTCATATGCCTTTTCAGCACATTTCAATTTAAGGTCTTTCTGCGTCTGTAAGTTATCTGTAAGACAGGGCTGTCTTACAGTGGGCGTTGTATCAGCTTTGTTATTCAGCCCATCTGTTAATTCAATCGTGCTGAGTAGTAGGGGGCCGTTTAGATGATTATATGCCGGCGTTGAAATGTCTACGATATGCTTAACCGCGGGCTGCGTTTCAACCAAGACTGCCTGAGCTGGGTTATCCAGTTTGTGTCGTACCGCGCTTATGAGCCAGGCTGTTTTCTCTTCGCCGGATTGATTAATTGCTTCCGTAAAAGGCTCAACCAGTTCTGCAGGGACACGAAAAGTAACCGATAATGATTTTGTCATGATAATCACCGGGCGCTGTGTTAGTTTTTAGTGTGTAAGTCGCTGTAATACAGCGTAAGACAAAGGTGTTATGCATTGTTTTTGTAGAAAAATGATGCACGAACCCTCAGGTTAAAACGAAAAAAATAGAGCCCGAAAAACGGGCTCTCAAGTATTACAATGACATCTTATTATTATTTGTAAATGATGGGGTAGGTTACTGAGGATGTTACCGTCCCCGCACCTGCTGTGCCCGTAGAATAATATCGAACCGCATACGGGAGTGTTATGGATGCCCCCGCGATGTTGGCAAAACCAGCGTTATTCTGGTTGATATTACCGATATAAATCGGGGTATAGTTTTGCAAGCCATCCAATAGCTCAAGCTGAACGTCCGAGGCGGCTGAAGTTGTGGCGGTATTATTTAGTCTGCCACTGCCTGAATCCACCGCGGCACCTTGTTCAAAATATGCCCGCACTGTACCCTGCGCGGCACATCCACTAATACTGAGCGTGAAAGTGGTTTCCCCGGTATTAGAGCCGGGTGAACTCAGGCTGGAGGCCTGCACTACCGGTAGCGTAATAGTGGCATTACTGCTCCCACTATTTGTGCCCCCGTAGTTTATCGTGGCATTACAGGTTGAAGAGCTTATTTTACCCGAGAAGTTAACGCTCCCTGAGCCGGCTGCGTTTAGCGTAAAAGGGACAATCAATATCGTTGAAAGTAATATTGTTTTATTATTCACCATTAACTCCTGATGACAAAGCGTTGTGTTGTGGCATTTATTAATTAAAAATCAGAGATTAAGTGTTGCTGACGACGACTGGCCAGCGGGGCTGATATTCTGAATACATAATCAGTCTCACCTTTTTAAATATAGAATTTTTGCCGGTCTCGTTTTAGCCGTACATGTTGAGAGTAACGGCTTTCATTTTTATTCCCGAATAGTAACCCTGGTGTTGTACGCCTTCGCGGTGGATATGCTCCTCCCGCAGAAGATAGGGTTATTATCGCTAAGAATAAAAAAAGGTCAATACACAGGTTAGCCAGCCAAGATAGAGCTAAGAGCCGGGTTATGCATTAACAAGTGTTTTTTTTAATTTATAAATCTCCTGAAATTTCATTGTTTATTTAATATTGATAATTTGGTGCTAAAAAAAAGAGGTGGTTTTTAATGGGCGAAACGAAATGAATAATTTTTGCATAAAAATTCACTGTGGCAGAGTGAAATATTTTTTTTGCTCATGGTTTATAAAAGAGCGGCACTATAGATCAATACGTGGCTCTTAAATGAAGGGAGTTATTCTGAGGGGAATTTAATTCAGGGGGGAATCATAAGTGAGCAAAGCATTTATAAGCATATACTGCGATTTTGGTCAGTGTTGCAGGAAGCTGAACGCTTCCTGCTTTTCTATATGTTTGCTTCTACCTGGTGATTGGCTTTCAATGCGTTAAATTTTTAAGAAGCTGGGTGGGCGTTTGCATAGTGACTTTTCTGAACGCCTTATAAAAACCGGTGAGGGAGTCATACCCAACTTGCTGGCTCGCCTCTGTCATACTTATCCCTCTTCTAAGCAGGTTCACGGCAATGTTAATTCTTAAACGCATCACCAGCTCATTAGGGCTGTAGCTGCAGGTCTCCTGAATTCTCCTGATAAAGGTGGAACGGCTCATATGCATACTGGCGGCCATACACTCAATAGACCATTTTTCGGATGGGTGATGGGTTATCTTCAACATCAGGGATGTCAGCCTTTCGCACTGAGAGGCTTTGAGTATGTTGATATCGACCAGGTGCTCATCAAGAATCTCCTCCACTACATAGGCTAACAGCAGGTCTGTGAGTCTGGAGATGGTCAACTCGCACTCATTTTCCGCCTGCCAGCACTCGATTTTTAACAGCTCAAAAAGCGTATGCAGCCGCTGGCTGATCTTTCCATCCCGTTTGATGAGTAAAAACTCGGGCATTAACGCGAACAGCAGCTTACTTTCATGCCTTACCGGCTGAATGAAGCCGCAAAGCAGGGCCGTGTCCTCTGGTTGTGCCTGATTTAAAGGCTTCATTGTGCTCAGCGGCAGCTCATTTATGGGCGCGTCCGCGGAAGAGACTAAATAAAAAGGGCGGTTAGTGAAAAAGAACGCAATGTCACCCTCGTGCAGTTTTGTTCTCTCTCTACCTTCTTCCAGCGCCAGCCAGCATTCACCTTCTAACACCACGTGAAAGCTTGAGTTTCCCGTTGCATGGGTCGATGCTTTCCACGGCCCACAGTAACGCCCCATATGAAAAACAGAGGTTGCAGCATTCGACTGCTGCGATAGCCAGGCCTTGATATCCATACATATTCCTTAATGGTGCATCTGTATTACATGCTTTAAGCGTATACCTGTTTATGTCAACGCGCAGGGAGTTTTACATCTAGCAACCAATGATCCGTTTGGCAATTTAGTTTTAGCGCAGCGGCGTTGAAATGGTGATAGGGATCAATGTTTACTTTTTAATTTTTCTAATTCATAGGATTTATAGAGGTAAAATTCTTAATTATTTTAACCGTGTTGCGCAAATGATTTTTTAAGATAATAATACCAGGCTAAATTATTATTTCAAATCCTGGCGAGGTGGTTATATTTTTTTTGCTCTTGAATGATGTGTTTCTAAATGTAAAGGTTATAACCAAAAATGGTTAGGGATCTAACTGTGCCCTTGAGTTTCTTTTGGCATTATAGATTGGAATTTTGGCGTATTGATGTGGCTGGTGTGTATGGTATTTATGCGTGAGGCTATTTTTTTAAATATGTGAAAGTATTATCCTGCGGAAAATGAGATTGTTTTTTTATTAACCCCAAGCATAATAAGCCCAGCTTCTTATCAGAGAATTCCAATTCCAAAGAAGCCAGGCAAACATTAAATCTCTCAGGAATATAAACATGAAAAAAATCGCAATCATCGCCGCGATTACATCCGCTTTTACAGTGGCAGGTGCTCAGGCTGCGGGTAACGGGACAATTAATTTTACCGGCACGGTAAACTCCCAAACTTGTAATGCAACCATTGGCTCCACCGCGAGCGGGACCGCCGCGACGGTAACCCTGCCTGCAGCTCAGGCTAACGTTTTGGCCACATCAGGTAATACCGCGGGGCAAACATCTTTTAATATCTCAGTCACCGGGTGTGCAACCACATCCCCACAGGGTGCAGGTAACGTTAAAGCGCTCTTTGAAAAAAATGCGAACGTTGACAGCCAAGGCCGCTTAACCAACACCGCAACCGGCGGGGCGACAAACGTTGCTCTGCAGTTAATCGATGGTGTCACAAATACTCCAATTATTGTTGGTGACGCGAGTCAGAGTTCGAATGGTTACACCAATATTACTTCTGGTTCGGCGACGTTACCTTATGCTGTTCGTTACTTTGCGACCGGCACAGCAACTGCCGGGAGTGTAACCGCTTCAGTGACTTACACTCTTATTTATAATTGATCGCGTAGGTGGGGAGGGACCCTCACCTATACAGTAATTATTCGTATTCATCTTTAGTCACGGAACTCTCTAATAAACTCATTTCTGGTTTTCATCATGTCTATTACTCGTCTTACTACCCTGCTGTGTACAGCTCTTTTCTCTATTAACTTTGCCATTGCCAGCGTGCAAATATCCAGTACGCGTATTATTTACGACGGTAAAGAGAAAGATGTCAGTATTCAGGTTAATAATTCAGGTTCATACCCGGTGTTATTACAAAGCTGGGTGGATGATGGCAATCCTGACGCTAAACCAGAGAATGTTCGCGTGCCTTTCTTTCTCACTCCGCCTTTGACGCGGGTGAATTCCCACGCCGGGCAAACCTTGCGCCTGACGTTTGTGGGTCCGAATCTCCCTCAAGACCGGGAGAGCGTTTATTGGTTGAATATTCTGGAGATCCCTCCGGTCACCAACAAGCAAGAAAACCAGATTCAGGTGGCGTTTCGCTCGCGTATTAAAATATTTTACCGCCCGGAAGCGCTAAATGCGCAGGCGGCGAATGAGGCTGGGGCTGAAGTTCGCTGGAGCCAGCAGGGGAGCAATATTATATTGTCCAACCCTACCCCTTATTATATTTCCGCGGTCTCAATTGGCGTTGAGCAGAACGGGAAGAAATTCATGATTCCTGCCGATATGCTGGCGCCTAAAGGCAGTGCTAAATTCACCCTCCCACAGTCCGTTAAGCTTGATGCCTCTTCGGCGGTGAGCATTGAGTTTATTAATGACTATGGGGCCGTAGTAAAAAAGCGTTTGCAAAATAATTAGACCGTGGGCTTTCATCATGATGAGTAAAAAATTATGTAAAGCGGCGCCAGATGCTTTGGGGTCTATAGGGCTCTGTTTCTTTTTTGCCGCCGCGGTGGTAACCGCGCCCTGGCATGCCTATGCTGCGGAAAAAACGCTTACCGATAATGTGGAATTCAATACCTCTTTTTTGGATACCGGCTACACCGGGAAGGTTGACCTGAGCCAGTTTGGCACAGGCAACGGTATGCTGCCGGGTAAGTACCTGGTGGAGGTTTATCTCAACGATGATCTAAAGGCCACCGAAAAGGTGACTTTCGCGAAGCAAGCCACTGGCAAAGTAACCCCCTGTCTCTCTCCGGGGTTATTGGCGCGGTTGCACATCATGTCAACCGCGGTGCAGAACACCGATAAGTTATCCCAAAGCGGCTGTACCGCCGTGGAAGAGATCATTCCCTCTGCGCGGGTCACGTTTGATTCGGGTCTCCAGGCGCTGACCATTCATGTTCCGCAGCAGGATATCCAGAAAACGGCGCGGGGCACCGTGGCCCCGGCTTTGTGGCAAAGCGGCAGCACGGCCGCCTTTGCGTCTTACAACGCCAACGCCTATCAGTCGGAAACCAACGGCAAAGCCTATCGCTCGCAGTATCTGAGCCTGAATACGGGGCTGAACCTGGGGGGATGGTATTTCCGGCATAACGGGTCATTAAGCCAGCAAACCGGCAGCGCCGATCGCTATCAGAGCGTGAACAGCTATGTCCAGCATGATATCTCGGCCATCAGCGGGCGGGTGCAGGTTGGCCAGGCCAACACCTCCGGGCGCCTGTTTGACACCCTGTCTTACACCGGGGTTTCTCTTTTTAGCGACGACCAAATGCTGCCTGAGTCTCAGCGCGGCTACGCCCCGGAGATTAGGGGGATAGCGCACAGCACTTCCCGCGTTACCGTCCGCCAGGCCGGGAATATCATCTATGAAACAACGGTGCCGGCAGGGGCTTTTGTGATTAACGACCTCTACCCGACGGGCTACGGCGGCGATCTTAACGTAACCGTGCGGGAGTCAAACGGCGCGGAGAGTACATTCCTTGTTCCTTATGCTTCGGTGGCAGATTTGCTCCGCCCAGGCGCTTCTCGCTATGAAGCGGTAGCGGGGAAATACCGTTCAGCCTTTGGTAAAGATGGCCAGGCCTTTTACCAGGCAACCTGGCAGCAGGGGGTGACTAACAGTCTGTCCGTCTATGGCGGGAGCCAGCTCAGCAACGACTATCAGGCCTGGCAGGCCGGCAGCGCCCTCTCATTGCCGGTGGGCGCCCTCTCGATGGATGTGACTCACGCCAGGACCAAAACGACCCGCCGCAATCTGGAAGGGCAAAGTTATAAAATTACCTATAACAAGCTGATCTCGGACACGAAGAGCAATATCTCGCTGGCGGCCTATCGTTTCTCCACGCGAAACTACCTCGATTTTAGCCAGGCTATTCAGTACCAAAATTATGAGCAGGGCGATGCGGTCTTCTCAGGCTTGCTCTACCGGACCAAGAACCGCTTTAGCCTGACCTACAGCCAGGGGCTGGCGGACGGCTGGGGCTCGCTTTACGGCAGCGGAATTTCTCAGGACTACTGGAACCGCAGCGGCAGCGATATGCAGTACCAGCTGGGCTACTCTAACAGTTTCGGGAGCCTTGCCTATACCATCACGGCGAGCCGTAGCCGGGTGATGGATGGGGCGATGGAAACCAGCTGGCTGCTGTCGTTCAGCCTGCCGCTGGGTGAAACCCGGCCCGTTTCGTTCTCGGCGGCATTGAGCCGAGATGCTAACGGGCGGTTCGGGGAGCAGGCTTCAGTGACTGGCACTGCCGGTGAAAAGCAGCAGGTTACCTGGGGCCTGGCCGGCACCAACGATAAAATCTCCGGCAGCGCAGGCAGCGTCAGCGGGCAATATCTTTCCCCGTGGACCTCCGTCAGCGCTTCCGCCTCGGCCGGCCGGGACACGCGTACAATTTCTGCCGGAATGGTCGGGTCAGTCATCGCTCATCCCCACGGCGTAACGCTGAGCCCTTACACCGGGAACACATGGGTGGTGATTCACGCCCCGGGTGCCGCCAATGCTGAGGTAGTCAATAGTCCAGGGGTAACGCTTGACGCCTGGGGCAATGCGGCCGTGCCGGCCTCGATGCCGTATCAGACCAATACCATTGGCATTGACCCCAAGCATCTCTCCAGTGATGTGGAGCTGGAAAGCACGACGCAAAGCGTGATCCCGCGTTCAGGGGCGGTTGTGCTGGCCGAGTTTGGCGTCAGGGAGGGCAAGGCCTTGCTGTTCACGCCTGCGGATGGAAAATCAGGTTTGCCGTTTGGCACCAACGTGACGGATAGCCAGGGCAACAGCGTCGGCACGACCGGGCAGGGGGGCATGGTTTATGCCCGCGTGAATGCGCTCTCAGGCAAGCTATTTGCGACCTTTAACAAAAAGGATAAAGCCGAAACCTGCATTATTGCCTATCAAGCGGCTGAGCAGGGCGGCGCTATGCAGAAAATGACCTATGTCTGCGGCCAGTAAAGATTGAATCAGGATATATAGCAATGACAAAGACAATGATTAGACTGGCAGCATTGGCGGCTTTTATTTTTGTGAATATATTTATTCCGCGTATGGCGTGGGCAACATGCACGGTTAGTAATCCATACTCGGGCACAACCGTTTTGCGAGGGAGCTATATAAGCGCCGGAGACGATATGCCCGTCGGAACCGCCATATTCCGGCAGCTAGTGCCCGGCTATGCTAATGTGAACTATACCTGTACCGGGAGTAACCCTGTGTTAACGGTGTCAGTTCCAGGGGGAACGCTGGCCCCTGGTTCGGCGGATACTTTTTTATCGGGGATAGCCGGGGTCGGGATTAAATTCTATGCGGGTACTAATGAAAGCGCCGCTGTATTAACTCCGACATCAAGCTATACGATGGCCTTGCCTGCCGCATCGGGAACGCTGTCTACCGCCACTCTGTCATTTTTCCTGACTGCATATAAAATAGGCCCTATTACGCCAGGCCAGGCTGGGGCGGTTTATTTTCCTCCGATTAAAATGGATTTAACTGATTCTGATTCATCTACGCCGGTGAGAGCAGCTTATACCAATTTTATTTCGGGGGGATTTGTAGTAAATAAGCCCAGTTGCACCACGCCTGATTTCACTTTTAATTTGGGTAACTCATTCCCGCCGGCGACCAATAACAACAGCGGCTGGGTGAGCACTCCTGTGACATTGACCAGTTGCTCGGCATTCAATGGCAACTCGTCAGACTTTCAAAGTTATCAAATTGTGAAACAAGGCAGTAGTTATTATGGATCGATATCACAGTCAGGAACATTCGCCAAAAATACAGTGACTATGACCCTAAACCCGCAGATTCCTCCCTTTGATGCCTCCACGGGGCTACTGGCGAACCAGACGGGAAGCGGGTACGCCACCGGCGTTGCGGTTCAAATTGCGACGCAGTCGGGCAGCACATATACGCCCATTAATTTGGACAATAATATAGTCTTTAACCCCGCGTTAGGCACTTCTAACGTGAGTTTCCCCCTGGCTGCGCGCATGGTTCGTACCTCAAATACGGTCACTGCCGGGGCGGTATCTACCTCGATCACGTATACGATTACCTATCAATAACCATGCATCAATTTCTTATTGATAGAGCTGAAATATTGTTCGGGTTATTAACTGGTTTACCTGTAAAGGTTGAGATAAAAGGGCAGGGGAATAAAGGTGTTTAGTCGACAGGATTTAATTTATTCGCTGGAGCGCCAGTACATTATTCCCTATTTTCAGCCCGTCCATGACAGCGCTTCAGGGCGATGTATTGGGGCTGAAGTGTTAGCCCGGCTTTATCATCCGGAATACGGGATTGTTCCCCCCGCTGATTTTCTTGCCTACCTGCAGGATATGGACGGCCTGGCGGCCCTGACCCAAACCCTGATGATAAAAGTCGGGCACTGGCTGGGGGAGAATCCTGTTTCAGATGGCTTTATTCTGACGTTCAATATTCCGCCCAATATGGCCGGGCAAACGTGGCTATTGTGTGCCAGCCAGGCGCTGCGAAGCCTTTCCGCTCACCGGGTGGTCGTCGTGCTTGAACTGACCGAGCAGCTGCCGTTGACGGATATTAGCGCCCGGTTTCAGCGGCGGCTCAGGCGCTTAAGGTATGCAGGGGTAAAAATTGCCCTGGATGATTTTGGGACAGGGTATGCCGGATTCTCGCTGATGCAGCAGGTGGCAGGGGACATGCTCAAGATCCCCAGGGAATTTGTTTCCCAGGCAATGACCTGTTATATCACCGCCAGCATCATCGATAATATTATCTCTTTGACTCGCCATTTAGGCATGAAGGTCATTGCCGAAGGTGTGGAGTCGAAAGAACAGGTGGATCTTCTGGCAAAAAAAGGAATTGTCCTGATGCAGGGGTTTTATTTCAGTCCACCCTTGAATGCAGCTGATTTCGAAACGTACATGACGATGGAGAAACTATGTGACTAGAATTTCACTTTCACATGAAAGTTGGTATTTTGGCACATAGTTAATCACCGTTGCTAACTACATAATGAGCCTGTGTTAGCATTTTGAGGTGAATTGTGTACCTGGTAATAACAAAAGATATTTATTTTTTACATGCTCTGAGGTTTATCCTAAAAGGATTTCGGGTGCAACACGTTAAGTCTGACAGAGACATTCGTGAGGATCTTCATAATAAGTGCTATATCATTATCGATACCTATGAAAATAATTTATTCCATAGCGACTTTGAAATCAGAATTAGACGATTAAATCCCCGGCGCGTTTATATCCTGGGGCCTTTTTTGGTGAACAGGCTCTGGCCTGAGTTGCCGGTGGTTTTTTTGAAAAGAACCACGGCGGTGATGGATTTTTTTATGCTGATTCATGGCAGAGCCATCGGCGTTTGTCCGCCTGATATCCTATTAACCAGAAAACAACATTTGGTATTGACCTATTTGATACAGGAAATGAGCCCGGTTGAAATATCAACCAGGATGGGGGTGTCTATTAAAGCATTTTATGCGCACCAGTTTAATATTATGGAATTATTCAAAGCAAAAAAGGTCGGCTGTTTAATTGTCTCCGGGATTTCAAAGTACCTGATCAAATCTCCGCTGTCATAACCGGCAAGGCCAGGTTTGAATTTAACGATTTCAGGCAAGGGGCCTCCTCGCCCCTTATCTAACGCTACTCATGAGATCCATTCGAGACGTGGCGTAGTTAATCTGAATAGCTCTATGGCAATGAATGAGTACTCCGCATTGCTTATTTATTCATAATATGTGCATACGGCAGAGGTTTGTTAATCCTCAGTCTGCCAAAAAATAAGGGACCTGAAACAGAATGTTCTATTCCTGTCCGCAAATAATGCGAATAATAGAATCATTTTTATAAATCGAATGACATTTTATGTCTGGGGTTGTTGAAGTCCGCGGAAAACTAACGCATCTAACTCCTCGCGGAGCACCGGCTTCGAAATATAATACCCTTGAAATAAACTGACGCCCATTTGCTTTAGCATAAGGAATTTTTGCGGGTTGTCGACACCTTCCGCCACGCACTGCCTGCCTGTTACGCTCGCATAATAGATTAAGCCATCAATGAGGTGTTTATCATCGAGATTACTCGTAAAGTTTTCAACGATATAGCGGTCCAGCTTATAGCTATTAAATTTTAGCTGCCTGACTGGAAACGTGACGCTATTTTTAGCGAAGCAATCATCCAGCGCAAGCTTTATGCCCAGCCCGGTAAGCTGATTTAATACCGTGACCGTTTTAGACTCGTAGCTTAAATCCACATTTTCGTTAATATCCAGCACCAGGCGGCTTATCCAGGTCGGATCAAGCAGCTGAGCTTTGGCCGTCTCAACTATTTTAAACAGGGCAGCACTCTCGGTGAGAATCCGTGGAATATTGACCGAAAATTCCAATTTCCCCGCATAGTTATTTATATTCACCACGGCTTCTCTGATGATGTAGGCCGTGAGCATGATCCACGTTTCTCGCGTCCTGATCTCATGGAAAAAGTCTTTCGGCAACAATACGTTGCCGTTAGTGTACCAGCGGCAAAATATCTCAAAACCCGCTATCTGCATCTCGCCGTCTACAATGGGCTGGAAAACGGGGAAGATCAGGCCATGCTGCAGGGCATGGGTAATTTTCCTCTCCTCGCTGCTGAGCATTCTGGTCGTTAATCCCCTGGGCTTCGACTGGCGCTGTGCTTTGCGATGCCGGCCCGGCAGCAGTCTGGACATCATCGGGTGAATGGCCGCCAGCTTTTTTAACCCACTTGAACGCAGGTTATAGAGCGTTTTAGTACTGAAGCTTTTTATTGCCGCGGTATCTTCATGGCCGGACGGGCTAAAAAGCTCCAGCAGCGTATTGACCTCATGGATAGTGAGGCCTTCGTGGCGCAAACCGCCGTTGCGTTCTTCCTGTCTGGCAAGCGAGACAAGCGTGGGAATGTTTTTAAGGTCTTTATGCAGCGTATTTCTGAGTTTAACCACGCTGGTAAAAATGCTGACTACTCTGATGGTACTGAGATTCGATTTTCGCGGCATCACATTTTTAAAATAACTAAACAGCCAGGACGACGATAGCCCACTTATGATCAGGATATTTATCTTATGGTGATGCATTTGTAATAGCGATATCAGGCTCTTCAGCGTCATCAGCATCTGAAAGGGATCTTCAGGAATAAAAACTATCAGATGGTTAAATTCATCGTTTTCATTATTTTTAGAAATAAGTTGGCTGCTTTTCTCGGGGCTAATCAGTTTTGTATTCATTCCCTTTTCATGAAGCAACTCAGAAAGACCCGTTGCGGAAAAATGACAGGCAGAAAGTATATGATAAACAAACTCAACGTGGGAATGTTGAGGTGGCACAGGCAATAACGGTGAGGTTATATTCATATCAATTGTCCATTAGTCATTATTTTCTATACCCGATGCAATAGGTTTTATTGCGTGGTATATCCTCGCCAGAGGTTTTTTTGATATGTGAAAGCCCGGCCGACGCAGCATGAAAGATGTCTGCGTCAGGTATTACTTTTTAAATGTGCAAACTAAGATTTGCGGCTGATGCCAGATTAACGCTGCATATTAAGTTCCTTTTAATAAATTCTGGATGATTATTCGCCTGTAATATTAATGATAAATTCAATGCAATGAATGTTTTATAATTATTTTAAGCGAAATTATCCCTGTTGTTTTTTATATGTGGTCTTTTTTTTGAATTTTTAGTCAACATTCCTGTTTCTTCTCTAGTTTCTTTACAACGTGTGGAATGTCAATAGAAATTAATTCCAAAAGCGCTATTGAGAATAAGTTTAGGGAAAAATCCTAATGGGATTAAATATAAAAAACATTTAAAATCAATGCAATGTGATGATATTGATGTTTTGTTAAATATAATTTCAAAGACGATTCGGGATACTTTATTAATATTTCACCCCGGCTCCCACCAATATTGAGAGGGTAGCTCTCTTAGGGGCGAGCTTATGTGAATAGGCGATCGTTTCGTGAAGCTGAAACATAGGTCTTATGGAAGGCATAGCGACTGCCGGTTCTGATTCGTTTTAGTGAAATTGTTTAAAGGAATAAATTATGAAAATCAAAAATCTGGCTCTCGTTGCACTGTCAGCCCTCTCTTTGAGCTCGGGTGCGGCTTATGCCGTGACGGTTAACGGTGGCACCGTTCATTTCAAAGGTGAAATTGTTAACGCAGCCTGTGCCGTTGATGCGGGATCGGTGGACCAGACTGTTCAACTGGGCCAGGTTCGTTCTGCCCGACTGGCTGCGGCAGGTAGCACCAGTTCTGCAGTAGGTTTCAACATCCAACTGAACGATTGCGATACCACTGTTTCCACCAAAGCCTCCGTTGCGTTCTCTGGCGTTGCCGTCACCGGCAAGACCGACACGCTGGCAATTCAGGGCCCTGCGGCGGGCAGTGCGACTAATGTGGGGATTCAAATTCTCGACAACACCAGCACACCGCTGGCACTGGATGGGGCAACCTTCAGCGCCAAAACCACGTTGAACGATGGCACCAATATTATTCCTCTGCAGGCCCGTTACATCGCGCTGGGTGCGGCTACGGCCGGTACCGCTAACGCGGACGCGACCTTTAAAGTTCAGTACGAGTAATCAGTCAGTCATACAGGGAAATCACTCGGGGCCAGGGACGGCCCGTCATCTACTACGGATTTGAAGGTGATAATGATGAGAGGAATCAAGCTGATTCTATTGAGCGTTCTCCTGCCATCCCTGGCGCTGGCCGGTAACCGAACGCATGTGATGCTGCCGGGCGGCAATATGCGCTTCCAGGGCACGATCGTTGTCGAATCCTGCCGCGTGGAAGCGGGCGACCGCCAAATGACGGTTGAAATGGGCAGGATCAGCAGCAATCGCTTCCACGCACCAGGCGAAGACAGCGACCCGGTGCCTTTCGCGCTCCACCTTCAGGACTGTAATACCAACGTTAGCCGGCACGTTGGCGTGGCGTTTATGGGCGTGGCCGACGGTAAAAATCCGGCGGTACTTTCGGTGGGCGAGGGACCGGGCATAGCTGAAGGCGTGGGCGTTGCCCTTTTTGATGCTGAGGAGCGCCAAATCCCATTGAATGCCCCTGCAAAGGCCTGGACCCGGATATACGCCGGGCCAAACACTCTCCATTTTATCGCCAAATATCGCGCCACCGGGCATCAGGTTACCGGCGGGCTGGCTAATGCCCAGGCCTGGTTTTCTTTGACCTACCTGTAGCCTGAATGCGGGCGTAGTGGACACAAACAACAACGACAAGGACAAAGGTGCGAGCGTGACAAAAAGCTTACTAAGAGGTCGCGGTTTACTGGCGGCGATGATGATAGCTGCGACAATCGGCTTTATGGCTCCTGCAGAGGCGGGGGTAGCGTTAGGGGCGACTCGCGTTATTTATCCTGAAGGGCAAAAGCAGGTTCAGCTGGCGGTAACCAGCAACGATGAAAAAAGTACTTACCTTATTCAGTCGTGGGTAGAAAACGCTAATGGCGATAAAGACAGCCGGTTTGTGATTACCCCGCCGCTGTTTGCCATCAAAGGGAAAAAAGAAACCACGTTACGCATTTTAGATGCGACCAATAACCAGCTGCCGAAGGATCGGGAGAGCCTGTTCTGGCTGAACGTGAAAGCCATTCCATCCATGGAAAAATCAAAGCTGAATGAGAACACGCTCCAGCTGGCGATCATCAGCCGAATTAAACTTTATTACCGCCCGGATAACCTGGCGCTGGCCCCGGAGAAAGCGGCAGAAAAGCTGACCTTTAGCCGCAGCAACGGCCAGCTGACAGTAAACAATCCCACCCCGTATTACCTGACGGTGACGGATATAAATGCCGGCACCCGCGTGCTGGACAATGCGCTTGTCCCGCCGATGGGAAAAACCTCCGTGAAGCTACCGGCCGATGCCGGGGCCAACATCACTTACCAGACCATTAACGACTACGGGGCGCTTACGCCACGGATGCAGGGCGTTATGCAGTAATTCAGGACAGGCCGTCCTGCGTTAAATAACAACGAAGAACTGACTGCCGGGCGAATGCTGACCGGAGGGATAATGTCACATCTAAAATATGGATTAGCGCGTTTCGGCTTCCGTCGTCCGCGGCGCAAATTAGCTTCTTTTTTTACTCTGGTACAAACGCCGCTGGCGCTTTTTATCGCTATGCAAGCCTGTTCCGCCCATGCGGATCTCTATTTTAACCCGCGCTTTTTAGCCGACGATCCCTCCGCGGTGGCTGATTTGTCCAGCTTCGAAAGTGGGCAGGAAGCGCCGCCGGGAACCTATCGCGTCGATATTTATCTCAACGAGGGATTTGTCGCCACGCGGGACGTTAAATTTGATGCGGCAAAGAGCAGCAGCGGCCTTGCTCCCTGCCTGACGCGTGAGCAATGGGCCGGAATGGGCGTCGATGTGGCGGCCATTGCCGGCATGAACGCCCTGGCGTCGGACGCCTGCGTCCCGATGACTGAACTTATTCCTGAGGCGACCGCCGGGTTTGATGTTGGTCTCCAAAGGCTCAACCTGACGGTGCCGCAGGCGTTTATGGGCAACCGGGCCAGAGGCTATATCCCGCCTGAACGCTGGGATAACGGCATTAACGCCGGCCTGCTGAATTACAACTTTACCGGCAATAGCGTGCAAAACGATCGCGGTGGTAACAGCAATTATGCCTGGCTGAACCTTCAGAGCGGGATCAATCTCGGGGCATGGCGGCTGCGCGACAACACCACCTGGAGCTACAACAGCGGCGGCGGAAGTTCAGCGAACGAAAACAAATGGCAGCACGTCAACACCTGGCTTGAGCGCGATATTATTTCCCTGCGCTCCCGGTTAACGCTGGGCGACAGCTATACCGACAGCGATATTTTTGACGGGATCAATTTCCGGGGGGCTCAATTAGCCTCCGACGATAATATGCTGCCCGACAGCATGAAAGGCTTTGCGCCGGTGATTCGCGGTATTGCCCGGGGCACGGCGCACGTCATCGTCAAACAAAATGGCTATGAAATCTATCAGGGCACCGTTCCGCCAGGCCCGTTCACGATTAACGATCTCTACGCTGCCACTAGCGGCGGCGATCTGCAGGTCACTATCAAAGAAACCGACGGCAGCAGCCAGATCTTCAGCGTGCCGTGGTCATCCGTGCCTGTTTTACAGCGCGAAGGGCGCACGCGTTTTTCACTGACGGCCGGGGAATATCGCAGCGGCAACCGCCAGCAGGAAGAGCCTAAGTTCTTCCAGGGCACGGTGCTGCATGGTTTGCCCGATGGCTGGACGCTTTATGGCGGCAGCCAGCTGGCTGACCGTTACCGCAGCTTCAACCTGGGCGTAGGGAAAAACATGGGGGCGCTGGGGGCGCTGTCGATGGACGTCACTCAGGCCAACGCCAGGCTCGCCGATGACAGCGAACACCAGGGGCAATCGCTGCGCTTCCTCTATAACAAATCGCTGAATGAACTGGGCACCAACATCCAACTGGTGGGCTACCGGTATTCAACCAGCGGCTATTTTACCCTCGCCGACAGTGCCTACAGCCGGATGAGCGGTTACCGCGTGGAAACGCAGGACGGCGTCATTCAGGTTAAACCTAAGTTTACCGACTACTACAACCTCGCCTACAACAAGCGCGGCAGGGTGCAGCTGAGCCTGACCCAACAGTTGGGCAGAACAACAACGCTTTATCTCAGCGGCAGCCACCAGACTTACTGGAACAGCAGCAGCGCCGACGAACAGATGCAGGTGGGGTTAAACACCGCCGTGGATGACATCAACTGGACGGTCAGCTACAGCCTGACGAAAAACGCCTGGCAGGAAGGGCGTGACCAGATGCTGGCGGTAAACGTCAATATCCCGTTCAGCCACTGGCTGCGTTCCGACAGCAAATCCGTCTGGCGTAATGCCAACGCCAGCTACAGCGCCTCACACGATCTTAATGGCCGGATGACCAACCTGGCCGGGCTGTACGGCACGCTGCTGGAGGACAATAACCTGAGCTATAGCGTGCAGACCGGCTATGCGGGCGGCGGGCACGGGAATAGCAGCAGTACAGGTTATGCCGCACTGAACTACCGTGGCGGATACGGCAACGCCAACGTGGGCTACAGCCGCAGCGACGGCATGAAACAGGTTTACTACGGCGCGAGCGGTGGCGTACTGGCGCATGCGGATGGTGTGACCTTCAGCCAGCCGCTGAACAGCACGGTCGTGCTGGTGAAAGCCCCCGGAGCCGGGGACGTCAAAGTCGAAAACCAAACCGGGGTTCGTACTGACTGGCGCGGTTATGCCGTGCTCCCGTATGCCAGCGATTACCGCGAAAACAGGATCGCGCTGGACACCAACACGCTGGCTGACAACGTAGACCTTCAGGATGCGGTCGCCAACGTGGTGCCCACCCACGGCGCCGTGGTGCGCGCGGAATTCAAGCCACAGGTTGGGGTGAAAATGCTCATGACGCTGACCCACAACGGCAAGCCTGTGCCTTTCGGGGCGGTTGTGACTGCCGAAGGCCTGCAGGTGAGCAGTATTGTGGCCGACGGCGGGCAGGTGTACCTGAGCGGAATGCCGCTGGTGGGCAAGGTGCTGGCCAAATGGGGAGACGGGCCGGGTGCCAGCTGCGTGGCGGACTACCGTCTGGGTGAAGAGAGCCAGAAGCAGATGCTGAGCTCGCTTTCGGCGCTGTGTCGCTAAGGAATAAGCATGACTAAATCTCTTTATATCGTCGGCATCGCCCTGTCACTGTTCGCCGCCGCTGCGGATGCGGCAGACAGCACCATTACGATTAGTGGCAATGTTCGGGACAACGCCTGCGCGGTTGCGGCGGAGTCGAAAGATTTCACCGTCGACCTGATGAATAACCCGGCCAAACAGTTTTCTGCGGTGGGAGCCACCACCGCGCTGGTGCCTTTTCGCATCGTGCTTTCCCCGTGTGGCGGCCTGGCTACCGCGGTGAAAGTGGGCTTTACCGGCGTGGCGGATAGCGTCAACACCAGTTTATTAAAGCTGGATAGCGGCGCGGCGGCAGCTGCAGGCATGGGGATACAAATCCTGAACAGCGCCCGGACGCCGATGCCGATCAACGCGGGATCGTCGGCAATTCAGTGGACCACGCTGGTGCCCGGCCAGACCAACGTGTTGGGCTTTTATGCGCGCCTGATGGCAACGCAGCTGCCGGTCACCGCCGGGCACGTAAATGCGACCGCAATATTCACACTTGAATTTCAGTAACCGGAGGCGGACATGAAATGGATTCTACCCGGAAGGGTGCTTGCCGGAGTGCTGCTGGTGCTCTCTGCCACGGCAAAGGCGGATGACGTCACCATTACCGTGAACGGCAGAGTAGTGGCGAAGCCCTGCACGATCTCGACCCCAACGGCCACGGTCGATCTGGGCGATCTCTATACCTTTAGCCTGGTGCAGGCCGGTGCTTCATCCGCCTGGCATGATGTTGTCCTGAGCTTGACCAACTGCCCGGTCGGGACCTCTAAAGTGACCGCAACGTTCAGCGGCACGGCGGATGCGACGGGGTATTACGCCAACCAGGGCACGGCGCGCAACCTCCAGCTCCAGCTGCGGGACAACGGCGGGGCAACGCTAAATAACGGTGCCAATAAAACCGTGCCGGTGGATGCCGGCAGTCAGGCGACGAGTTTTCCTCTGCAGGTCAGAGCGATAACGGTCAACGGCGGGACTACCCAGGGAACCATTCAGGCGGTGATCAATGTCACTTACACCTGGGCCTGATCGCAAGGAGGATGGAATGAAAAAAATCATCGCGTTATTGGCCACTCTGGCCGGGCTGGTATGGTCAACCGCAGGCCAGGCCTTTACCTGCCAGTCGCTGGGGACATCCATCAGCGGCTCCGGCACCGTGAACGTCAATGTTAATCTTGTGCCGTCCATTTCGGCAGGGCAAAACTTAGTGGTCGATCTTTCCCAGTCGATTCAGTGCAAAAACGATGCCCCAAGCCAATATACCGATCCGGTAAGGATCCGGTCCGGCTCGGCGTATCAGGGCGTGCTCTCTGCTTTCAGAGGATCATTAGGTTACTTCGGGGTGCAATATCCTTTCCCGACCACAACGGAAACCGCCTGGGTGAACCATACCTGGGGGGATTATCGTGGCTGGCAGGCGGTGCTGTATTTAACGCCTATCAGCACCGCCAGCGGCGTAGTGGTTAAAGCCAACACCATGATTGCCCAGCTTATTCTGGAAAAAGAAGATTCCATTAACGGGAATCGCCAGATCATCAACTGGAATATCTACGCCAACAACGATGTTGTGGTGCCCACCGGGGGCTGTGACGTGTCCGCCCGTAACGTGACGGTAAATCTGCCGGATTACCCTGGCACGGCGCCTGCGCCCGTCACCGTGCGCTGCGCGCAGAATCAGAGAATCGGTTACTTTTTGTCTGGCAACACGCTGGGCAGCGATAACTCCATTTTCACCAATACGTCTTCCAGCTCGCCTGCTCAGGGAATTGGCGTTCAGCTTTTGCGAAATGGTGCCGCTTTGGGGGCCGGCAGCGCTAACACCGTTTCGCTGGGAACGGTAGGGACGACCCCCGTAAGTCTGGGGCTGACTGCGACCTACGCGAGAACGACCGGGCAGGTTACGGCGGGTAATGTGCAGTCGATCGTTGGGGTGACGTTTGTTTACCAGTAGCGGCACACCTGGAAAAGTAAGCGAGCGTGTGACCTACATTCTCTCGCCCTGCAACATGATGGCGTGTGGGCTTGAGAATCTGTTAGCCGCAGGTCAAACCCGGGCGGTATTTTTCCCTGGCTCAGGGGAAGAAAGATTGCAGGAAGAGAGCGGGGCGCGGTTTGTGGTCTATCTGCCCGATCAACCTTACTGGCTGCTTGTCGTCTTGCGGCAGGTAGCGCAGCTGCTCGATCGCCATGATGGCCAGCTCCCCATGCTCATTTTGAGCCGAAGCTCAGCCTCATGGATCTGGCGTTCGCTGCAGAAATTAGTGAAAAAAGACGGTTATCTTGGCGGCGTGCGGGTGGTGCCGTCCGATCTGCCCTGCGCCAGCCTGGCCGCGCTGCTGCACGGGGACTGGGATAACAGCGTCAGCCTCAAAAAACACGCCCTTGAAGAGGAGCTGGTGAGCCAGATCCGGCCCGAAGGTTTGACCCGAAAAGAGCTGGATGTGCTGGTGGACTCTCTCGCCGGGCAGACGATTCAGGAGCAGGCGAAACAGCGCGGCGTCAGCCATAAGACGCTGTATGTGCAGCGAATATCCGGGTTAAAAAAAATGGTTCATCCGCTGCTGCATGAGAAGGCGCCGATGGCGAGTAATCAGCAGAAAAAAGGAGACTCAGCGGGGATGCTGGCTGCCCTTTCACCGTTTGAAAGGGAGCTGGTTTATGCCATTCACAACCGCCAGATTTACCCGGTATTCCAGCCTATTGTGAACGGTGGGCTGCAGCTCAAAGGGCTGGAAATCCTGGCCCGCTGGCATCGAAATGGGCAAACCCTACAGCCCGCAGAGTTTCTGCCGCAGATCCGCTCCAGCTATACGTGGCGGCTGTTAACGGCCTTTATGCTGCAAGAGGCGGTGGGCGGCATTAATCAGTACCAGGGGGAGTATTATTTCGCGGTGAATATTCCGGCCGCGGTTTCAAACAGTGAAAGTCTGTTCGGCATTATCAAACAGCTGAGTACCCGACTGATAAATCCATTCTGGACGGACAGGCTGGTGCTGGAAATATCAGAAGATCTGAATTTGAATCAGCATCAGGAGAGTCGATTCTTTATTACCCAGCTTCAGCACCAGGGATACCGGGTGATGCTTGATGACTGCTTTTCGCAGAGCAGCGTTTATTTCCCGGTGCGGGAGGTGCGGTTCAACGATTACAAACTGGATCGCAAAATCGTGGCCGACGCGCAGTATGAACCTCACGCGCTGGCGCTGATCAAAAGCCTGGTATACTACTGTGAATTAACGGGAAGTTACTGCGTTGCCGAGGGGATTGATAGCCGCGAGAAATTAAGGTTGCTGCTGGCATCCGGGGTGCATCTCTTTCAGGGGTTCAGTATCTCTCAGCCCGTTTTTAAGTTTGAACTGCGGCAAATGATCGCGGCTTTGAAAAAAAGAGAGACGGTGCAGCCTATAGCTTGAATCAGCGCTATTACCCTAACCCTCTCCCTGGAAGGGAGAGGAGATAAATCACGTTCCCTGCCTGGCCTTTTTCCCCCTCTACCCCTGGGGGAGAGTGCCGGGGTGAGGGGTTGAACTGTTCCCGTATGTTTGAGTGAGATCGCTAATAACCGTGACTAGCGATTCTCTTCAATATAACGCGCCAGATCCGCCGGGGTTTTCAGCACGGTGGCGACTTCCGTCGGCGGGATCATGCAGCCGTACACATCCTGCACTTCCAGCACCAAATCAACGGCCAGAATAGAGTCGAGAATGTCGGACTCGATCAGTTCATCGTTAAAACCGACCTTGCGGGATAACACTTTTTCAAACAGGGCGAGAATTTCTTGTTCCATCTTATTTTCCTGGGTCATTAATTCGTGCGAGCCTGGGTATCCAGCAGCTTGCGGTCGATTTTGCCGTTAGGGTTCAGCGGCAAAGCGTCTTTAATAATGATTTGTGAAGGCACCATATAAGGCGGGATCACCTTCGCGAGCGAAGTCTTGATCGCCTCCGGGGCAAGGCCAGTGACGCAGAACGCTGCAATGCGCAGCACGCCGCCGCCGGACTTCATCAGCGGCAGTACCACGGCTTCGCTAATACCGGACATCGCCAGCAGGCGGTTTTCAATCTCGTTGATTTCAATGCGGTAGCCGTTCAGCTTGATCTGGCTGTCGTTACGGCCCTGGCAATACAGCAGCCCGTCTTCGTAGCCGAGATCGCCGGTGCGGTAGCCGCGGTATTGCTCGCTTTCGCGGTGCAGCAACTTAGCGGCGTTTTCCTGCGGCAGGCCGAGATAACCGCGCATGACGTTTTTCCCCCAGATAATCAGCTCACCTTCGGAGGTAATCTCCATGTGGGATTCCGGCATCATGGTGCCCACCGGCAGCACGTCGTTTTCGCTGTGCAGGATCTCGTCGGTGATTTCAATCACCGTGGTGGCGATGGTGGCTTCCGTTGGGCCATAGGAGTTCAGGATTTTGGCCTGCGGGAAACGGCGGCGCAGTTGCCTGACCAGCGCCTTATTCAGCACTTCACCAATAAACACAAACACGCTCAGCGCGGGCAAATACTCGGCGCTGAACTGCGGGGAAAGCAGCTTCTGGTAGGCAAAAGAAGGCGTGGAAACCCAGGCCGAAACTTCGTTGGTTTTCAGGCGATCGAGCCAGTTTTCAGCGGCAATATCTTCCTTGGCGTTCAGCACGATGTGCCCGCCGGTGGCGAGATTTGCCAGCAAAGGAATAAGAGACAGGTCGAAGCTGAACACCGCGTGGTTCATTAATACCGGCACGTCCGGCAGCGCAAAGTCATTGCGCACCCACTTCATGAAGTGCCATAGGCTCTCGCGGCCAATCTGCACGCCTTTCGGTTTCCCGGTGCTGCCTGAGGTAAACATGATGTAAGCCAGATCGGGCTCGGCCAGCACACTGCCGGTTTCGCCGGTCGCCACAAACTGCTTCGTCACGACGTCGTAGTAATAAGGGGCGCTGGCTAGCTGGCAGATCTCTTTCAGCCGCTCCTGCGGGTAGATGCAGTCCACCGGAATATACGGGATGTTGTGCAGCAGGCAGCTGTAAATTGCCACGGCAAATTCGGCCTGCTGATGCCCGTATAAAACCACCGGCGTGCCGGCGGGTTGTTCGCACTGCGCGTAGCGCTGCGCCCAGTCGGTTGCGGCGACGGAAAGCTGTTGCCAGGTCAGGGCGGTATCGCTGCCGCTGATGGCTAACTGGCTGGGGCGCGCGGGGTCGAGTAATGCCGCACGCAGAAAATCCTGCAGTTCCTGAAGCTCTGGATGAAGGTTCATAGAGGTGACATTCCACTAAAGATGTAGAGGGAGACCGCGGCGCTAGCCAGCGTCAGAATTCGTCCAAAAAACGCGATAACCGGATGGCGTAAGCCGTTACTCAAGGCCGGGCTGCGTTTGGCTGACCAAAGCAGCATGTTATGGGCAACGGAAATGGCGCCGAACAGCGCGCCGCTGATGACGTAGTGTCGTTCAAGCCCGTTCCAGGCCCCCATGCAAAAGAGCGTGCAGAAGATGCCCACGTTCTGTGCCAGGGTTTTGTTTTGACGGAAGAAATCGAGCTTCATCAGATTCATGTAAATCGGCATAAAGACCACGTCGCGCAGCCACTCAGACAGGCTGATGTGGAACCGGCGCCAGAAGTCCTGCGGGTTTTTGGCCAGAATCGGCATATTGAAGTTGGCCGGAATATTCAGGCCAAACAGCCGCCCGGCGCCGATAGCCATGTTGCTATAACCCGCAAAATCAAAGTAGAGATAGGCGCTGTAGGCGACCGACATCACCACGCCGACGGTGAGCGTGAACGGCCGGTGGCTCCAGGATTCAATCACCAGATTGTCGATAAGCATCGCAAACAAAAATTTCTGCACGACGCCGGTGACGATTTGCTCCACGGCCAGTAAAAACTGTTCGCGGGTCAGCCTGAATACCGGCTTATTAATATCGCCGACCCAGGTTCTCCAGCGGTACATCGGGCCGGCGAGAATAATAAACGGCATAAACAGATAGCAGAAATAATGCAAAAAGTTCTGGCCATCTTTTTTGCTGCGGTAAAGCAGCACGTCAATGGCGCGGAAGGTCATAAACGACAGGCCAATCATGCCCCAGTGATTATTCAGGTGTAGCTTCACCAGCAATAGCGGGAGCAGCGTGAGAGTGACCGCTTGCCAGGTTTTTAACCAGCCTTTCTCTTTCAGGGTGACAAGAAGATAAAACGCAAAGAATACCGCCACCGGAACCAGGTAATCGCCCTGGAAAATATATCCCCATGCCAGCGCCGCCAGCACGGAGAATGCTGCTAAATAGGTCAGCCGGTAATGCAGTACGCGGTTAACCAGCGCAAATAGCAGCGCCGATGAAAACAGAAAGAAAAAAAATGCCCCGGAGCTATACATCATTCATCCTTCAGAATTTTTGATATTCAAAATGCACTTTGATACTCATGCTGTCGTCCACGGAAGACCATGCGATCACCGTGATGGCCAGCAAGAGGTAAAGCACAAACAGGCGAACGGCAGTTTTCATCGTGTAAAGCTCTCGGCAATAAAGCGGTCCATAGCAACCCACGCCAGCTCGGTGGGATGCAGGCGATCCCAGTTCCAGCCGTTTTGATAAGGCTGGGCGTACATATCGAAATAGCGCACCTGGTTTTGCTCGAGATACGCCCTGACCTGGCGGTCAACGGGCTGGAATTTTTGCGTGTTTTTCAGCGCCCACGGGTTAAGCGGATCGACGATCACCACGAACTGGGCATGGCGAGATTTGAGCAGATCGATGGTGGCCTTGAAGGCTTCCATCTGGCGGTTTACCACCGGCGTTTCATACCACTCTTCCGCCGTTTTTCCGTCTTCATAAACGCTTTTGTCCATCCACAAGGTGGCGGCACTTTGCTGGCGAACCTGATTCAATACGCGGGCATGGGCCAGCTGTTCGTTCCAGTCTGGCGCGGCGTACTTATCAGCGGGAGCGGGCCATGGGCGGTGAGGTTCAGGCGCAATGCGCAGCCACGCCAGCCAATGGTTTTTTACCAGGGTGCAGAAGTTAGCAAACTCATAATTAATAGACTGCCAAATTACTTTTGGCCGCCAGCCGTATATTTTCATTTCGCCCAGGGTTAAATGGCTGATGTCCTCTTCATCAATATGGTGTAAGTAATTGACCAGGAAAGGACGGGCTTTTTCATCCGCCATCAGTGGGTTAAAAATAGCGGCCGGGAAATGATCGGCAAAAATAGCCGGAGGAATAGTGTCAAAATAAAAACTGTCCGGGGCAAACAGCAGAACAATTTTACTGTTGGCATTTATATCGTTTTTAAAACGTGAGAGCAGCAGGAATTGTGTGATGTTATCGACATAACTATCCCCGTAAGCCACCACCGGCTGATGTAATTGCTTATTAAAGTAATTATATACAGCGTAATGTTCATCTTCCGATGTCGACACCTCAGAAGCGCCGAGGAAAAATAATGCATTACCTTGTAATGCATGGGAAATTGTCGCTATTTTCTCTGATTGCTCTTTCGCTGTACCGTCCATGCTTTTAATCAGCGGCTGGAATGTTAGCGGCGTGAACAAGCCCGTCACCAGGGCCGGAACGCATAAGACCAGAACGGCAAGCAGCGCCATCAGGATATGTAGGCAGAGAGTATTCTTGATTTTCATTATTAATATGAGGTTACATGACTACCATTTGTTTAAAATTTGTTATTTTTTATCAACACAACAAATCATCCCTGTGCATCGCTGCACTATATACCAGCCTTTCCCCGATGATGAGCGTTGCTGTGTAACGGTATGTACAACGAAGTACGTATTGTAATAATTCCCGCTACGCTTTGATGACGGGGGAAGTTGTATGGCCAGGCCGCGTAGGCTTATGGACTTACGTCAGGTATTTTTCTGTCAACATCCCGCCACGTTTGGGAATTTCCTCTGCCTTTCGTTAAAAGTAGCGGATGACTCAGTACGCTCTTGATGAAAATAATCTCGCGCTCCTGAGTGAGCGCAGAATTTGAACTGAATATAAAAACTTCCCCCGGCAGGGCTATCGGCAAGAAAGATTCAATGACAGTATCTTGAAAGAAAAATAAAGCCATAATCCTAAAATAGACCTGTTGCCCGTAAGGGCATGGAGTTTGCGATAAAATACAAGCTGGCAATTATTTGGAATGGCTGAATATGTGCGTAATAAACTGGGGTTTTATTGATAAAATTGTCTATATCAATCTGGCGAAGCGTCAGGATAGAAAGGCTGAAATTATCGCGGAGTTAAAGAAGGTTCAGGCTCCGGAAGAAAAAATTATCCATTTTCAGGCCATTGAGGAAGAAGAGGGCGCGCTGGGCTGCGCAAAGTCCCACCTGAATGTCCTGATCATGGCGCAAATAAATGGCTGGAACAACGTCCTGATTCTTGAAGATGATATGGTGTTCGATGAGGATCCCCAATCTATTGAAAGAGCTAATATTTTTCTGGGTGAGTTAGCGCGCACTGACTGGGATGTGGGGTTTCTTTCGGCCAGCTATTACATCATTAAAAAGGTGAGTTCCGCTTTTTATAAAGTCGAGTTCGCTTTTCTGGCAAACAGTTATCTGGTGAACAGGCCTTATTATCGAACGCTGCTGCACAATTATTCTCGGGCCATTTATCGAATGGAGCAGGGCGAAGCGCGCAATAAAGCTGGACTGGATACCAACTGGTTAAAACTGATGGCTCAGGGAAACTGGTACGGTGTATATCCCTGCATCGGGCATCAGCGGCCCGGGCTCAGTGATATAGAAAATACGGTCATGGACAGACGAGAGTATTTTAAACGGCCAATTGAAGACATTAAACGCTACGGCTCATTTTAATCCTGGCGAAGAATGAAGGGGCTGAAGCATCAGCCCCCGAAAAGAAGGGATGCTTCAGCGGGAGGGTTATTCGCTTTCGCCGAGGGGCGCTTCCAGAGGAACAAAGCTGTTAATAATCCGGACATAATGTTTACGCTGTGCTTCGGTGAAATCATTATTTACGGCCAGGGTAAACACCAGCAGCTTACGTTTATTCGGGTTCAGCACCGGGTGCCCCGGAAGCGTAATGATAGACGAGACCTGGCGGATCCAGGTGCCGTCCTCGAGAAACTTATTCGCGGTTTGCAGGACCGGCAGTTTGGCAGGCCCGATCTCATGCCTGAGGTTCTTCCCTTCGACCTCGAATCCCGGGACGAAGCGTTTCATTTTATCCCACTGTTTTTCACAGAACTGATCAACGGTCTGCTCTTCTTCAAGAGTGGTGCGGTTGATCAAGATGTTATAGGGATTGTGATCCTCATCCATGTAGCGAAGGATATTGATCGACTGATCCTCCTGCGGATTCAACGTCACGAAACTGCCCTCATTGAGGGGGTAGGTCACAGGTTTGTTACTCATAAGCGACTCTCTCAATCCTTGTAGTCTTGCATAGATAACGGAATGATTTCGACGCGGCGGTTTTGCGCGCGTCCTTCCTGGGTGGCGTTACTGGCTATCGGGCGAGAGTTGCCCGCGCCTTCAACGATAAACTGGCTGGCGGCCAGGCCCGAGTGTTCCACCAGCCAGTCGCGGATAACGCGAGCGCGCTCTGTGGACAGGGCCATGTTGACAGTGGCAGAGCCGGTGTTGTCAGAATGGCCGATGATCAGATACATCTGCAGCGGATTGCGCGCCATCTCAGGCACCAGCTGCGTCAGAATGTGCTGGCTTTCCGGCATCAGGTTACTGCTGCCGTTCTCAAATAAAGGCGCGTTGTTCACGAGCTGCAGGAATGCCGATGCATCGGGTTTGTCATTTATTCCCAGTAGCCTTTGGATCGGCTTTATCTGGCTAATCTGGCCGCGAATTTCCACCGCATCCTGCTGTATGGCGTAGCCAATGCCGCCCGCGAGGCACAGCAGCAGCAGGGCGGCGAGTGCTTTAGGCCAGCGTCGGCGGCGTGGGATCTCCACCGGCACTGGAATCGGCGCAGGAGAGGGGGTAGGAGGCGGCTCTTCAACCGGCGGCAGGGGAATCTCCGGCAGCGGAGGCAGGGCGATAGAAGCCGACAGGCCTGGCAAAATACCGTATCGCTCTGAAAGCCACAGGGACCAGGCCCCATGCCGGGTGAATCCCTGGCCGTGATCGGCGAGAGTGATGCCGGCAAAGTCGAGCTGGGTGCTGTCAAACAGGGTTTGTAACACGTTCATGATACGGCTTTCAGCCAGCCAGGAAAGCAGCGTGCTGGCTACCGCGTGGCGCTGAATGGCGTAGAGATCTTTCCCGTCGTCATTAGCTTCCAGCTCGGCCAGCAGGCTCGCCCACTGATGCTCAAGCTTGAGGTGGCCGTAAGGCGGCTCGGCAAGCCCGCCGGTCCAGATTGCCCGATCCGGATCGTGGGCGGAGCGCTGCTGGCTGAGCCGGGTGTAGAGCCCCAGCATGCAGGGTAAAGGCTCAGAAAGGCGGATGGATGAAAAGGCGTATTGCCAGGCGGTAATTTGCTCGATCATGATGCTACTGCTTTCAAAGCCGTCGGCAAGCAGCGGGAAATAAGCCATCGTAGCAAGGGCGATGTTATTTTTCTTTAAATACGCCATCCGTTTGGCCAGGCCGTTGGCGTTCTCCTCAATCACCCACAGGATCCCATGCTCGCTGCCGGATGACAGGTTTGACTGGCTGAACCATTTTCCAGCAAAGGGCCCGATGACGAAGATCATCAAGCGCGGGGATCCTGCCGCCCCGGCCCGCGGGCTCACCCAGGATGCCGTTGCGTGTTCCGAAGGAGGCGTCTCTGCCCGGGCGCGTGAAAAATAGCGGGCGCGTTTAGCCGCCCGCAGCGAGACCAGGGCATCGGTACTGCCTTCAATTTGCATCACCAGCGTCAGCAGCTTCCAGGCGTAGCGAAAAATGATCTCGCTGTCGGCGTTGAGCAGGGCATCCAGCCGTGCGGAAAGGGGGAGCGCTTCCTCGCTGTCAACAAAGCCATAGAAATACTGCACCAGCGAGTAGCGTTGCCAGGACAGAGAGTTGTTTTGGGCATTGCTGCTCAAGCGCTTATCAAAATAATCACACAGCGCCCGGCACAGCGCCTCGCTTTCTTCAGGCGCCTGGTTTTCCACCAGCAGCGCCTTGTTGAACTGCTCAATCAGCGAGATCAGCCTGAGCTGAAAGTCCGGCGCAGAGGGAATAATGCCGTCAAAAGAAAACAGGGTATCCACGCTGACTAATCGACAAAAAAGGGCTTCACTTTTCACCATGTCTTCTCCGTGACGGTGCCCCAGCCCAGGCTGTCTGACCAGGTGCACAGCCTGATCGAGCCTGGTTTATTTAGGCTGGTGGTTTTAAATTCCACCGGAAGCGAGATCTCTTCCGAGGACGTTTTTTGGCGTAGTTCATGCAGTTCGCTGCGGGTGAGCGTTTGCCTGTGGAACAACTCGTTCTGTTGGGTATAGACGCTGATATGCAGTGCGCTTACGTCGCCGTTGTCTGCTTCATAATCAGTCTTGCTCAGCGTAAGGGTCTTCTTATGCCAGGCATATTGCCGACGTAGCCATTCGGCATGGTCGGCGGGCGGGTCGGAGAAGAAATTCACTTTATCCTCGGCCATGACTTCCGGTAAAACTGTGCCGTTTTTCAGGCAAATACCGGCCTGATATTCAAACTGTGCCAGCGTTCTGATCTTTCCCAGCCCATAGGGGGCCAGGCCGCCTTCGGGCTCGCTCTCCAGACCCAGCACGGTTCTGACTCGCTTTTTCGACGCGGCATCGCGCTCCCACCAGGCCTTCTCAACGGAGCCCTGTTCTTTGGCCTGATTCGTGTGGTCGCCCCAGACTTTGCTGTGCTCTTTGCGCTGATAGTAGTGCCATAGCAGAGGCTTATGGGGATGGTAGATATCGTAGCCGTGGCTAAACGCGCGCACGGCCATGGCTATTTCCTCACCGGCGAAGAAAATCTGTGGGTCGTTGGGGATCTCTTTTACGAAGTCCCCGCGGGTAAAAATAAATCCTCCGGCCAGGTAGCTGCCCCTGACGGGCTCGGGAGATTCAAAAGGCGTGGAGCTGAACATCGGGAGCCCCTGCGGGTTGAACTCCCGGAAGATTAAGCGGCTCACATAACGTTTTTTACTGGCTTCTTCGTCTTCTCCGGGAACAAACGCAGGCGGGTAGGAGGAGAGCACTGGCCGGGGAGATGTCGCCGCTAGCTGGCGCAGCGTGGTTATCATTTCGTTATCCCAGCCGGGGATAAACCGGCAGTGGGAATCAATTTGCAGAAAATAGTCTGCTGCCTCAAATAGCGATTCCGCGAGGCTCCGCGCCCAGCAGGCCCCCTGGCTGGCATAGTAGTGCACGCTGATGAGTTCGATTCGGGCCTGCTGGAAACTGAAAATAAACGCCTCGTGTCCGGCAACATGCCGGCTGCCCATGGGGACGAAGCCGTGTCGCGTAAAGAGGCTGAGATCCTCATCGTCCTGCCAGCACACGGCAATGTGCAGCCTTTCAGGCTGGCTGGCGTGGCGCAGCATATCCTGAAGCGTCGGGATCAGCTGCGGATCCCGATAGCTGGCAATGCTGATAAAAATTGTTGCGGGGTTGCCCATATTTCCTTATTCCCTGGCTTACTGAATACTAAAAATAATTTCTGCTTTTGCCGTGAACAGGCCACCGGCAGGTGCCGTACCGTTGCCCTGGAGCAGCGTCGCTTTCCAGGCAAATTCAGCCGGACCCTGGCTGGTGATAACCCGTGAGGATTCAGAGGTGGATCCATCGACTTTCATGGTTTTGTTGTCGCCGTCGGTGATGCGGATTTTCAAGCGATCCATATTGCCGTCAGAGTCTTTGATACGAATAAAACCGCCGTCTGCCGTAGGGGTATCGGTAATCATCGACGCGGAGGCCGAGTAGGATCCATAGTCACTCTTACAGACGATGGCGAAGTCCAGGCTGCGGGTAACCCCGGCTTTTAGCAGCGTGGGCGTCACGTCGTTAAAGTCGATAGTTTTAGCGTTATCCGCAGTGCAGGCCGGGGTACTGATAATTTTCATTTCCCCGATAGAGAGGCTATGGGTGAACGACGCGGGGTTATCTGACAGGATATAGTTGTAGCCAATTTGTCCGGCGGGCAGGATGGTATCCCCCGTCGCGGCATTGGCCAGGCGCAGGTTATTGCTGAGTTTATAAAACTCAATTCGATAAAAAGACTGCGGTGGAATATCGAGTGAACCAACCGAGCTGCCATTTGAGAAAGTCAGATAACTGGTCGACGGGAAATTACCAAACGCCGAGCCGTTGCTCGCCAGCATTTTGATGCCAATGCCCGGAATGTTGGTCGCATAAATTTTTGTGGATGTATCCTGCCCGGACAGCGACACGGCGCGTTTGCCGTACTCTGTTCCCTTAATACAGTCGTCATAACCTACGCCAGCGCCGCCCACCGTCGGGCTGTCATATTGGGCTATTGGCGTAGAAGTACTCACCGGCGCATCAGCGGAAATAATGATTGTCTTAGCGTCAATGGTGAGCGGCGTGGGAGTCCCGCGCGCCAGCGTACAAACGGCCCATGCGCCAGGCGACATCAGCAGCCCGGAAATCAGAAGGGTGAGTATCCTTAACATTGTTTATTCCTTTTCCTGGTTCAGCATTGCGATAACTTCTGGGGGATACATTTTTTGCAGCTCGGCGAAGCTCTTGCCTATGCTTTCCTCCGCGTATTTCAGCACCGGCACCAGCGGGCTGCTTGGCTCTGCCACGGCAAACCAACTGCGGATTTCCTGCAGGCGCTGGAGCGCTTGCGCGCGCGTATTAACCCCTTTTTGCGGTTCATGCCGAGCAGGACGAGGCACCGGGACAGGAGGCTGCCAGGCCGCTTCGTCAGCCGGGACGGCTACCTGACCAGGAGGCTGCGTGGGCACAGGCTCCGGCACGCTTTCGGGGGCTTTTTCCAAAGGGAGATCTCTGGCGGGCATTGCGCTGCCAAACTCGCGGCTAAACATGCCAAGAATGCCGGACAACAGCGGCAGCTCAGGTGCCTCGTGTCCCAGCGTCTCCGCCAGGATCTGTTTTATCTGCTGCACAAAGTAATGGGCCTGCGTTAGCGGGCGAATCTCTTCTCGTGCGCTGGTGTGCCATTCGCGAATGATGGCGGCGACGGCCTCGTCCGACAGCGCACCTTCTTCTCTCGGCAGCTGATGGGCTTTTTCAAATTCTTTAACGGTAATTTGCAGCCCGGAAGCTTTGGGCAGCGGTTGGTTGCGCAGATCCGTCAGCAGACCACCAATATCCTCCAGCTCGGCGAAGGCGTTTGCCCGCAGCATTGGCTCGAACTCCCCTTCGTCAAGCAGCTGTGGATGAAGGTCGTCCGGCCAGCTTTGCAGCAGGGCAAGCAGCGCCTCCGCGCCTTCGGCCAGCGCAGACAGCCCGCGCTTACGCAGGCGGCAGCGCATCAAAATAACCACCAGGCGAACATCTTTGCTTTTTTGCAGCAGGGCCTGGCAGTCGCGTTCGGTTTCCGTCCAGTTCACCGGCTCAGCGGCTTCAACGAAGTCGCCGTATTCGGCCCCAAGCTTTGGCTGCAGGCGCGACTGCAGCATGATAAAAGCAGGATCGTAATCGAGCGCTTCGCCGCAGGGCGAGTCGCCCTGAAAGGGCTGCATCAATGACTGGTAATAGTCCGAGCAGGTCAGGCTTTCGTATTGATTCATGTGCGTGTCTTTTCATCCATGGTTACGTTCTCTTCCAGGCGAAGGGCTACCGGCGGTACATCTCGGGCTCAAAGCTCATCCCGAAAACGGGGGTTTCGCTGGCCTCTCTTTCCAGCCAGCTCGCATAACCCAGCTGGTGGCTGCCGTCTAACGTGGCCCGGGGCACCTGATCGGCGGCAAGCACCAGCTGCACATCCCAGGCATACTCAAAGCCGATAAAACTTCGAACCAGCTCGCGCAGCACCGCCATATCGCTGCCCCAGGGGCTGAACAGCATGTACTGAGCCAGCGTGAGCGGGCCCATCATCAGCTTGAATTTATGCTGCCGGTCGAGGACGGTATTCCCGAGGATGGCCCCGTCGCCCAGCAGCGCGGCGTAGCGGTCGTCGCCCAAAGCGGTTTGATCTTTTCCCTCAAGGAAAATCCACTGCAGCTCAAACTCTTCCATCTGCACCGGAACCTGGAAGTAGTACTCCATGGCGCCTAGCAGGCCATCAGGGTTACGTGCTTCTCGAATCAGGTGTGCGGATGACGCCAGGCGGGCGTGAATCGGCAGCGGGGCGGGATCGAGCTCGGAGGGATCCAGCCCCACCAGGCTGCCCACGTAAAATGAAAAACGCTCGTCTTCTTTACGATCGAGCGAGGCGGTGTCCTGCGATAAGAACCAGGCCCGATAAAACTGGCTCAGCGCCCGGTGGTGGAAGATATCCACGAAATCAATCAGCGTCGGGTCGTGCTGTTCGTAGCGGGAATAAGCCAGCTCAGAGAGGTGCAGCGGCATTGCCCCCTGAGCGCCCCAGATCCCCAGCCCAAAAAGCTGCAGTTTGATTTTGTCGTCCTGCTGATGGATGGCCGCTATCTCTCGAGGGGAGAAAGCCATGCTGGAGATCTGGCCGAGCCTGAACCGCTCCTGAGAGGGGAGAGCGGCCTTACCCGGCGGCGGCAGGGACGGCGTGCGGGCGGCAATAGCCCGCATAATGCTGATAAATCCCGCATCCCAGGGGGCGCTGGGATCGAACCAGTTTTCCAGCCCTGGCGGTAATGACGAGGCCTGTGGCAACTTTGGGAGGGTCATAGCGCGCCTCGCCTGCCCGGGCGCGCTTTCCAGAGTGCGACAAGGCCTCGCTGCATCGAGTGCAGCTCAGTTTCGGTAAAAATATTGATGGCGGCATGCCGCGACAAATAGTTCTCCATAATCAGCCCAAACAGATAAGGGCTGACCCCGGAGAACCCTTCTTCGTCAACCGTCAGGCTACAGTTCACGCCGCGCCCGTAAACCAGCAAGCCCTCATCCGAGAGGCGGCGAACCACCGGGCGGGTCTGGCAGCCCACGAGACTGTTAATTTGCGCCATGGACTCCAGATCGGAGGCGGTAGTGAACAGCCGCAGCATATTACGCAGCGCCTCGCCCCCTTGAGCATGGTCCATATCCGACAGCGGCAGATAGTTGAAGCTCAGCTGACGAATCAGGCGCCAGGCCGTTTCACCGAGAGCAAACGGTGAGCGGGGCGCGCTGGGCGAACTGACAAAGCGCGCGCCGTGAATGGGAACCGAGTCCGACATTGTCAGATCGAGGCTGCCGCTGCTGGTCAGCAGGCGGGGCAAATCACGATTGGTGACCATCGCATCGACCAGCAGATAGCGAATATGCTCGCCGTAAGGTGCTTCTTGCTGATCAACCAGCGAGATAAAGATTTCAGTCCCGCTGTAGGGCGTGCGGGTATCGTATTTTCGGCTGCTGGACTCTTTGGTTCTCACCGTGCGGTTGACGGAAAAATAGCGGCCAAAGTTGCCGGTATCGCTATGGCGGGTCTGATAGAGCGGGTTAAAGGTCAGCTCTTCGCTGGTTTCGGCCTGCAGACCAAACACTTTATTGACCGAGAACACCTCATAGTCGAGAGGACGGCTGCGGTCCGGCACGATATGAAAGTTATTGAGCGCCCGGTTGACCTCAATCCTGTCCACACGTTTAGGGAAAAGGTTAATGACGGGCGTGCAGAACAGCAGAAAGCGCGATGCGTCCAGGTGGGCGACTAAATCCTGCGGTAACTTATTTAACAGGATAATTATCTCTACTTCATTGGTGTTATTATCCGCGAAGGATTCAGCCAGCTGCGTGAGTGAGAAAAAATAAAATCTTTCACGGCAGGAAATATATTCCTGAATCAGCGTATGGCCATGAAACATATTCCACTGTAGCGGCAATAAGCTCTGATCTGGCGCCATGCCTTCAAATTTCAGCGGCTGTTCATTGATGACATGATAACGGTTTTTTTCCCGTTCTCCGCTGCGTACCACCATCGCAACGTGACTGCCGTGAAGCAGTTCGAACGTATGAGAGACGATACGCTCATCGCCCTGGATATATATCGGCAGTTCATTCAGCCCCTTCAGTTCAGAAAAGACCAGCTCTCCTTGCAGCTTTAGTTTAATTCGCAAAGCACCTTTTAATTGATGATGCTTAATGCGGTAATGTTCAAGGTTAGGGATATCCGGGGGGATTGAGGTCAGGCGTACCTCGGCAATTTCCAGCGGCCAAAGCGTCACATCCTGGTTATTTCTGAACTCGCAGCGGGTCATCTCACCGGGCAAAATGCGGCTATAAAAGGCGCTTTGTTTTGGGATCCTGTAGCCCTGGGTGAGATCGCCTTCGCTGAGGTTAGGCTCCAGCTGCACCACCCCCATCGAGGGGGTTGGGGAGTTATAGTTCGGATAGACAATGTCCAGCAGGCGCTGGGTAAATTTGGGAAACTCAGCGTCCAGCTTTATCTGCGTTCTGGCGGATAAGAAGCAAAACGCCTCGATTAAACGCTCAACGTAAGGATCGGCAATCTCAATGCCGTTCATCCCCAGGCGCCCGGCAATCTTGGGATGACGTTCGGCGAACTCTTGCGCCATTTCTCTGACGAAAGTTAGCTCCCGGTTGTAGTAATCCAGAAAGTTGTGTTCCACTTGTCACCCTGTCAATTATTACAGCAAATATGTTTTTGCCATGCTGGAGATAAATATTTGAAGACAGAAAAAATCTTTTTTGTCGGAGGCGTTCTTCTGTTTATGAACCCGATTCTAAAAGTAAACGTTAAATTTTCGTATGCCTGCATCATGCGTTTTAGAGAATTTAAGAATGACTTCCGGGCGTAATTCTTAAAACCCGTGATGTTGGCCAGCAAGGGTTTTTATTTCAATTTTTGTTAATTACTATGCCCTCTAGGTAACGTTCCGTGATGCGCTTAATGCGTTGTTTCGGCTCTCTGATCCACGTGGATAAGTGGATGAATAAAACAATCGAATAATCGAATTAAAACAGGGCGAGTTTTATCGTGGCGATAACCAGAAAAAACCTATTCGGTAAGCTAAATACCATCTTGTTTAAAGGCGTAGAGAGCGCCACAACGCTGTGTAAATTACGCGGTAACCCTTATGTTGAACTGGTGCACTGGTTAAATCAGATATATCAGCAGCAGGATAGCGATATTAGGCACATCATTCGGCACTTCGAGCTTGATGCGGAAATGCTGGAGCGTGATTTTTCTCAGGCGCTGACTCGCCTGCCTGCCGGGGCCAGCGCTATCTCTGATTTCTCCTATCACATTGAGCTGGCCATTGAGCGCTCGTGGGTATTTGCCAGCCTGGAATGCCATAACACTTGCATCCGCAGCGGCCATTTGCTGATTGCCCTGCTGACGACGATGGAGCTGCGCCGCGCGCTGTTCGCTATCTCTCCGGCGTTTGAAAAAATCCCTCTCGAACATTTAAGTAAGGATCTCGGGTACATCACCCGTGAGTCGGCGGAACAAAATGATTTAGCCGGTGGCGCAGCGGTATCCGACGAGGCCGGGGTGCCTGGCGAAGCCAGCCACGCAATGGGCAGCGCTCAGGGCGGTGGGCTGGCGCAGTATTCTACCGATCTGACGGCGCTGGCGCGGGAAGGAAAAATTGATCCTGTGCTGGGGCGCGATAAAGAGATCAACACCATGGTCGATATCCTGCTGCGCCGTCGCCAGAATAACCCGCTGCTCACCGGTGAGGCCGGGGTAGGTAAAACGGCGGTTGTGGAGGGGCTTGCTCTGGCGATTGCGGCCGGGGATGTGCCGCCTTCCCTGCAAAAAGTTCGCCTGCTTACGCTGGATGTGGTTGCCCTTTCCGCAGGCGCCAGCATGAAAGGTGAGTTTGAAGCTCGCCTGAAAGCGGTGCTGGAAGAAGCGGTCAATTCGGCTGAGCCCGTCATCCTGTTTATTGACGAAGTTCATACGCTGGTGGGGGCTGGCGGTAACGCCGGAACCGGCGACGCCGCGAACCTGATGAAGCCGATGCTGGCCCGTGGTCAGTTGCGCACTATTGGCGCGACGACCTGGAGCGAATTCAAGCGTCATATTGAGAAAGATCCTGCGCTGACGCGCCGCTTCCAGGTTCTGCAGGTTGAAGAACCGTCGGAAGCGCTGGCGATTGCGATGGTGCGAGGCCTGCTGCCGGTGCTGGAGAAGCATCACGGCGTGTGGATCATGGATGAAGCTATTCGCGCCGCCGTCAGGCTCTCACATCGGTATATTCCGGCCCGCCAGCTGCCAGATAAAGCGATTAGCCTGCTGGATACCGCCTGTGCCAGGGTTGCCGTGGCACAGCACGCGCCGCCGGCCGAGCTGCAGATGCTGAAGTTCCACAGCGAGTCGGCCCAGGCCGAGCTGTCGCTGCTGGAAAAAGCCATCGGCTTTGGCAAAGAGGACGATAAGCGCAGAGAGCCTATCCAGAACGCGATTTCTGAACATGCCGAAAACGCTAAGGTTCTGGACAGCCGCTGGAGCCAGGAATGCGAGTTAGTCTCCAGCATTATCGACACGCGTGAGCAGCTTCTTGCGGCCACGGTTGAAGATACCGAAGTATCAGAAACGGAAAAGGTGGCCTATCTGCAGCAGCGTTTAGGAGAGCTTGAAACCACGCTGAGCGAAATTCGCGGCGAGCAGCCACTGGTGCAGGCCGAAGTGAATGCCGACGTGGTGGCTTCGATTGTGGCGAACTGGACGGGGATCCCGGTCGGGCAGGTGCTTAAAGATGACGTCAGCGCGGTGATGGAGCTGCCGCAGCGTTTGGCCGAGCGCGTTATCGGGCAGCAGTACGCGCTGGACTGCCTGAGCCAGAGCATTCAGACCGCTCGCGCAGGACTGGCGGATCCGAAAAAACCGTTTGGCGTCTTTATGCTGGTGGGGCCTTCCGGGGTGGGGAAAACCGAAACGGCTTTGGCCATTGCCAGCCAGCTGTATGGCGGTGAGCAAAACCTTATCACCATTAACATGAGCGAATACCAGGAAGCCCACACCGTCTCTTCCCTGAAGGGCTCACCTCCGGGCTACGTGGGCTACGGCGAGGGGGGCGTATTAACCGAGGCCGTCAGGCGTAAACCCTACAGCGTCATTCTGCTGGATGAAGTGGAAAAGGCGCACTCAGACGTGCACGAATTGTTTTTCCAGGTCTTTGATAAAGGATCGATGGAAGACGGTGAAGGGCGGCAAATCGACTTCCGTAATACCATTATATTGCTAACAAGTAATACGGGGAGCGACATTATTAGCAGCGCTTGTGCAGATCCTGAAACCCTGCCGGGCGAAGAAAGTTTGCTGAAGGTTATTCAGCCTGCTTTGCTGAAAGTCTTCCCGGCAGCATTTTTAGGTCGAGTTACCGTAATACCTTATTTACCGCTGGCAACGTCTTCACTCCAGCGCATTGTTAATATTCATCTTAATCGTATTGCCGAACGTGCTAAGGCGAATTATGACCTTGAATTAAGCTTCAGCGAAGAACTGGTGCAGCACGTTGTGGAGCAGTGCCCGGTGGCGGAAACCGGGGCAAGGATGCTAATCCGCTTTATTGAGAAAAACATTTTGCCGAAAGTTGGCGTAGCTATCTTAAATTCGACTGGCGCAGCTGCTACACAAAATAAAAATGTGGCCATGCGTGTGGCTTATTCACATGAGAAAGGCATTGAACTTATCCATCAAACGGAGGAATTGCCGACGACGTAATTTAAGAAAGTTGCACCAGGAATTATGTATCTACTGTTTATAAAGTTTTTACTTACTGAAATATAGGGAATTATATCATGCGCAATTTTAAAATGACGCTGTGCGCCATGACTTTGGCTGCGGTATCAACTTCTGCCCTGGCGGCGAATGAAACGCAGGGCACCGTCACCTTCAACGGTCAACTGATTGCCGAAACTTGCACCATCGCCAGCGATTCTGTCGATCGCCAGGTTCAGCTGCCAAAGGTGTCTATCCAGACCCTGAATGCCTCCGGCACAACCGCGGGTTCTAAAGGTTTTGATCTGAACGTTGAAAACTGCCCTACCGGCATCACTCAGGTGGCTGCGCACTTCGAAGCCGTCGGCAGCAGCGGCGTAAACAGCCAGACCGGTAACCTGACCAACAGCGCGACCACCGGTGCCGCAACCAAAGTTGAAGTTCGTCTGTACAACTCCGACGAGCAGCAGCTGAAACTGGGCGAAACCGGTGCTCCGGCCCCTGTAACTGGCGGTAAAGCGACTATGCGTTACTACGGTGGTTACTATGCGACCGATGCCACTACCGCAGGTTTGGTTCAGGCGAAAGCTAGCTACACCCTGGCATACCCATAACAGGTTTGCTTCTAAATGAAGTGCGGGGCGAGCAATCGCCCCATTCTTAAAACCTGCTTTCATTATCAGGTAGATGTTATACGCGCAGGGCCGTGCTATGAAATATCAATATGCAATATTCTCAAAACTGACAGCTTTATTTATTCTCCTGCTGGCCGTCTCCCAGTCGGCGTTTTCTGGGATGACGATATCCGGTACCCGGATTATATTTCCCGGCGGTGAAAGAGAGCAGACGGTGCGTACGACAAATAAAGGCCCGTCGCCTTTGCTGGTACAGGTTTGGGTCGATGATGGTGGTAAAAATGACGACATTAATAAGATAAAAGTTCCTTTTACCACTACGCCGCCCGTGTATCGCGTTGATCCGGGCAAAGGGCAAAGTATCCGTCTGATATACAATGGCATGAATCTGCCTCAGGATCGAGAATCTGTATTTTGGTTCAATATGTTAGAGATCCCACCAATGAAAGAGGGGGCCAAAGAAACGGACCATCTGGAGCTGGCCTTCCGCACCCGAATTAAAATATTTTACCGTCCGTCGGTCTTGAAGAGCAGCAGCTCTCAGGAGATTGGTAAATTGACCTGGGAAAATCTGGGGGCAGGAAAAGGCATAAAAGTGAACAATCCTACGCCTTACCATTTCTCTTTTGATAGCGCGTCGCTGATGTCCGGGACGGTAAAGCAGCCATTGGCAGTGGATATGATCGCGCCCTTTAGCAGCAAAGTGTTTTTACCAGAAAATAAAGGTTCTGTATCGGGGGCTATTAGCGGTGCAGTCGTTCGTGTCATTAATGATTATGGCAGCGTAATTGAATATCGCTTAATTCCCGCCTCGGGAAATACCTTAACAATAGAAAGAAAGTTGCAATAAATTTCATCGGTTTTTCAACTGAGCCAGAAATGCTTTTTATTTAAGGCCGGATAGCCACGCTTTGTGGTCAGGGAGTCAGGGACGTGAGACTAAAAGAAAGCAAGAAATATGCACGACGAGTCACGCGCGAATCGAAAGTCGCGTTTGCTGTTCGCCATATCCTTATGGCTTCTTTAGGAGCTAGCTTTTCCGTACTGGCTCAGGGAAATACCGCCAGCCTGCCGACCAGAAATGAACAGAGTTCTCGCCCGGAAAGCGTGAAATTTAACAGCGCCTTTATCCATGGGCAGAGCGTTGATGTCTCTCGGTATTTTGAAGGAAACCCTGCTCCAGCCGGAGAATACAGCGTACAGGTTGCGGTCAATGGAGAAGGGCGGGGCCAGTACAAGGTTCTGTTCAAGGACGTAAACGGCAGCGTCGGGGCTGTGCCCTGTTTTAGCCAGGAGCAGCTGGGTCGAATGGGCATTAAAGTGTCACATAACCCGCTCGACGGCGCGGCGCATACCGCCGGAGATGACGGAGACAAACAGTGCGCCACGCTTGACCGCTGGGTTGACGGAGCCAGCGCCAGCTATCAGCCCGGCGACTTCTATCTCGATTTGACGGTTCCTCAGGCCTCCACAGTTCAGTACCCAAGGGGCTATACCGACCCCAATACGTGGGATTCTGGCGTACCCATTGGATTGTTGGATTACAACTCCAACGTCTATGTGCAGCAGACTAACAATCGGTTTGACAGCAAAGACGGGCATTCCGTAAGCGGTAATCTTGGCATGCTGGCGGGACTTAACTTTTTCGACTGGCGGCTGCGTAAACGGTTCAATACCAGCTGGAGCAACGATCAATCGTCCCACAGCCAGTCCCTGTTTACGTATCTTCAGCGCGATATCCCGGTGTTAAAAAGCCAGCTCACGCTGGGCGACAGCACAACCAGCGGCGATCTGTTTGACAGCATGACGGTGAGAGGCGTCCAGCTCCAGTCCGACGATCGTATGCTGCCGGATGGGCTTCGCTATTACACCCCGCTGGTGCGTGGCTTTGCGGAGACCAACGCCAAAGTTCAGGTCAGGCAGCGAGGGCAGGTCCTGTATGAAACGACCGTGCCACCTGGCGCGTTTGAACTGAGCGATATCGGGGCTATGGGCTATGGCGGCGATCTGCAGGTTACCGTAACCGAGGCTGACGGGCGCCAGAGAACCCAGCTCGTACCGTTTTCCTCACCGCCGATGCTGCTTCACGATGGCGTATCACGCTTCGACGTCACCGTGGGCAAATTGAAGGATGACTCGCTGAAAGAAGAGCCGGGGCTGGCGCAGGGATTTTACCAGTACGGCATCGGCAACATGTACACGTTATACGGCGGCGGGCAGCTGGCCGATAACTACAGCGCGCTGGGGATTGGTCATGCCTTCAACACGCCGCTGGGCGGGGTTTCAATGGATATTACCCGCGCACGCAGTGAGCTTGGTAATGGCAGAGTCTCCACCGGGAATAGCTATAACGTTGGCTTCAGTAAATATCTGGATACGACGTCTACCGACGTTACGCTTGCGGCTTACCGCTACTCTTCGAAAGGGTTCTATAGCCTGAGGGACGCGGCGTTAGATCGCTATGGGGCCAAAAGCGATAATTTTATCGTCGATTACCGGACCAAAGAGCGCTTTACCGTGAACGTCGGGCAGCCGCTGTGGAATGGCGCCAGGCTGAATTTGTCCGGCAACTTCTATAGCTACTGGGACGACAGGTCTTCCACCAGCCAGTACATGCTGTCGTACAACAAATCCGAGCGCTATTTCTCCTGGGCGGTGTCTGCGTCCCGGGCCTATAACAGCGACGGGGAGAATATCGATAGCGTGATGCTGTCCGTCAGCGTGCCGCTGGGCCGAGCGAGCATGACCAGCAAACCGCTGTTTAACTCACTTTATTCCTCGGTCAGCCACGATAACCAGGGCGGCAGTGCGGTACAGATGAACGCCATTGGCAGCCAGGGCGAGCAAAACGAACTGAGCTACGGCGTCGGGACTTCCGTTAACAAAGCGAGAAACGCGGGGACGCGCAGCGCGTTCAACGGCAACGTGAACTACAACTCGCCGTTTGGCCAGTTCGGATCAACGGCCTCCGTCGGGAATAAATCGAACCAGCTCTCGTTCTCGGCCAACGGCAGCCTGGTGGCGCACCAGGGCGGGATCACTGCAGGGCCTCGCCTGGGCGACTATCCGTTTGCCCTCGTTGAGGCGGAAGGCGCCAAAGGCGCGAGAATGCTGAATGGCTATGGGTCGCAAATTGATGGCAATGGGTTTGCCATTGTGCCTTCGCTGACGCCTTACCGGGAAAATATTGTGGCGGTGAATACCCGCGGCCTGCCGGACACGGTAGACGTCCTGGAAAGCGAGAGCACGGTCATCCCGCGCATGGGTGCGGCGGTAAAAGTGAATGTGAAAACGCTCGTCGGTGAGCCGGTTGTATTGATTGTGAAAGATAGCAAGGGTGAGCCGCTGCCAATCGGGATGGATGTTTACGATGAGCGTGACGCCAGCCTCGGTATTATTGGTCAGGGAGGCATGGCCTTTATTCGTGGCTGGCAGGCTGAGAAAAATAATCTGTATTTAAAAAGTGCTTCCGGTCAGCGACTTTGCACTATTTATTCCGATAGCAATATTGCAAATAAAATGAAGGGCGCGCGTGGCTCTATTACTCAGGTAGAGGTCTTATGTCATTGATGAATACTCTTGCCGCCGGGCGAGGCACTTTCCGTGGCCTGTGTTATGCGGCCCTGGTGGGCGCTCAGTTTTTCGCCGCGGCGAACGCCTGCTCAACGAATTGTTCGATAGATGTTTTCTTTACCGGTAATTACACCGATGAAACCTGCAGTGTGGCGATCAATAACGCCAGCAGCAATGAAATTGTGACGCTCCCACGTGTCGCCGTAGCCTCGCTTAGCCGCGACGGCAATGAGGCCGGCAGCGTTCCGTTCGATATTACGCTCAAGGATTGCCCGGCCAGCAGAACGATAACGGTATTTTTTAATAGCACCATTTCTGCAGCTGATACCGAAACGGGAAACTTAGTGAATAGCAGCGGAACGGACTTAAGCCGCGGCGTTCAAATTAGATTGCGTAAAGAAAATAGTTCGCAGGTCATTATTGATAGTGCTGATTCAGGGCAGGATTACGTTATTTCCGCCACGGCCGAACCATTGAGCCACAGATTTACAGCGAGCTATTACGCAAAAGGGAACTCGACCGTCACCGCGGGCCAGGTTCACGCCGTGGCGGGGGTCGAGCTTGTTTATAAATAACAGGGAGGCTTGCTGATTATTTGAACGTTGACCATCCGACAAGCGACGGTTTATCCATAAACGGTTATTAAAGAGTATTGACTACTATGAGCAAAAGCAACTCGCAAAAATTCATCGCACGAAACCGTGCTCCGCGCGTACAGATTGAGTACGACGTGGAAATTTATGGCAGTGAAAAGAAGATTGAACTGCCGTTTGTTATGGGCGTTCTGGCGGACTTGTCCGGCAAGCCACTTGAGCCGCTTCCCCCGGTCGCCGACAGAAAGTTCCTCAGCATCGACATCGATAACTTTGACGAGCGTATGAAGGCTATGCGCCCTCGCGTGGCGTTTGCAGTCCCGAATACCCTGACGGGCGAAGGGCAGCTGATGGTTGATATGACCTTTGACAGCATGGACGATTTTGCCCCCGACGCCATTGCACGCAAAGTCGATTCGTTATCCCAGCTGCTGGAAGCCAGAACCCAGCTTGCCAACCTGCAAACCTATATGGACGGTAAAGCCGGGGCGGAAAGCCTGGTGATGAAAGTGTTGAACGATAAGTCGCTGCTGAACACGCTGGCTTCGTCGCCAAAGCCAAAACAGGCTGATGAAGCCGCGTCCCAAAAGTGATGAAGAGAGATAATAATGGCTACTCAAGCAGAAACAAATAAACAGGCAGCCCCGCAGGCCGCCACCCAAAGCGACTTTAACGCTTTGCTGACCCGTGAATTTAAGCCAAAGTCCGATCAGGCGAAAACCGCGGTCGAAATTGCCGTAAAAACCCTGGCAGAGCAGGCGCTAAGCACCTCGATCACCATGGCCGATGACGCCTATAAAAACATTGCCGCGATCATCGCCGAGATCGACATGAAACTCTCCGAGCAGATCAACCTGATCCTGCATCACGAAGAGTTTCAGCGCCTCGAAAGCGCATGGCGCGGTTTGCATTATCTCGTCTACAACACGGAGACGGATGAAAAGCTGAAGCTGCGCTTTATGGACATCTCTAAAAACGATCTGCGCCGCAACATGAAGCGTTACAAAGGGATTGCCTGGGATCAGAGCCCGCTGTTCAAGCAAATTTACGAAGAAGAGTATGGCCAGCTTGGCGGCGAGCCCTACGGCTGCCTGGTGGCGGATTACCATTTCGACCACAGCGCGCCGGACGTAGATCTGCTCTCGTCCATCGGTAAAGTGGCGGCTTCCGCCCATATGCCATTTATTACCGGCGCGGCGCCGTCCGTTATGCAGATGGATTCCTGGCAGGAACTGGCTAACCCGCGCGATCTGACGAAAATCTTCACCCAAAACCTGGAATATGCGGCCTGGAACTCGCTGCGCCAGTCGGAAGATTCTCGTTACATTGGCCTGGCGATGCCGCGCTTCCTGGCGCGTTTGCCTTACGGCATCAATACCAATCCGGTGGATGATTTTAACTTCGAAGAAACCACCGACGGGGCCGATCACAGCAAATATGTGTGGTCTAACGCCGCTTATGCGATGGCGGTGAACATCAACCGTTCATTCAAACATTACGGCTGGTGCACCATGATCCGCGGCGTAGAAAGCGGCGGCGTGGTGGAGGATCTTCCGTGCCACACCTTCCCGACCGATGATGGCGGCGTGGACATGAAGTGCCCAACCGAAATTGCTATCTCTGACCGTCGTGAGGCCGAGCTGGCCAAAAACGGCTTTATTCCGCTGGTGCATCGCAAAAATACTGACTATGCGGCCTTTATTGGCGCCCAGTCGCTGCAGAAACCTTCCGAATATTACGATCCGGACGCAACGGCGAACGCCAATTTGTCCGCACGTCTGCCTTACCTGTTCGCCTGCTCGCGTTTTGCGCATTACCTGAAGTGTATCGTGCGCGACAAGATCGGCTCCTTCAAAGAGCGTGAAGATATGCAGCGCTGGTTGAACAACTGGGTAATGAACTATGTGGACGGTGACCCGGCAAACTCTTCTCAGGAAACGAAAGCTCGCCGCCCTCTGGCCGCGGCCGAAGTGGTGGTTGAGGATGTTGAAGGCAACCCGGGTTATTACCAGGCGAAGTTCTTCCTCCGTCCACACTTCCAGCTGGAAGGTTTGACGGTGTCACTGCGTATGGTAGCCAAATTACCTTCGCTGAAAGACGTTGCCTGATAAGGCAATTCAAAAATGGTTGTCTGATTCAGGCAATTTAAATAAAGAATAATCACTTCATTATTCTTTAAAGGTGCGGCCGCGCCGGGGATTCTTGCGCGCCGAAAATGTTGTAGAGAATTTTCATCATAATGAAATTGCTTCTACGACTTAATTTTAACGTTGCACACTGTGTGACACTCTTAAATGAGAGCTGAAAAGGAAATATTATGGCTCAGGATATGTTTATTAAAATTGATGGCATCGAAGGCGAGTCTCTGGATGCTACCCATAAAAATGAAATTGAAGTGCTCGCATGGCGTTGGGCCAGCTCACAGCACTCAAATATGCACAGCGGCTCCGGCGGCGGTTCCGGTAAAGCTACGGTGGACGATTTCTGCTTCGAGCACTATGTCGACAAGGCCAGCACCAACCTGCTGAGCTACTGCCTGTCCGGTAAGCACATCAAAGACATTCAGTTTGTTATTCGTAAAGCCGGTGGCGATCCGCTGGAATACCTGACGCTGAAATTCACCGATGTGATTATTACTCACGTTGAAACTGCGGGCTCCAGCGAAGACGAAACGCGTCCACGTGAGAAGGTGACCTTCGCCTTCACCAAACTCACTCAGGACTACGTGATGCAGAATGCAGAAGGCGCTAAATCCGGCGTTATTTCTACCAGCTACGACGTTAAAGCTAACCTGCGCAGCTAATACTGCCGGGTTATCAAGGGTTTTGCCGCTTCGGCGGCAAAACTTTCTCCAGGCGGGGGAGCGGGATATGTCGCTCCCTGCGCGGGTCGCGCGTTAATTCGATACACATCGTTCAGGAAATAAAGTGCGTGGATAGGGATATGTTTTGCAAAACAGAAAGAAAGAATTGCCGGGTAGCGCTTGTGAAGTGTCTGCTGATTATTGGGCTGGGGACTTTGTTATTTTCCTGCAGCAGCAGTAACGATAAGCAGCCTGCTGGCAGTGAAATAAAAATTAATCTGATTGCAGACAAAGATATTAATCCTAACGATGGCGGCCATCCGGCACCGCTCAACATATTTATTTATAACGTCAAAGAGCGGGATGTTTTCACCAATGCCGATTTTTTTGAAATTGTAGAAGGAAATAATAAAACCCTGCAAACCGCTATATCAAAAGAGTACGAGGCCATCCTTCAGCCGGGTGAGTCGCGCAGCGTCACAATTAAGCCCGATGGTGACGGCAGAACCCTGGGGTTTATTGGTGCTTATCGTGACCTAAATAATGCTATCTGGCTGGCGACATGGACGCGACCGGAAAAGGAAACATCGTGGTGGCGGAACATGTTCAGCGACGACTCGCTGACCCTGCAGGCACATTTCCAAAAAACAGCAATTACAATTAAAAAAATGGATTAAACCATGAGAACAAATAAAGTCGTCTGGAGTGAAGGGCTGTTTTTGCGCCCGCAGCTTTTTCAACAGCAAGAACGCTACTTTGAATATTTTGCCCACAAAAGAGCGTCGACGCTCAGCCCTTTCTTTTGGGGGTTTTCGCAGTACGAAATCGATCGTGAGGCTTTGTCATACGGCAAACTGGTGCTGCGCGCCGCGCGCGGCGTCCTGCCCGACGGCACGCCGTTCGATGTCCCCGATCATGCCGATTTGCCTGAGCCGCTGACGATCCTGCCTGAACATCTGGGCAAAATGATCTATCTGGCGGTGCCGCTGCGTCTGGATAACAGCGATGAAACGATCTTCAGCCAGCATGACGCCAGCTCGCTGGCGCGTTTCCGCGCTCAGGAAGCCGAACTCTGCGATACCAACGCCATTCGCCAGGGGCCAAAACCCGTACAGATTGCCCAACTGAGGCTCAAGCTGGTCTCTGAAACTGAAATGACCGAATCCTGGATTGGTCTTCCGCTGACGCGGGTGAAAGCGATTCAGCCAGACGGGAGCGTGCTGCTTCACACGGATGACTACATCCCGCCGGTGACCGGCTATGCGGCGAATCCTTTGCTGGGTGAATGGCTGACGCACCTTAATGGTCTGGTAAAAATGCGTGCCGGCATGCTGGCTAATCGCCTCTCCTCCTCTGACGGCAAAGCCAGCGCCAGCGCCGAAATTGTTGATTACCTGCTGCTGCAGATCTTCAACAAGTACGAGCCGATTCTCGACCATTTACGCCACATACCCGAGCTACCGCCCATTGTGCTTTACGAAGAGCTGGCCAAGCTGGCAGGGGAGCTTTCGACCTTTGTTCGAACCAAAACGCGTCGGCCAAAACCTGCGCCGGGATACGATCATGCGCGGCTTTATCCTTCGATCCGTCCTCTGGTCGATGATGTACACGATTTGCTGAACCAGATTCTGGTTCGTGCGGGCCAGCTCATTGACCTGCAGGCGAAAGGCAACGGCGTGTGGGCGGCTTCCGTGCTGCCGAACGAGCTGCGTTCCTTCTCTAACCTGGTGCTGGCCGTTCACGCGCAGCTGCCGATGGATGTGCTGCATCAGCAGTTCCAGGCCCAGGCCAAAATCAGCGCGCCACAGCAGCTGCACGAGCTGGTGCGCTCCCACCTGCCGGGGCTGGTTCTGCAGGGGCTGCCGGTACCGCCGCGGCAGATTCCCTACAGCACCGGGTACGTGTATTTCGAGTTGCTTAAAAACGGACCTTTCTGGGAAAAAATCTCGGCAACCGGCGCGCTGGCGCTGCACGTTGCCGGTGAGTTCCCTGGCCTGAAAATGGAACTTTGGGGAATCCGGACCTGATGAAAGACGAGATTAATCAGCACGCTACGCCAACGCCGGGGGGCATGCAGGATGACGATACCTCTCCTCAGGCGCTGGGCCGTTTTCTTCTTGATGAGCAGGGGGACTGGATCCAGGAGCCGGAAGCCACGCCGACGGCTCAGGGCCGCGCCGGGGAAAATAGCGAGACCAGGACAGGCGATGACCGGGCGTTAAGAAGCGAAAGCGTTCAGCAGCGCATGATCAAGGTCAGCGCCGCTGAGAATCCGCTGCTTGAAGCCGCTCAGCCGCTGCTGCGTGCGCTGAGCGATATGCCGGAGCAGATTGGCGATTTAACGCACGTTGAGATCCTGAAAAATACGCTTAAGAGCCAGATTAATCTCTTCGGCATCGTCTGCGATGAAGTGAACATCCCGTGGAAAAAAATGGCGATAGTTCGCTATTGCCTGTGCACCGCGCTGGATGAAGCGGCACACACCGCGCCGTGGGGGCTCGAGGCTGGCTGGTCTCAAAGCAACCTGCTCAACCACTTTGAAGGGGATAACGATGGCGGGAACAAGTTCTTCCTGCTCATCGGTCGCCTGTCGATGAACCCGACCGAGTTTGCTGACGTCCTTGAGGTCCTGCTGCGCATCCTTGGCCTCGGCTTCGAGGGCCGATACAGCATCATTGAGGACGGGGATCGCCAGCTCACCAAGATCCGCCAGCGCCTGTTGACCCTGGTACAAAGCACGCGCAACACCACGCCGCCTGCATTGTCACCGCACGGACTTCAGCCTCATGGCCCGGCCCGGCGGGAAAGGCTGATTGTACCTGTCCGGCTGACCGCGCTTTGCGCGGGCATTCTGGTGGCCTCGGCCTTTATCTGGTGTAAGTACTCGTTGCTGGTGAATAGTACGAGAATCATCAGCGATATCAATGCGATGAAGAATATTAAGGTCAGCGCGCCGCCGGTGAAAATGCGGCTCAGACTGAGCGTTTTGCTCCGCAATGAAATTCAACGGCAGCTGCTTAGCGTCGATGAAACGCAAAAGCAAAGCAAAGTCGTGTTGAAGGGCGATTCCCTGTTCTTATCCGGCTCAACCAAAGTCCAGCCTGAGATGATCAACGTGATTGAACGCGTGGCCCGTGAAGTCCGTCGCGTTAACGGCGATCTGGTGATTGTCGGCCACACCGACGCCACGCCGATCAGCCGGCCGGGCTTACCCAACAACGTAGTGCTTTCAGAAAAACGAGCCGCCGAAGTGGCCCGCTACTTTATTGAGGCGGGCGTGCCGGAGAGCAAAGTGAAAGTCGAAGGGCTGGGCAGCAGCCAGCCGGTGGCCTCTGATGCTACCGCTCAGGGACGGGCGAAGAATCGCCGCGTAGAGTTTTTTGTCACGTATTAACGAGAGCGACAATGTCTTATTTGAATAGAGTCTTCGCGGCGCGGTTTTTGAAGACGCTGCTGATTATGTGCTGTATCGGGCTATTGGTTGCCGCTATCTGGTTCCTGGGGCCGTTCTTTGGGTTTGGCGAGTCGCGCCCGCTGCTTAGCGTTGAGTCACGCATTATTTTTATCCTGCTGGCGGCATTTTGCCTCGCCGGGATCTGGCTACGCTGGCCGGTCTTCATCATGGTGATTGCGGCACTTTGCGTGGTGGTCTGGGTGCTGGGGCCGTTCCTCCTGGTGGGCGAAAAACATCCGCTGGGGCCGGTGAGCATCAGGCTGATGGTCATTGCAGTTATGCTGTTTTTGGCGCTGCTTTACGGCCTGTGGTTGCTGCTGCTGGCGCTGAAAGACAACCCAAAACTGCTGGATAAACTCACCCGCGGCAAGACGTCTACGGTTGAAAATGATACGTCAGAAGCGGCTGCCGCCATTGGCAACGCCGTCGACTATGTGAACAAAAATCGCAGTACGCTCTCTTTTTTCCAGCGTGTGATTTTAGCGCGTAAGCCGCTCGATCTGCTGCCGTGGTACATGGTGCTCGGCACTGATGATGCCGGGAAAACTTCGGCGATTCTGGCTTCCGGACAGAACTTCCCGGTGCCGGAGCAGCTTAATCAAGTGGGCAAATCCGCCGTGCAGACGCGTAACTGCAAATGCTGGTTCGCCAATGACGCCATCTATGTGGATACCGCAGGCAAGTACGTTAGTGATCCTGAGCAAAGCCTTAGTGAGTGGCGGGCCATACTCAAAGCGTTAAAAAAACACAGGCCGGTCAAAGCGCTGAATGGCGCCGTCGTCACTTTTTCCGCCGCCGATCTCCTGGGGCGAAGCACCGCCGAACTTTTTGAGCTGGCGGCGAGCCTGCGTGCCCGAATTGAGGATCTGCGCCAGACGCTGGGCGTGCGTTTCCCGGTTTATGTCCTCGTCACCAAACTCGATCAGCTTCCCGGTTTTGCCGAGTATTTCAGGATCCTGACCGAGCAGGAACGTGAGCAGGTCTGGGGCGTGACTTTCCCTTACGGCGAGGCGCGCACCGAGCCTGTATCCGAGCTGAGCGGGCAAATCAGAGACGAGCTGGCCCTGCTGGAAGAGAGGATCGAGCGTGACATGATCGTTCGTCAGCAGGAAGAGTACGACAACCGCGATCGCAAAAAAATGTATGCCCTGCCGCAGGACTTCCATCTGCTCTCCGGCCTGGTGGCGGATGTGGTGCATAACATCTTCTTTGCCTCCCGCTACAACGAGTCGCAGAGCTATACCCTGCTGCGCGGGATCTATTTCTGTAGCAGCCATCAGCCGGTCGACTTTAGCCTGGTGAATAACCAAAGCATCATGCGCAAGTGGTTCAACTACGTGGAGCATAAAACGCCGCCGGTGATGGCCACCCTGATTGCGCAGCCAAAAGACAGGGACTTCCTGATAAGCGACGTTTCATACGGGCGTCAGTACTTCCTTAAGCAGTTGTTCAGTGACGTGATCGTCAAAGACAAAGACCTGGCGCGCCATAACCTGGCGAATGAATCGAAGTTCCGTTTACAGCGTTTACTGGGCCACACGCTTAGCGTTGTTATCGCCTTTATTCTGCTGAATGGCTTCTACAACAGCTACGGGAACAACAGCGAATACCTCGCCGAGGTGAAGAGCCGGGTTGCCGTTTTGGGCGGCGAGGTCAATCGATTCGTCAGTTCGGCAAACGATAATTTGCTGCCGCGTACCTTAATGCTGGCGCAGTCTTTGCCGGAGTATGGCTCTCTCGACGTCTTTAACCCGACCCTCGACTGGCGCTATGGCTTGTACACCGGCACGGATGTGGTTGAGGCCTCGGGTTCGCTGTACCAGTATTTCCTGCAGCGTCTACTGCTGCCGCAGATTGAACAGCAGGCCACGCTGGCGTTACAGGAAGCGGTCGATGGCGGAAAACCTGAACGTATCTATGACCAGCTGAAGCTGTATCTGCAGGTTTTTGGGCAGGGCAAATTCGATCGTCAGTCTCTGACGGAGAGCATCACTAACCTGTGGGAGGCTCGCGGCAAGCTTCAGCCTTACGAGGAGCGTCAGATCTTTGTTTCCCATCTGAGAAATCTGCTTTCTTCTCCAGAGTGGCGCCGCTATGGCCAGCCCGCTGACGACGGGCTGGTGAAATATGCGCGCGCCATACTGCAGCGTCAGGACCTGGCCAGTCGGCTGTATGAGCGTCTCAAAGACGCCGCCGCTCAGGATGCGCCTGCTGATTTAACGCTCAGTGACATGGCGAAGTCACGCAGCGGTGAGCTTTTCTCCGTGATTGATGAACACGCTGAAATCGCCATTCCCGGTCTATTTACCCGTTCGGGTTACTACGACGTGTTTAAAAAAAAAATGGATCCAGGCCTGATGTGGCTGGAGCGTGAGGATGCCTGGGTGTCCGGGAATGGGGAAGAGCAGGGCAGCCAGGAGACAAAGCCGCAGGTAAAAATGGCCGGCAACGGCGTGCTGGTTAATCCCATACAGCAGCAGGTTCTGGCGCTCTATCTCGATGAGTACACGCGGCACTGGCAGGATTTTCTCAGCAATATTCGTATCAAAACGGACGTACTGCCGCTGGGCTACGGCAGCGCGGGAGTGGCGGCAGATATTTATATGCTGCGGGCGCTGAGCGCCTCTGATTCTCCGCTGGCAAGCCTGGTGACCCGGGCGGTGCGGGAAACGACGCTGGTCGGGAAAGAGGATAAATCGCTGCTCGATAACGTCCCGAATAAAGGACGGATCCTGAATGCCGCCGCTAAGGTCAGCCTGGCCTATGCCGCGATGGAAAAAAAGCTGCTGCGGGAGCGGGTGGATGACCACTTTTCTCCACTACGCGAGTTTGTGACCGGCAGCCGTGAACCGGCTGAAGGAGAGCGTAACGCGGGGCCGGGGGCGGAGCTGAGCAAGCTGCTTGGCGCGTTAAGCGAGCAGTACACGCTGTTCGTTATTTACGATGATGCGCTGAAGAACGGTAATGCCGTGGCGTTATCCGGCACGGCCAGAAAAATTGGCGCAGAGTCGCAAACCTGGCCCGATCCGTTACCGAATGTGATTGCCCCTCTGCTGGACGGGGCATGGACGCGGGCCAACCAGGAAGCCATCGCCAAAAGCAGCGAAGGGATAGATGAAAACCTGGGGCGCGTTTGCCGCGCAACTTTGCAGGGGCGTTACCCGTTTGCCTGGAGCCAGCGTGACGTAAAACCGTCTGATTTCGAACGCTTCTTTGCCGCGGGTGGCCTGGTGGATGAGTACTTCAAAAAGAACCTGGCGGACAAGGTGGATACCTCTTCGCATCCGTGGCGCTTTAAAGGTGACGTCGAGGGCAACGAAGACACTCTGGAGGTGTTTGAGCAGGCCGCTGAGATTCGCGACGCGTTCTTCCAGTCTGAAGGCGGGCGCAAACTTTCCCTCACCTTCGACATTACGGTGCCTTATTTGGATCCGGCCATTACGCAGCTGAACATGAATTTTGACGGCAAACAGGTGAGCTATGCCCACTGGCCGGTTGCCCCTGTTTCTCTCGTCTGGCCTGCCTCGCGCATGACGTCAAGGGTCAGCATCAATGCGACTCCGCGCGTGACGGCGGGCACCTCGTCCCTGAGCTTCAGCGGGCCGTGGGCATTGTTCCGCTGGATGGACAGCGCCGACGATATGGTGGCCAGCGAAGGTGATGACACGGTGCTGGTATATAAGCTGGATTCGCGACGGGCAAATATTCAGGTTTCAGGCCTGACCTATAAAGACATCCCCGTCCGGGATCTCTTAAAAGCGTTTCGCTGCCCCGGAGACGCATAGCCGTCTCCACCATTCGCCAGAGGAAAATATGTTGCTACGCCTGTATTTACTTGTTGATGAGTCGCGGGCTGGCCTGTTTCGCAGAAGAGGGAAAAAGCAGCGAGAGGTGCGCTCCATTATTACCCAACAGATTCTGCCGGGCATTGGCTCCTCATTACCGGACGACTATTTACCTGAGCACTATCCGTGGTCGTTTGTTATTTCGTCACCTTCGTCGCGAGGGCACGACGCTTATTGCGGTGCTTTTATGCTGCGGCCTGGAAAAGGAGGCGTTCCCTCGCTGGTCATTATTTATGGCGAAGCGCCCTGGCCGTGGCTGAAGAAAAATTTGCAGGATGAATGTCCACTGCCCTTTTGGGCATCAAGGATTTTAAACAATGTGCCCGATAGCGACGTGGCCGGGCAAAACTGGCGCCCGCTGTGGCAGTGGGTTAAAGCGCTGAGGCGAGCGTATTCGCCGCTCTGGGAGAAGCTGGTGCTGACGCCAGCCTGGCAGTTCAAAAATCATTCTCAGGTGTTACTCAGGGAGGGGTCACAGGAAGATTATCGCATTCATAACCGTGATGGTGTTGAGGCTATGCCGTGGAAGAACTGGCCCGACTGTATTGAGCAGGAGGCGGGTATCTGGATTTGGCGGCAAAGCCGGCACAGAAAAATAGTGGATTCTCAGAGGATCCCTTTACGACGCGCTGAGGCTAAACCGCCCGACGCATCCTTCTAAGTTATTGACAACGCATCGGGTGATTACATGTCACGCACTATTAGATTAAGCAGCCCGGCGATGCCTGTGCTGCTTGGGGAACCCGCGCTGGTTATCTCGAAGCTGGAAGGGGAAGAGTCACTTTCCTCCCTCTACAGCTACGCGATTACCGCTAAAACGCCAGCCAATCCCCAAATACCCTGGCAGTCAGCTTCTAATGTCGACCTGAAGTCGCTGATTGGTAAAGAGATGACGGTTCATATTGAACTCGACGGGAATGGGTTGGGAGACGTTCACGGTGTCGGTCAGGAGATTCGTGAAATTTCCGGCATGGTTCAGCGTGCCCGCTATGTTGGCCGCGACGGCTATCAGGCGTTGTATGAAGTTATTATTCGCCCCTGGCTGCACCTCGCTGAGCTGACGGCTGACTTTAAAATTTTCCAGCAAAAATCGGTGGTGACCATTATCGATGAGGTGCTGGGCGACTATAACTTCCCGTTTGAGAAGCGCCTTGCAGGGAATTATCCGCTTCTCGATTTCCAGGTTCAGTATGGCGAAACGGATTTCAATTTTATTGAACGCCTGATGGAAGAGTGGGGGATCTATTGGTTCTTCGAGCATAGCGAGGGCAGTCATAAGCTGATCCTCGTGGATAACGTGGGCGCGCATAAGCGATTCTCCAGCGAGGCTTATCACGTTATTCAGTACGCTTCAGACCGTCCAAAAATGGATCAGGAATACGTCAGCCAGTTCCATTTCCAGGAGACCATTACTTCCGGGAAATGGGTAACGAATGACTACGACTTCACCAAATCACGCGCCGATATCATGGCGCTGGACAGCAAACCTCGGAAGACCAGCTTCAACCAGATGGAGATCTTCCACTGGCCGGGAGATTACGAACAGCCGAGCATCGGGGAGCAGCTTGCGCGCGTCCGCATGGAAGAGCGTGGCGCCTTAGGCTCCCGCTGTGAAGGTTCCGGTGAACTTCGTGGGATTGTCTGCGGCTGCGACTTTGAGCTTGTTAACTATCCCGTTGAAAAGGCCAACCGTGAGTACATGGTACTGCGTAGCCATTTGCTGGTTGAGGAAATCGATCAGCTCTCGTCGCACGATGAATTCCTTTATAGCTGTAACTTTACCGTTCAGCCGACGACCAAGATTTATCGTCACCCGATGACGGTGGCGAGGCCAAAAACCAGCGGTCCACAAACGGCTATCGTCGTTGGCCCTCCGGGGGAAGAGATCTGGACCGATGAATATGGCCGGGTAAAAGTCCGTTTTCTTTGGGATCGCTACGGCAAAAACCGTGAATCGGACTCCTGCTGGCTGCGAGTGAGCCAGGCCTGGGCCGGCAACAATTTCGGTGGGATTTACATTCCCCGCATTGGTCACGAAGTGATTGTTGATTTTATCAATGGCGATCCTGACAGGCCGCTTATCACCGGCAGCCTCTACAACAACGTCACCATGCCGCCCTGGGATCTCCCGGTTAACGCCACCCAGAGCGGGCTGGTTAGCCGGACCGTAGGCGGCGGTCGCAGCAACTTTAACGGGATCCGTTTTGAGGATAAGCCGGGGCTGGAGCAGTACTGGGAGCAGGCTGAACGCAACATGAGTCGCCTGACGAAACAGAACGAAGACCAGACCATAGGCATGAACTCTAACGTGAATGTTGGCCTGTCGCGCAACCTCTTTGTCGGGGCCAACTACATGTCTGACGTTATCGGGAACAGTAGCGCCATTATCGGTGCGGCGCTGGCAATCCAGGTGGGCGGCAGCCAAAGCGACAATGTTTTAGGGGCAAAAGGCATCAACGTCGGCGGCGCATTTATGACTGCCGTTGGGGGCTACCATTCGCTTTCCGTTGGGGGCGCACATCAGGTCAATGTAGGCGGTTACCATTCCCTGGCCGTTGGGGGCGCGAGCACCATGGTGGCCGGCGGGGCGATGACGCTTTCCGCGGGGGGCGAGCTGGTTATTTCCGCGAAGAAAATCAAAATCGTCGGCTCAGACCAGGTGATTATCCAGGGCGGCGAAGTGGATATTAACCCTGGCGACTGCGGTGACAACTGCGGAGGCGGCGGTGGCGGTGGCGGCGGTGGCGGTATGATTGGTTTGCCGGGGCTGCCGGCTATTACGGCTCTGTTTGGTGTGGTTATTCCTTTACCACCGCTGCCAACGCCAGAGCCGCCGCCGCCAACGATAACGCCAACTCAACCGCCGACGGAAACGCCGACGGAAACACCGACGGAAACCCCGACGGAGACACCGACGGAAACGCCAACGGAAACCCCAACGGAAACACCGACGGAAACACCGACGGAAACGCCGACGGAAACGCCGACGGAAACGCCGACGGAAACGCCGACGGAGACACCGACGGAAACGCCGACGGAAACACCGACGGAAACGCCAACGGAAACACCGACGGAAACACCGACGGAAACGCCAACGGAGACGCCAACGGAAACGCCAACGGAAACGCCGACGGAGACACCAACGGAGACACCAACGGAGACGCCGACCGGAAGTGAAACAATAGAGCCTTAACATTCAAATGATTACGGCGGTGGTTCGTTTGCCTCCGCCCTGACTGTTTTATTAAGGAGTGCGAACGATGCAAAACGCAGGACGAGTAGGCGATGCGACCGCGCATGGCGGAGCATTATGCAGTGGATCGGGTGATGTTTATATCAACGGATTGCCGGCGGCAATGGCTGGTATGAGCGTCGCGCCTTGTGCTTTGGGGCACGGGGCAGCCCCCGTAGCGACAGGCTCCGGGTCGGTCTTTATCAACGGTTTACCGGCAGCGCGCCTGGGGGACGTGACCGGCTGCGGCGCGGTTGTCGCCACCGGTTCCGGCGATGTCTACATAGGCTAAGCCGTGAATATTCACTTTGAATGGCCTGCTTCACGCCCGCCTGTCGCGCTGCCCAGAAACCTGACGGCCGAGACGGCTGCCGTGTTTGATGTAGCCAGTGGCTGTTTCGGCATCCATAACGCCCATTCCGGGCAGGATGCCGTCATCTTCTACTGGCATCTGGCAAGACCGGTGATGTTAAGCCTTTGCTTGCACCATGTGTGCCTGCTTGATGGCTGCGAAGTGGCCTATGGGTGCAGCCAGCCGCTGAACGATAAAAGCCAGCTGCAGCTAGGCCACTTCAAACTGGGCTTTGTCAGCCAGGACAGCACTGACGTCGATGAGCAAACTTTCTATCGGCTGATTTATCCCGGCGGTGCATGGCAGTCTGCGGATAAGGTGCCTGAGGTTGAAGATATCCTGCCCAACGGCGGGCATTACATCAACGACTTACGCTATTTCAATGACGTTATCCTCGCGCAGGCCAGGGGCAATGATGTGCTGAAAACGCTTGAGGTTGAATACAAGCGTTTTCTCATCTGGCGCGAGCAGGATGGCGGCTATTCAGGTGGAATGGCTCAGCATGCCGATTACATCATCAAAACGGATCTGCGGTTTGATGATGTCAACGCGCAAATCAAAGGCAAGACGCTGACCGAATGTATTGTTGCTAAAGATTTTCTCATGGAGAAGGTGTGGCCAGAGCTGGAACGTGGCGAAGCGGCGGATGACATTTTTAGCGAGGAGGAAAAAACCGACTTGCTGCTTGCCCTGTCGCCCGAGCACATTGCGGCCAAAGGAAAAAATACGGTGCCTGAGCTGGTATTTCAGGACTTCAATAAAGTGGGTCTGGACTCTTATTACTAATTAAAGGAATTGTCATGATGCAGGATTTTACTTCACTTACCCAGGCGCTTAAAAACGCGTCATTGAATGCGCTGCTAGAGCAGGTGCTGGCGCAGGTTAAAACGAATCCACAGGATCTTAAAGCTCGTGAAGTGCTGTTTAAGCTCTACTGCGTCGAGGGGAGCTGGGACAAGGCGCTGTTGCAGTTGCAAACGCTGGCGCTGCTGGACGATGCCCTGCACAAGCAGACAGAGCTGTATAAAAATCTGGTCTTCAGCGAAATGCAGCGTTTGCAGGTTTTAACCGGTGAGCGGCAGGCTGCGACGCTGCAGGGAGAAATGCCGTTATGGATGGAAAAGCTCCATCAGGCGAACGTCGAGCATTATCAGGGGCAGACCCGACTGGCGGCGCTTTCTCGCGATGAGGCTTTTGAGCTTGCGCCTGAAAGCGCAGGGCAAAGCGACACGCTGGCGGCATTCAAGTGGATAGCCGACAGCGATGGCCGCCTGGGGCCGGTCTGCGAATTTATTTGTGCAGGAGGCTATCGTTGGCTGCCGTTTGCCTCAATACAAACGCTAAGCGTTTCCACCCCTGGCGATTTGCTTGATCTGATTTGGCTGCCTGCAACCATCAAGGTTGCCGATGAGGTATACCACGGGTATATCCCTGCCCGTTACCCCGTAGAACCTCAGGACGATCAGCAAAAAAAACTGGGACTGAAAACAGAGTGGATAACGCTGTCTGAAGATCTTTCGGCGGGTACCGGGCGTAAAGTGCTGGTGACCGATATTAGCGATCGTTCAATAATGGAAGTTGGCGACATTGTTTTCGAATAATCCCTCAGAACGAAAGCAGCAATATCTTCCCACGCTGCTACAGCGCCTGCAGGACGATGAACCCAAAAGTCCTCACGATCGCGGGAGATTAATTGACATAAAGGGGATGCGGAGTCTGGTTCAAAAGGAGATTGTTGATCTTATTAATCATACCAATATAGAAGATAGACTAAATGAGCAGCAACATAAGCTAATTATGGCTTCTGTTCTCAATTATGGGGTGCCGGCCTTGATAGGCACCCAGGAAAATCACAAGAATTGGAGTGTTATAGAAAAAACGATTCGTAACACTATTTTACGCTTTGAGCCAAGAATTATTCCTGAGACGCTTATCGTCCGCTCACTGCAGGATAAGGAGGGTGTAGCCCGGCATGCCGTTATACCGTTCGAAATCCGCGGGCTCATATACTGGCAGCCCAGGCCGGTTGATTTATGCATGAGCGGGCGTTATGACTTTGAGTCTGAAAAAGTCGATTTGAAGTTGCTATAAGTGCATCACAGATTTACTCTTTGGGGTATGCCCATTTCTGGGTGTTCTTATCTTTAAGAAATGTGGTCGGGCTTTTTTCCTGGCTACTTATCTCAAAATATCCTCATTAGCTAAATCCCCATGCTTCCTGTGTAATAAATTGCTGCGCATTATATTAATGTGCGCGGCTGTTTTTATTTTTTGTAGTTTAAAATACTATATTTTAGCCTATTATCTAGACGATAATTTTGAAAAAACGCATGTTAATGATATATTTGATCGTTTTATGGGTTGAGGTTAAACTTAAGTCCGACTTCCAACAAAGTCTTAATCTAAGAATAGGAGGGGCGTTTATCCTCCTGCACCAATTTTTGTGTCTCATTAAAATTAGTCTCTATCTCTGGTTGGTTTAATCACATAGGCTGTTTTTCTATCTTTAACAGTATGTTAGCTTAATCTTTCTCATCTTCGTATGGAGGAAAATATTTAAGGAAGGCATTACGTCAGGGGCCGGATAGGTTATGTCTGAATGGCTTAACTTACCATAAGTTGTTTCTATTCGCTCACTTTGTCTTTTCTGACAAGCATTTCGTATGCCCTGGAGTAGCTGCAACTTGGATGGGAATCGCAACACATGGGTGTGAAGTATGTTGAACATATTATTATTGGATTCTAACTATTACCAGACATCGGGACTGAGCCTCTTAATTACTAACCAACTTGCTGATGAAAGCCTCGGTGAGGTCTGTTTTTTATTACCGTCCGAAGAAATGAGTTATGACATCGCTAACATTATCTTTCAGGATGACAGAGTAACGATTCAAATTAATAACCAACGGAATAATGAAGTTTCGTTTGATGGCGGATACAAGGAGAATGAAAAAATAATTGTCCATGTTCCATTTTTAACCAGAAACCAAACGCTTAACGACATATCCATGAAGATCGGCAAGATACTTGCGATTGCGCGTTCGGATTATAACCTGCTCATCAACAAGGAAGAGGCCTACTGGAGCCTGGGGCTAAAGAAATATGCACAGCTCTCTGATACTGAAAATAATGTAATGATTCTGATTGGTCGGGGGTACAACAGCACTGATATTTCAAGGATCCTTAATCGCTCAAGAAAAACCATTAGCACGCATTATCGTAACGCCAGCCGAAAAATGGGGGCGGCAAATAGAGCCGAATTTTATCGGTTCGCATCATTTATTGCCCGCTGCGGACGCGATGAAAGAAACACCCTTTGCCTGTGAGGCAATGATCAACTTAAAAGGAATTGAAAATGAAGTATAAAATATACATCAAATGGAGATTAAACCCCTTACTGCCCCAACGGCTGTGTATTTTAAGCGTACTTGCGGCTGGCTGTTCGCCCGCGTGGGCGGCCAATAATGACACGATTATTATCAACGGCGGTAATAGCACCCTAAGCAACACGACGTTGAATAATGAGGTTACAGGCAATTTTATTGTCCAGGCGCGAAATAATGCGACCATCTCCGCCTCTCAATTGGTTCTTAATAGTTCCGGAAAGAATGGGGGAGGCGCATGGATAGATAATAGCGAATTCAACGTGCAGGATTTGCAGGTCAACGTGACCGGCAAGGGCGGCAGCGGGGTTTACTTTGCCAATGACAGCCTTGGAACATTAGATAAATTTAACATTACCGGGCAGGACAACGCGCTGGGTCTGGTACTGGACGGTTACTGGACGGCAAACCAGGGAACGTCGGTGGTGCAGGCATCCAATGGGGCGATCGCCACACAGGGCGGCGATGCTATCAGGGTGATGGCCGGGGAGCTGACGCTGAATAACGTCTCTGCCAGTACTGAGGGCGATCACAGCTATGCGGTTAACGCCAATTTAGCCGCAAAAATTGCGATTGAAGGCGGCACTTTCACTACCGAAGGCGCATACAGCGATGCCGTCTGGGTGGCATCCAGGGACTCCTCCGTCGTAGTGAACAACGCGAAAATCACCACAAAAGGGGATAACGCTATTGCCGTTAATGCCCAGCGGGGTGAAGCCCGGATGACCCGCAGTACCATTGAAACGTTGGGGGATAATGCCCACGGTTTGTACAGCGAATACCTGATTACCGGCGATAACCTGTCTGTCACCACTTCGGGCAAAGGCAGCGTGGGCATGTTTACCGCACGCGGTGGGCAAGGCCGCTTAACAAATAGCCATATCTCGACGTCGGGCGAGCTTGCCCCGGGCCTGCTGGCCTACCCCAATGCGCAAATCAAAGCGGACCATGTGCAGATCGAAACCACGGGAAAAACAAGTTTTGGCCTCTGGAGCCAGGGGGGAGAGCTTGACGTCAGGCACAGCACGATTTCTACCACAGGAGAGGACGCGAGCGGCCTCTATGTGAATGGCAGCTCATCGTCAACGGCAATCAGTAACACCGTGACGCTGGAAAATGTGGGGCTGAATGCCGCCCAGGCTCGGGCCATTGACGTTACGGCGACCGAACTGCTGCTGAACGTCAAGGATTCCGACATCAGCGGTGGCAACGGCCAGCTGATGTCGGTGCAGCACTATGATGACGGGGCCAGCGGCGTCAACAACGTCTACAGCAAGGTGACATTTAATGCCGCCAGCAGCGCGCTGAAAGGTGACATTGTGGTGGACGATCCGGCCAATAGCGTGGCGGTAAATCTGACATCCGGCTCCGTGCTGACGGGAGCCGTGACCCATGCATCCTCGCTTATGCTCGACGAGAGCAGCCGCTGGAATATCAATAACCGCTCTGTCGTTGGGCAACTGACCAATAATGGCACGCTCGTTTTTACCGACGAGAACAATTTTGACTCGCTTACCGTAGCAGGCGATTACGCCGGTGATGGCGGGCAGATGGTGATGAACAGCGTGCTTGGCGACGATAATTCTCCGGCGAATAAGCTGATAGTTCAGGGCGACGTCTTGCCCGGCACAACGCACCTTAGCGTGAATAATTTGGGGGGACACGGGGCCAGTACCGTGGAAGGCATCGAACTGGTTGATGTGCAGGGAACGTCCCAAGGCAGCTTCGTTAAGGCGGGCCGTATTGTTGCGGGAGCCTACGACTACGATCTGGTTCGGAAAAACGACAGCTGGTATCTCACCAGCCAGCTTACCCCGGTGGATCCCGAACCTACACCCGAGCCAGATCCTGAACCTACACCCGGGCCAGATCCTGCACCTACACCCGAACCGAAAGTCGATCCTATCGTTCGACCTGAGGGCGGGAGCTATACGGCTAACCTCGCGGCAGCGAATAACCTGTTTATCATGACCCTGCATGACCGACTCGGAGAGACGCAATTTATTGATGCGTTAACCGGCCAACGGGAGGTGACCAGTCTTTGGCTACGCCAGGTTGGCGGCCACAATGTCTGGCGCGATGGCAGCGGGCAGCTAAAAACACAAAGTAACCGTTACCTGACGCAGATGGGCGGCGACGTGGCTCGCTGGAGCACGGACGGCACCGACCGCTGGCATGTTGGGGTTATGGCGGGTTACGGGAAAAACAGCAGCACGACGGAGAATAGATCCAGCGGCTATCGTTCGAAAGGCACGGTGGACGGCTACAGTATTGGCGGCTACGGCACCTGGTACGCTAACGAAGAGGATCGCACCGGCGCATGGCTGGACAGCTGGCTTCAGTACGGCTGGTTTAATAACGAAGTGAAGGGCGATAGCCTTGCGACGGAAGCCTATAAGTCGCATGGGATAACCGCCTCGCTGGAAGCAGGTTACGCCTGGAAACTGGGCCAGTTTTGGGGCAGCCAGGGTACCGTCAACGAATGGTTTGTGCAGCCACACGCCCAGGCGGTCTGGATGGGCGTTCGCGCAGACAAGCATCAGGAAGAGAACGGCACCCGCGTCCGTCAGGAGGGGGACGGCAATGTGCTGACCCGCTTAGGGGTTAAAACCTGGCTCAAAAGCCACCACGCACGCGATGGCCATAAGCAGCGTGAGTTCCAGCCCTTTGTTGAGCTGAACTGGCTGCACAACACGCGCAGTTTTGCAACAACCCTCGATGAGGTTCGCATCGGCCAGAATGGCGCGACCAATATTGCAGAAGCCAAAGTTGGGCTCGAGGGGCAGATCAGCGCCCGGGTGAATCTGTGGGGTAATGTCGGCGTGCAGATAGGGGATGCGGGCTACAGCGACGCTGCGGCGATGTTTGGTATGAAATACAATTTCTAAGCCCTTAAATTCGGGCAGGTTAGCGCCTGCCCGAATGCTTTTTATGGGTTGAGGTGATGACGGATATGAGAATCGTTGCAAAGGAATGTTTTTATCTGGACGGATTGTTAACGCTGTTAGAAAGAATGCATCTCGACTACACCGAATGGGGTATCTGGATCACCGGACAGCGTTTTATCCCGTTTTTTATTTTTACAGAAAATAACGCCTACGCGCTTTATAACAGCGCGTTTCGACACCGAATACCTTCGCCGTCGATCATATTTTGTTCCGACCGGGCGAAGACTTTCCTTCAGGATATTTGGTACAGGGAAGAAATCTATTTTATTTCGTTGAGCGATGATTGTTATACGATCGGCGGAAAAATCAACTCAGCCATTGCGAAAATACTGTACCCTAAAAGGCAGCGTATCGTGCCTTCCTGCCCGTACTGCCGTTTAGACTGCGATGAAATAAATGTTATTCGCTTTTTGTTAAAAGGCTATAGGCCCGCCATGATTGCAGACTCTCTCAACATAACGATTCGGCAGATCAGCCTCCATAAGCGTTCAGCAATGAGTAAGCTCCAGGTGAAAAGCTTCGCTGAGCTCTACTTTAAGGTTAAGTTATTAGACGCTATCGCTTAAATTCAAATTTTGATGGCAAAAATCTTCTTTGTTGGGGGAAAGGCATGAGTATGAAAATACGTAAAGCAAGGCTGGAAGATGTGCCGCTCTTAGCTGCGTTGGGGAGCGAAAGTTATCGCCATCACTTTGAGCGACACTGGGTTTCTGCTGAGGAGCTTCAGGCTTTTATTGAAGAGGAATACGCTCCGCAGACGCTGGCCGAGAGCCTGGCCTGCCCTGGGGTCAGCTGGTTTATTGCTGAGGTAGAAAAGCCGGTGGGATTTGCCAAAATCAGCTGGAACCTGCCGGTGCCGGAGCATTCGTTTTCCGGCGCCCTGCTTAATAAGCTCTACCTTGCCCCAGGTGAGACGGGGAAAAACTACGGCAAGCTGATTTTCGAAGAAATGCTTCGGCTGGCGCAGCGGCGAGAACAGCATTATCTGTGGCTACAGGTTCTGGAAGGGAACGAAGGCGCCCGGCGCTTTTATGAGGCCCAGGGCATGCGCCACTTAACAAACGAGACGTTTTCCAGCGCCACGCAGACCAGCACTTTATACATTCTCGGCAGAAGTATTTAGCCCGGTGGAATCAGGTTTTAAATCTATGGCCCAACGTCTGGATGATAGAGGCTGAGTTTCTAACCTGCTGTCTTCTATTTTTGCCCTTCATTCCTATAAGCCTGTATGTGAGCCTGTATAAAGTTCGGGGGATCGTTATTTTTATTTCTGCCCCACGCGTATCACATCAGGACACACTCAGTTCATTATTTTTAATCCAGATGCGGGCGAGGTCGACCCAGCCATAGCCTGCCAGCCCGGTGCCGTGCAGGCGATGGTTTGCCGTGTAGCCTACTCGCTCATGGGACAAAGGCAGCAAGATGCCTTCGGCAATCAGCCAGTCCGCCAGCGCTTTGCACTTTGCCTGTCTGGATTGCTCGTGGGGATCGGTTCTTATCTGCGCGAGCCTGTCATGCAGGCGTTCGTGCTCCGTGTTAGTCATGCCCGCGTTCAACAGCTTTGAGCTGTGGAGCCACTCGTAAATGTCGTAGGCACCGCGGTGGTAGAGGATTTCACTCCCCATGATCAGGTCGGCCTCACTGAGCCACTCTTCCGGGCGAAGAAAAGCCTCGCTTCCGAGGATGATATGTTCAGCTCTTATGCCTGCGGCGGTAAGAACCTGCTGCAGGCGGGCAAACAGCATAGTGAAGCACGGCAGATCGTAAGAGTAGATTTTGAGCGTGCCGGTGATGTCTGGCGGCGAATTTTGCCTCAAAGAACGTGGGCTTTCCCAGCCGGGGATAATGCTGAGGGCTGGCGTTCGTTCCGCGTTGTTTGCCGGTGGAAGCGCGTTGCTCAGTAACCCCAGTATCGCCTGGCGTTCTCCTACTGGGATGAGCTGACTGCGGGGGCTCACTATCAGATAGGTGCACCCGTTCTGAACATCGGTTTGCTGAGTTGCAGCCCCCGGATCAAAGGTAATGTCTGTTACGGGATCGGGGGATTCCGGCAGGGACCAAAGCTCAACTTTTTCAATTAAAGCGCGTGTGCCGTAGTAGCGATCGAAGGCCCGCAGCACAATGCGCTGCTTGCTCTGTTGCTCCATTTGGAATGGACCGCTGCCGATGGGCCGTCCGTGCCGGGACGAAGGAAGTGTGATAGAGGCGGTCGCCGTCGCCAGTTTGTGGGGCCACAGCCAGTCGGTGTGCGTGAGATGGCAAGTCAGTACCTCGCTGCTCAGAACTTCAACACGATCTAACGACTGAAAAAGGCCGGCATAGTGTCCCGGCGGCTCTTTCAGCCGCAGCAGGCTTTGCGCGACGATACTTGCGTCCAGGCGTTCTCCGGTGTGAAACGTGACGCCGGGCCTCAGCCAAAATGTCCAGGCCGTGGCCTGAGCATTTGTTTCGAAGTGGTGGGCAAGGGCGCCGGTGATTCGCTGGTTTATTTCATCGTAATCCACGAGCCTGTCGTAAATTTGCCGGACCAGATATGACTCAATCCTGTTTTTGATGCGCCGGGGATCCAGGGTAGCTGGCAGGGTTGGAATGGCGATTCTGACCTCTTTGCCCACCACGCCAAGATGGCTGCTCAGATCGGCAAGTAGCCGGTTTCTCTGCGGCGACGTCAGGTGCGCGAAGGCGGCTTCCAGCTGCCCTTTGGCGACCAGATCCCTGAGCCGTAACCATTCAATTTGCTCCGGGCTGGTCACCAGCCGTAGCGTCGAGCGTTTTCCTCGCCCGATACCGGGCTGCCAGTCAATCCAGCCCAGCTCGCGCATTTTAGTCAGCTGAATACGGGCATAGCGTTCGCTGCAATGCAGTAAGTCTGCCAGTTGCTCTAATCCCGGCTGGGCCGGTGCATCCCCGAAGCGTCGGTATAACACGTTGAATTTATCGATCAGCACCATGACTTTTCTCTAAAAAGAGGAATAAATTTCACCTTTATTCATCCATTTTTGTGTTCCTCTTTTTTATCTATAGTGAATTCCTCCTTAGCCGTCAACGGAATTAAAAAAATGTCAGGTCGGGTTTTAACCGTTTATTTTCTTCTGGCGTCCTCATTTTTATCCTCTATTTCCCGGGCGATGATTGCCCCTGTTTTAGTACTTACGCTCGGTAAGAATTTACATATTTCATTCGAGTCTGCGGGACTTCTGCTCGGCGGCGCGCTGCTGGTTTCTTCCGGGCTGGGCGTGTATGGCGGATACTGGCTGGACAGGCTGTCACGCTCGCTTATTTTAAGGCTTTGTGGTTTGGTGATGGCCGTTGGCTGGCTGCTGCTTGGCTGGATGGAAAGTCTGGCTGGCGTGCTGTTCGTATTGACCCTGAGCGAGGTCGCGAATACGTTTTATGCCATTGGCGTTAAGGCTTCCCTGAGCGATTTGGTTCCTCAGGGCGAAAGAACCAAAGTATTTTCTCTTCGCTATACCTTAATTAATGTCGCCTGGGCGACAGGCCCGTTATTGACCACGTTTGTATTATCCCCGAATGTTGAAAGTGTCTATTTGGCCGCGGGAGTCTGCTCGTTGCTGGGGGTGTTATTCCAGCCTCGTTTTAAGAATGCATTCACAGGCAACCGGCCTGAATCATTTTTAAAGACGCTGTCCGTGCTGGCAAGAGATCGTGTCTTAATCTGGTTTACCCTGAGTACCGTATTTGCGTGGGTGGTGATGGGGCGTTTTTCTGACTACCTGCCGCTCTGGTTCTTAACCAGCATGGGCAAGCCCGAAGCAATGCGCTTTGTTTCGGTGCTCATTAGCTGTAATTCTCTGACGGTGATACTGCTTCAATATCCTGTCAGCCTCTGGCTGCTGCATCGCAGGCCGTTAATTAAACTGATTGTGGTGGGCTTTGCCCTGCTGGCGGCCGCCATTACTGCGATGGGCGAGCTGGATACGCTGCCGGGGCTGTGTGTGGCGATGTTTGTTTTCAGCCTGGGTGAAATTATTCTGATCCCCAGTGAATACATCTACATCGACGACATCGCGCCTGAGGCGCTGAAGGCCAGCTATTATGGGGCACAAAATCTCTCCTCACTGGGCAGTAGCCTGGGGCCAATGGTGTTCTCTTTAGGGCTGATGGCCGGGCTGGACAGAGGGATATTTTTGCTGATGGGCGCGCTTTGCCTGGCCGGTATGCTGCTGGCGCTTTACAGCGAAAGAGTGCGTCTTCGGCAGGCGCCGGGCACGCTCACCGCAGGCTGTAGTTGATTTCGTGATTTGTTATGTTATAACGTTTTCTTTTTCGTGTAAGGAATACACAGGGGAACAGTATGATCATGAAAAAATCGGCGTTTATTCTGGGCATGGGCGTGTTACTGGCGAGCCATCAGGCGCTGGCGCACGGCCACCATCACGGCAAACCGCTCACGGAAGTGGAACAAAAGGCGAGCGAAGGGATCTTTGACGACGTTAACGTGAAAGATCGCGCGCTGTCCGACTGGGACGGGATCTGGCAGTCGGTCAATCCCCTGCTGCTCAGCGGCGACCTCGATCCGGTGCTGGAGAAAAAAGCCAAAAAGAGCGGCAAAAGCGTGGCGGAGTATCGGGCGTATTATCAAAAGGGCTATGCGACTGACGTGGAGATGATAGGGATTGAAAATAATGTCATCGAGTTTCACGTCGGCAAAGCGGTGCAAAGCTGTCATTACGACTACGCCGGGCATAAAATCCTGACCTATGCCTCGGGAAAGAAGGGCGTTCGCTACCTGTTTGAGTGCAAAGACGCGCAGTCCAAAGCGCCAAAGTTTGTGCAGTTTAGCGACCACATTATTGCCCCGCGCCAGTCGCAGCATTTCCATATCTTTATGGGGAGCGAATCACAAGATGCTTTGCTGAAAGAGATGGACAACTGGCCGACGTATTACCCGTACAACATGACCAAAGCGCAGGTTGTGGACGAGATGCTGCATCACTAACAATGTAAAAGGGCGGCCCGGTGGCCGCCTTATTGTTAGAACAGGTAGCGAGCACCCAGAGTGAACTCGCTGGAGGCCAGGCGAGCTTTCATCTGCTCATCCTTCAGGCCGCGCACGTTCCCGAAGGTGTTATAGCCGCTTTCCACTTTCCCCATATCCACGTAGCGATAGCCCACGTCGAAACTCAGGCGAGCGATCGGTGAGTAGCTGATGCCCGCGCCCAACGAATAAGCGAGATTGTTTTGCGTGCTGTCGGCGTATTCACGGGCGGCGTTGCCCTGCCAGCCGCCGGCCTTCACTTTCGCAATACCTAAGCCAGCGGTGCCAAACAGCGACACGCCATAGCCAATATCGTAATCGCGATAGACGTTCAGCATCAGCCGCTCGGTGTTCAGCTTCAGGTGGTTCAGGCTGGTCGGGAAGGCGGTTGAGCCGCTGGTAAATTCAGTTTTCTGGCGGAAAGTGTATTCTCCTTCGGTGCGCCAGCCGTTGCCGTACTGGTAGCCAGCCGCCAGTGACGCGCCGCCGAGCCTGTCTTTCTCTTTACCGCCAACAAACTGGCCGACGCCGGGACGGCTGCTGGTGTCCTGGTCACTGGCGCGCTGCTCGCTGTGTACATATTTCGCCGAAGCGTAGTAGCCTTCATCGCTGGTGGCTGCGGCGGCATGGCCTGCGCTCAGCAGAAGCGCCAGCGTCAGTAAGCTTTTCTTGTCATGCATGTCCTGCTCCTTGTGGTGTTATCCCGCGTTCAGTTCTTTCTCAATATTGTTTAAGCCTGCCAGGGCACAGGCCTGATCCAGATGGCCGCCCGGTGCGCCGCCGACGCCGACCGCGCCAATCACCTGTTCACCCGACTTCACCGGCACGCCACCCGCCAGCAGCAGGAAGCCTGGAATATCACGCAGGTTGGCCGCGCCCGCATTGGACTGGGAACCCTTCATCACGTTGTCGGTTGGGTTTTTGGTGGTCAGCGAGGTGAAGGCCTTCATGCGGCTGGCTTCCACGGTATGCGGCCCGGCGTTGTCCATGCGCTTCATCACCAGCGGCGTGCCTGAACGATCGACCACGGTGACCGCCACGTTGTAGTTGTCTTTGGCACAGGCCTGAAGGACGTTTTGCGCCAGCTTATCGGCGAGGTCGAGGGAGATGTTTTTCTGGCTCAGTACGCCGGCGGCGGCGCTGGCCGTGGAGACAAGACCGCCCAGCAGCAGGGCGCTTAACAGAAGACGTTTCATGATGTTGCTCCAGAGTTGTTGGCTATGGGGCAATACTATGCAACGCGGAGATAGCGGGAAATTGGCGCGAACACCTAACTTTCCAGGTAGTTTTACTTAGCCTCTCTGGCGATGTCGCCGTAGGTTTTCAGCAGTTTGGGCAGAGAGTTGACTTCCAGTTTGGAGAAAATATTGGCGCGGTGCGCTTCCACGGTGCGCGGCGACAGCGAACACAGCTGCGCGATCTCCTTACTGGAATAGCCCTGAATAAGCTGCTTCAGCATCTCTTTTTCCCGCGCGGTAAGCGTGGCCAGCTTTTCCTGTAGCGGCTGCCATTGCTGCCGGGCTTCAACTTTCGCTTTCTGTTGTTCCATTGCGGTACCCACGACCTCGAACAGCAGATCGGCATCAACCGGCTTGGTCAGGAACTCAAAGGCACCGTTCTTAAAGGCGCGGCGGCATAAATCGATGTTGCCGTGTCCGGTCATGATAATCACCGGCAGCGCCAGGCCCTGCTGCGTCCACTCCTCCAGCAGCGTCAGCCCGGTTTTCCCTGGCATGCGGATATCGAGCAGCATACAGCCGTCGAGCTGGCTTAAGTCACCGGCGTTTTGCTGAAACGCATGGGCGCTGTCAAAAGCCTGGGTTTGCCAACCGACGGTGGCAAGCAGCAGACTCAGCGAGTCACGAATGGCGGCGTCATCGTCAATCAGCCAGATACATGGTGCCATTATTTCTCCTCATCCTTAAGCGGGAACCACAGGCGGAAGCAGGCTCCGCCTGCTGATGTGTTGTCGGCCTCAATGGTGCCGTTCAGGCGCTGTACCAGCGTGTCGGCGAGCGCCATCCCCAGCCCGACGCCCTGCGCTCGGGTGGTGAAGAACGGAATAAAGACCTGTTCCAGCGCCTCAGGAGAAAGCCCCGGCCCGCCGTCGGTTACCGTCAGCGCGATGCCGTTATTATCCGAGCTTGCCTCCAGGTGTACCCAGCCTGCGCCGTTGGTTTGTGCCTGAATCGCGTTGCTGGCGATGTTATGCAGGATTTGCTCAACCCACAGCGGCGGGGCGATGAGCGGCGGCAGGTCGTCGGCAAAATGGCTGGTGACGCGGATTTTGCTGTGGCTCAGTTCGTTATCCAACAGTTTGCACACGCGCTGCCAGAGCGACGGGAGATCGACCCGCTGGTACTCGGCGCGTTCGCTGGTAAGCTTCTGGCGAAATTGGCTAAGCAGGCCGTCGATGCGCTTTATCTGCAGCACGGCGGCGTCCAGCAGTTCTGGTACCTGAGCCGGATTATCCTGTTTAATCAGCCGTACTGCTGCCTGGTTATAGCTCATGATGGCGCTCAGCGGCTGGTTCAGCTCGTGCACCATGCCGGCCGCCAATTCTCCCATGGTATTGAGGCGCGTCAGTTCGGCGTAGCGGGCGCGCAGGTCGGCAATGTCCCGGCGGCGTTTGTTGGCCTGATATTGCGTCAGCAAGTAGATCGCCAGCGCCCAAAACAGCGCCGGGGATGCTATCAGCCACCAGGGCAGTTTCGCCCATGCCGGGCTGTCGCTGGCCGAAACTAAAAACGGCTGCGTCGGGCTGGCGACGGTTTTATCCCACTGCCAGTAACCCTTGTTGGCGGTGCCCTGTTCGCAAAGAAGAGTGTTATTCCAACTGATGCTGAGGTGTTGAAACGTCTTTTTCTCGCCCAGCGTGTCGAGCAGCGTCGGGAGATCGATCAGCAGCGAGAGGTTAGGGCGGTTCAGCCAGTAGCGGCCATTGGCTTCTGGCACAATCGCCAGGCGAGGCTCCGGGTTCTCATGCCGTCGCCACTCGACGATCTGCGGCAGAATGTGCTGCACCTCAACGGCGTTTTGGCTGACGGGCAGCAGAGGAATGATGGCATCGTGCTGGGACAGCTTAACCGTGATTTCGCGGTAAAGAATGCGGAAGTCGGCGGATTTATCTTCGTACTGCTGCTGTAAAAACCAGGCGCCAAGTCCCGCACAGCTAAGCAGCGTGAGCAGTAGCCAGCTGATTATCCTTAACATGTGAAGTCCTTGCGTTGGCGTTGGCTGAAATGTGGCCTCAGTATGGGGTAACTTTGGGGCAAAAAAAAGCGGGCACCGTAGCGCCCGCCTTATTATCCGTATTCACTGAAATCAGTGCTTGTTACAGCCCGCGCACTGTTTGTTCTGGATCTGCTGGAAGAAGTCGTTGCCTTTGTCATCCACCAGGATAAACGCCGGGAAGTCTTCCACTTCGATTTTCCAGATAGCTTCCATACCCAGCTCAGGGTATTCCACCAGTTCAAGGCTCTTGATGCTGTTTTGCGCCAGCACCGCCGCCGGGCCACCGATGCTGCCGAGGTAGAAGCCGCCGTGTTTGTGGCAGGCGTCGGTCACTGGCTTGCTGCGGTTGCCTTTGGCCAGCATGATCATGCTGCCGCCGTTGGCCTGCAGCTGGTCCACGTAGGAGTCCATGCGGCCTGCCGTGGTTGGGCCCAGGGAACCGGAAGCGTAACCTTCCGGCGTTTTAGCCGGGCCAGCGTAGTAGATCGGGTGATCTTTCACGTACTGCGGCAGCGCTTCGCCGTTATCGAGGCGTTCTTTGAGCTTCGCGTGGGCGATGTCGCGTGCCACGATGATGGTGCCGCTAAGCGACAGGCGAGTGGACACCGGGAAGTCGGACAGCTGCGCGAGGATCTCTTTCATCGGGCGGTTCAGGTTCACTTTCACCGCTTCGCCTTCTCCGGCCTGGCGCAGCTCTTCCGGGATGTATTTGCCCGGATTGCTTTCCAGCTTCTCAATCCAGATGCCGTCTTTGTTGATTTTCGCCTTGATGTTGCGGTCGGCGGAGCAGGAGACGCCCATGCCGATTGGGCAGGATGCGCCGTGGCGTGGCAGACGAACGACGCGGATATCGTGGGCGAAGTATTTGCCGCCGAACTGCGCGCCCAGGCCAAGCTCCTGCGCTTCTTTCAGCAGCTCTTGCTCAAGCTGCACGTCGCGGAACGCCTGGCCGTGCTCGTTACCTTCGGTTGGCAGGCCGTCATAGTAGTGGGTCGACGCCAGCTTCACGGTTTTCAGCGTGGATTCTGCGGAGGTGCCGCCAATCACAAACGCGACGTGATACGGCGGACAGGCCGCGGTGCCCAGCGTGCGCATCTTCTCAACCAGGTAATTTTTAAGCTTCGCCGGGGTGATCAGTGCTTTAGTTTCCTGATACAGATAGGTTTTGTTGGCGGAACCGCCGCCTTTGGCGACGCACAGGAATTTGTATTCATCGCCGTCCACGCTGTAGAGGTCAATTTGTGCAGGCAGGTTGGTGCCGGTGTTCACCTCTTTGTACATATCCAGCGCGGCGTTCTGGGAGTAGCGCAGGTTATCTTCGATGTAGGTGTTGTACACGCCCTGAGACAGCGCCGCTTCATCGCCACCGCCGGTCCAGACGCGCTGGCCTTTTTTGCCCATGATGATGGCGGTGCCGGTATCCTGGCAGGTCGGCAGAATGCCCTTGGCCGAGATGTCTGAGTTACGCAGGAACTGCAGCGCGACGTACTTATCGTTTTCGCTGGCTTCCGGGTCGCTCAGGATATCCGCCACCTGCTGCTGGTGCGCCGGACGCAGCATAAACGCCGCATCATGAAACGCCTGCTGAGCGAGCAGGGTCAGCGCCTGTGGCTCAACTTTAAGGATGGACTGGCCTTCAAATTCGCTGACGGAAACGTGGTCGCGGGTTAACAGGTAATATTCGGTGTCGTCATGCGCCAGCGGGAAGGGATTTTGGTAAACAAAAGGTTTGTTCGACATAGCTCGTTACTCCATAAAAATAAACCGCCGGAGGTTGCCCTCCAGCGGCTTTAAATCAGAACATCAGGGACATCCACGGATAACCAATCACCAGCAGCGCGGCCAGGAACAGGCCACCGAAGATGGTGCCCAGGCGCCAGTAATCTTTAGTTGGCAGGTAGCCGCTACCGTAGTAGATAGGGCTTGGGCCGGTGCCGTATGGAGTGATGATGCCCATGATACCCAGCGAGGTCACCATCAGCAGACAGAACACTTCCATATTCATGCCCGGAATGGTGGAGGCGATGGTCAGCATCGCTGGCAGCAGCGCGGTGGTGTGCGCGGTGGTGCTCGCAAACAGGTAGTGCAGCAGGTAGAACGCCAGCAGCAGGACAATGGTCGCGGTGCCTGGGGCGATACCGGTCATCAGCGCGCCGCCTTCTTTACCCAGCCAGGAGATGAAGCCGGTAGAAGACAGGCCATCGGCCAGGGCAACCAGGGTGGCGAACCAGACGAAGGTGTTCCACGCCGCTTTGTTATTGGTGATGTCGTTCCAGTTCAGAACGCCGGTCCACAGCATCAGCACGATAACCAGCAGGGCCGCAAGCGCAGGTTCAATCCAGCTTGCCGCGAAGATCCACATCACCAGCGCGGAGCAGACGAACACCAGCAGCAGGATTTCGTTGCGGGACAGTTTGCCCAGTTTTTCCAGTTCACGGCTCGCCCATTTTGGCACTTCGTCGTTCACTTTCACTTCAGGCGGGTAGAGCCAGTAAGCCAGCAGCGGCATGGTCAGCAGTAACAGCAGGCCCAGCGGCAGGAAGGCGAGGAACCACATGCCCCAGGAGATGTTGATGCCAACGATGCTTTTCACCAAAGCCAGCGCCAGCAGGTTAGGGGCCAGCGCAGAGAGGAACATTGAGCTGGTGATACAGGCTGCGGTGATAGCCACCCACATCAGGTAAGAACCGATTTTACGCGCGCTTGGGTCGTTAGGTTTTGAGCCATACAGCGGCGGCAGGTTAGCGATAATCGGGTAGATGGTCCCGCCGCTGCGTGCGGTGTTGGACGGGGTAAACGGTGCCAGCAGCAGGTCGGCGAAAGCAATGGCGTAGCCCAGCGTCAGGCTGCGGCGGCCAAGGTATTTCACCAGAATCAGCGCCAGTCGGCGGCCAAACTGGGTCTTATCGTAACCGGCAGCAAACATAAATGCGCCGAAGATAAGCCAGACGGTGGAGTTCCCGAAGCCGCTGACCGCCCATTTAAAGGAGGCTCCCGCCAGCTTGAATTTCGGGTCGGCCATTTGCTCCGGGCTGAACAGCAGCCACTGACTGCCGAGCGAAATGACGACGATCCCGGTCAGGCCGATAACGGCGCCCGGCAGCGGTTCGAAGATAAGCCCGACGATAACGCCGACGAAGACAGCGAAGAAGTGCCAGGCGTACGGCGGCAGGCCGTCCGGGACCGGAACCAGCATCAGCAACAGCGCCACAATGATGGGCAGGGCCATCATCAGCCAACGTTTGTTGTTGCCTGCTTTTTTATTGCTCTCTTTGAGCGGCGGTAGATTGGTGGTTATTACACTCATAATGACACCGTTATAAGGAGTTAAGGATTCGTTTTATATTTCCGCTTACTTTAGTTTTTAAACTTACTTTATTAATTAAACGCTCTTGGTTAGCGGTTGCGGAAATAGGTATTCATCGCTTTTTATCGGCGGTGAATTAAATTTTATGGATAGTTATATATTGCGCTTTCGGGGTATATGACAATTGATCGAGATCAAAAAAACAGATTCTGGTTATTCTTTTCGTAAAAAATAATAGTTCGTGTTCTAGCAGGGTTATTTACGGCGAAAAGTTATCAGTTTGATCATTAAAAAAGCGGCGCTCAGGTCATTTTTGATGTTTTTTGCTGACTCGATTCCGCTTGCCGCATGGTCTGGCGCGTGTTCACGGCGTGCATCTGGTAGGTAACTAAAATGTTATATTAATTTAATAAGCTGTTATCTTTTATATTTTAATTAATAACACGTTGTGGGTAATTGTGTTATTACGGTTCTTCAATAGTTTTTAAACTAACGTAAATAGTTTGGTAACTAAAAATAGTCTTATATTGTTGACATGCGAAATGGCCAATAACCAGAACGAAAATAGTGCCAGCAACCGAATTCTCAGTTTTAAATTTTAAAGTTTGGAGTCGACATTATGAGCACCGACAAAAACATGTTAAGCCCATTTACTTTACCTAACGGTACGGCGTTAAAAAATCGTCTGCTAATGGCACCGATGACTACCTGTACCGGGTATTTTGATGGCACCGTGACCGAAGAGCTGGTGGAGTACTACCGCGTCCGCGCCGGGAGCATCGGTACCATCGTGGTGGAATGCTGCTTTATTGACGATTTAGGCCTGGCCTTCCCTGGCGCTATCGGGATAGACACCGACGAAAAAATTGCTGGCCTGGCGAAAATCGCCGCCGCGATTAAAGCTGAAGGCTCCAGAGCCCTGCTGCAGATTTACCACGGCGGCCGCATGGTCGACCCTAAACTCATCGGTGGCCGCACGCCGGTTGGCCCAAGCGCGCTGGCCGCACCACGCGACGGTGCTGCAACACCGCGTGCCCTGACCACAGAAGAAGTGGCGGGCATGGTGACTAAATTTGGTGAGGCCGTTCGCCGCGCCATTCAGGCTGGTTTCGACGGTGTGGAAATCCACGGCGCGAACACCTATCTGATTCAACAGTTCTACTCCCCGAACTCAAACCAGCGTGATGACGAATGGGGCGGCAGCCGCGACAACCGCGCTAAGTTCCCGCTTGCCGTGCTGGATATCACCCATCAGATGGTGCGTCAGTTTGCTGACGATGCATTCATCATCGGCTACCGTTTCTCCCCGGAAGAGCTTGAAGTGCCTGGGATTCGTTTCGACGACACCATGTACCTGCTGGAAAAACTGGCCGAGCGAGGCCTGGACTACCTGCACTTCTCTCTGGGTTACTCGCTGCGTCCGTCCATTAACGACACCACCGACCCGACGCCGCTGATCAACAAATACTGTGCAATGCGCTCCGACGCGCTGGCGCAGATCCCGGTGATGGGCGTGGGCGGCATCGTGAATGCTTCCGACGTGGAAACCGCGCTGGAGCACGGGTATGACCTGGTGGCCGTAGGCCGCGCCTGCATTGCCTACCCGGACTGGACTGCCCGCATCGCCAACGGCGAAGTGCTGGATCTGTTTATCGACAGCACCAAACGCGAAGAATTGACCATCCCTGAGCCGCTGTGGCGCTTCTCGCTGGTCGAGGCGATGATCCGTGACATGAGCATGGGCGGAGCCTCTAAATTTAAACCGGGGATCTTCGAAGAAACCGTCAGCGATGACGTCAACCAACTGGTGATTAACGTCAGCCTCGACAGCGATCGCATCGCCGATATCGCGCTGGCCGCTGGCCCGCAGGACGACGTGGAGTTCACCACTAACTTCGAAGAAATTCGTACCCGTATCCTGACCGCCAACTCGCCGTTTGTGGATGCCATTTCCGGCGCGACTTCCCAGAGCGAAGCGGTGAAAAAAGCCGTTTCTAAAGCGATGGTGAAATCCAGCAAGCAGCAGGCGTTTGAAGAAAGCGGCGGCGTTAGCGCCCCGCAGAGCTACGACGTGGTTGTGGTCGGCAGCGGCGGTGCCGGTCTGGCGGCGGCGATTCAGGCCCACGACGAAGGTGCCAGCGTGCTGATCGTTGAGAAAATGCCGTCCATCGGCGGGAACACCGTTAAGGCATCTGCCGGGATGAACGCGGCGGAAACCCGCTTCCAGCGCGTCAAAGGTATCTTCGACAGCAAAGAGCTGTTCTATGCCGAAACCCTGAAAGGCGGCTACAACAAAAATAACCCAGAGCTGCTGCACCGCTTTGTGGAAAACGCCCCGCAGGCCATTGAGTGGCTGGCGGATCGCGGCATCATGCTGAACGACATCACCACCACCGGCGGGATGAGCATTGACCGCACCCACCGCCCACGTGACGGATCGGCGGTCGGCGGCTACCTGATCAGCGGCCTGCTGCGTAACATCAACAAACGCAGCATCGACGTGCTGATGGAAACGGCGGTAACGGAAATCCTGTTTGACCAGGGCGCAGTCAGCGGCGTGGCGCTGCTGACGGACGAAAACGAAGCGCTGACCATCCACGCGAAAAGCGTGATCGTGGCGACCGGCGGCTTCAGCGCCAACAGCTCGATGGTGGTGAAATATCGCCCGGATCTGGAAGGCTTTGTCACCACTAACCACAAAGGCGCCACGGGCGGCGGTATCGCGCTGCTGGAAAAACTGGGCGCAGGCACCGTGGATATGGGCGAAATACAGATTCACCCAACCGTGGAGCAAACCACCTCGTACCTGATTTCCGAGTCCATTCGCGGCGGCGGTGCCATCCTTGTGAACCAAAAAGGCAGCCGCTTCTTCAACGAAATGGAAACCCGCGATAAAGTGTCGGCGCAGGTTATCGCGCTGCCGGAGAAATACGCTTACATCGTGTTCGACGAGAACGTTCGCACTAAAAACAAAGCGGCAGATGAGTACATCGCCAAAGGCTTTGTGGTCAGCGCCGAAGGGCCTCGCGAACTGGCGGAGAAACTGGGAATGGATTACCACACCTTCCTCGCCACGCTTGAGCGTTACAACGGCTTCGTGGAAAATCAGTACGACGAAGATTTTGGCCGTAAAACCGCGCTGCGCAACCCGATTAAAGATGGCCCGTTCCACGCCATCCGCATCGCCCCTGGGGTGCACCACACCATGGGCGGCGTGACCATCAATGCCGAAACCGAAGTGCTGGATAAACAGCATCAGGTTATCCCTGGCGCGTTCGCGGCGGGTGAAGTGGCCGGTGGTATTCACGGCGGCAACCGCATCGGCGGTAACGCGGTGGCGGATATTATTGTCTTTGGTACCCTGGCGGGCCATCAGGCGGCAAGCTGGGCAAAACGCTAAGCCCAACTGCGCTCCGGCCCTCGCCGGGGCGCAACCTTTTCAGCAAAAGGAGCCCGCTATGTCGCAACCCGAAGGTGTTTATGGCTACTCCGCCGTTTTAATGGGCTCGCCCATTCTCCTCAAGCTGTTCGAACCCAACGAAACTCTCGCCTCTCAGGTGTTCCGCCTGATCAAACAATACGAAGATCTGCTCACCGTGAACCGGGCCGAATCCCAGGTGATGAGCATTAATCACGCGGCGGGCAAACATCCGGTTGCCGTCAGCCGTCCGGTGTTCGAGCTTATCAAATGCGCCAAAGCCGCCAGCCTGTTCCCCGACAGTATTTTTAATCTCGCCATTGGCCCGCTGGTGAAGCGGTGGAAGATTGGTTTCAAGGGCGATAGCGTTCCGCCGGCAGAAGACATCGCCGCGCTGCTGCCGCGCACGCAGCCGCATCAGGTGGTGCTGGACGAAGCCGAAGGCAGCGTTTATCTGGCACATAGCGGGATGGAAATAGACCTGGGCGCGATAGCCAAGGGCTATATTGCCGACCGGGTACGCGACTTCCTGCAGCGGCAGGGCGTGGCGCAGGGGCTGATTAACCTCGGCGGCAACGTGCAGACGCTGGGCTCGCCGGAAGGCGGCTGGACCATCGGGCTGAAAAAGCCGTTTAGCGGCCCGGAAGAGATGCTGGGCGTGATTGAGGTGGCGAACAAATCGGTGGTGACATCCGGCGTTTACGAGCGCTATTTCGAGCTGGACGGCAAACGCTATCACCATATTCTCGACCCGCGCACGGGCTACCCGCTGGATAACGACCTGGATAGCGTGACGATCGTCTCGACTGACTCGCTGGATGGGGACATCTGGACGACGTTGATTTACGGCATGGGATTAGAAAAGGGCGGCGCAGTGCTGGCGAATCGCCCCGATATCGAGGCGATTTTTGTCACCAAACAGCGAGAGATTATTCTCTCTTCCGCCAGCCAGTTCCGCTTTACGTTACTGGATGACAGCTACCGGCTGATTACTGGCAGTACTGCTTGAGCAGGCCAAGCTGTTCGGCCTGCAGGCGATAGCGGTACACCGGGCGGCCGGTCATGCCGTAATGAATGCTGGTGAACAGGATATTGATCTGCGCTAGCCAGATCAGATACTTACGGCATGACACGCGAGAGATATTTACCGCCGCTGCCAGTTCGTCGGTGGAGAACTCTTCCGTCGGATGGGTGTCGATCCACTGGCAAATGGTGCGCAGCGTTTGCGGCGTCAGCCCTTTCGGCAGGCGCTTGGCGTCCGCCACCACCGGGGAGCCACCGTGCAGCAGTCGGTCAACGTCCGCCTGCTCGTAATATTTGTGGGTGCCCATCAGGTTTTTCTTTTCGCGCCAGTTGGTTAACGCTTCTTCAAAGCGCGGGAACTGGAACGGTTTGATCAGGTAATCCACCACGCCGTAGTGCATCGACTTCTGGATAGTCGCCGCGTCCGCCGCCGAGGAGATAACGATCACATCGATGGTTTTTCCCGCTTCACGCAGCGTCGGCAGCAGATCCAGGCCGTTATCCTGCTGCATATACACATCCAGCAGGATCAGATCTATTTTTAGCTCCGGGTTGCTGACCATCTCCTGCGCCTGTTTCAGCGTGGAGGCGGAACCGCAGCAGCTAAAGCCCGGGATTTGGCTGACGTAGGCGCGGTTAAGCTCCGCAACCATCGCATCATCATCAACAATTAAGACATTAATCACGCATTGTTCCTTTCACTATCCCAGGGTAACTGCACAAAGAATTGGGTGAAGACGCCGGGTTCTGACTCCACCTGAATACTGCCGCCAAGGCGCTCAAGCTGCTGCCTGGCAAGGAACAGCCCCACGCCACGCTGCTCGCCTTTGGTGGAGTAGCCTTTGTCAAAAATAGACTGAATATGGTCCGGCTCTATACCCGGTCCGTCGTCGCTGACTTCCACGCTTAGCACGCCGTTCTGGTAGTGCAGCAGCACGCCTACTTCGCCATCAGGCTGGTCGCCCATCGCGTCCAGCGCGTTTTCAATCAGGTTGCCCAGCGCGGTAATCAGCGCCATCACCTGAAGTTCGTTCGGGTTGTCCGGCAGCTGGCATTCGTCGGCAAGCGCCAGATGGTGGCCCGCTTCCCGCGCGCGGTTAATCTTGCCAATCAGGAACCCGGCAATCACCGGCGACTTAATTTTGCTCTGCAGCGTGCCAATTTCCGTCTGGTAATTGCTGGCGGTTTGCAGAATGTACTCTTCAAGCTTGTCGTAATGCTTAAGCTGCAGCAGGCCAAGAATGACGTGCAGCTTATTCATAAATTCGTGCGAGCGCTCGCGCAGCGCGTCGACATAATTCACCATGCCGTCTACACGCTGGGTCAACAAATTGATTTCAGTCTTGTCTCGGAAGGTACTGATGGCGCCGATCACCTGATTATTTATACGAATTGGCACCGCATTACACAAGACCAGGCGGCCATAGCTGATGATTTGCCGATCCTGAATCGGCGTGCCGGTGTGCAGCACTTCGCACAGCGTGGCCACCAGCGGCCCCGGCGGCACGGTTTTACCGAGGCGGAAATCGTCCGGGGAGAGCAGCATTTTGCGCGCCGCGTGGTTGATAAGCGTCACGCGGCCTTCGCGGTCAACGGCGATAATGCCCTCTTTAACGGACTGCAGCATAGCCTGGCGCTGCTCGAACAGCGCGGAGATTTCATACGGCTCAAAGCCGAACAGAATGCGTTTCAGCACACGCACCAGCACCCAGGTGCCGAGCGAGCCGAACAGGGCGCTGAACAACACCGTCCAGAGCACGCTCCAGCGGCTCTTGCTGATCTGCTCGTCCACTTTGCTCAGCGAGATGCCGATGGCGACCACGCCTATCTGCTTATGCTGTTCGTTATAGACCGGCGTAAAGACGCGCAGGGCTTCCGCCAGCACGCCGTGGTTGATCGACACATTCTCTTTGCCCTCCAGCGCCGGGAAAATGTCGTCGCCAATAAAATGCGAGCCAATATTGCCGGGTTGGGGGTGCGAATAGCGAATGCCGTTCATGTCGGTCACCACCACGAACAGCAGGTCGTTACGCTCCTGCACGCGGGTGGCTACCGGCGGAATAATGTCTTTGCTGTGGGGCTGCGTCAGGCCGTATTTGATCGTCGGATCGTCGGCCAGGGTTCTCGCCACCGCCAGCGCGGTGTCTTTCAGGCCGCTGCGGGTGGCGTTGCTGATCTGGATAAAGTACAGGGCGTAAACCACAAGCAGCACCGAGCCGATAACGGCGCACAGCATCAGCGTCACCGAGGTGCTGAGTTTCATCGGGCGCTTGGCCGTCGTTTGCGGGGGCTTCGTGTCGCTCATGGTTGTTCCGGTCCGGGGCGCAAACGGTGATTATCGCCGATGGAACCGGATTGTAAAAGCCGTGTCAGAGATAGCGGCCAATATACCTCTGCGGGGAAACGCCCAGCTTTTTCCTGAACATAGCGATAAACGCGCTGCTGCTGGCGTAGCCGAGCGTGCTGGAAAGATTGCTGATGGTGGTACCGCGCGCAAGGTGGCAGACGGCTTCCACCAGGTGCATTTGCTGCCGCCATTCGGTAAAGCTGAGCTGCGTCTCTTCCCGGAACAGCCTCGCCAGGGTTCTTTCGCTTGCGCCGACCCGTTTTCCCCACCAGGCCAGGGTTTCCCGCTGGGAAAGGTCGCTGCACAGCGCATCGCAAAGCTGGCGAATACGCCTGTCGTGGGGGAGGGTGATATGGCACAGGGCAATATCCTGCAGGCGCAGCAGCTCGTTGTGCAGCAGGTCGTGCAATAGCTGGCTTCGCTGCGGGTCGGCGGGTTTTTCCAGTCCAGCGACGGTCAGGGACTGAAACAGCGGCGTGACGGCCAGGCTGCGGCTGTGGCGGCTGAACGCGGCAGAAGCCGCTGGCGTCATGTAGAGATTGTGGGTGACCACGTTGCCGATGGCTTCCAGGCCGTGAGGCAGTCGCCCCGGCAGCCAAAGCGCGTGGCCAGGGGCGACGACCCAGACGTTTTGCTCGCTGCGGATTTTTGCCACGCCGCTGACCGGGTAAATCAGCTGGCCCTGCTCGTGGGCGTGAAACGGCTCCTGGCTTCCTGCGCTATAATGGAGTTCTCGTACTTCCAGAAACGCTTCCTGCGGACTCTGCTGTGTGAATTGCTTTATCATTTGTTGCCTGCCGTTCGTCCGATTCTCGCCATTTCATGATGCAGTAGCGCGTTAAGACAATCTCTGTCCGCTTTGCGATATCCCGTCAACCGATCGCGCTATTCTGCCACGGGTGCTCTTCTCTTTTAAAGGTGAATAATTATCATTTCGATCCTCTTCTTATAACATGATACGGTCGATATGAAACAGGGCGGATGGGTAAACGGGAACATGCCTTTAAAGGCGTTAAGTTGTGCGGTCTTTGCGGCGTGCGCGGGCTTTGCCCATGCAGCGGACAAACCGGCGGCACAGGACAGCACGATGGTTGTTACGGCCACGGCACCTTCTTCTTCCGGGCAGGAAGATGAAACCAATGTGGTGGCACATGAGGCGGTGGCTGGCACCAAATCCAGCTCGCTGATTAGCCGCACGCCGCAGAGTATTTCGGTGGTGACACAGGCGCAAATCGCGGCCATGGCGGCAAAAAACATTCCCCAGACGCTGCGCTACGTCGCGGGCGTCTCCTCGGAAGATGCCGGCCCGGATACCCGCTTTGACACCATCATGGTGCGTGGTTTTGAAGCCGACGAATATCTGGACGGCCTGCGCCTGCCGCGCGAAGCCTGGTGGAGCCGCCCGGCGTGGGATCCGTTCCTGCTCTCCCGCATTGAAGTGGTCAAAGGTCCGGCTTCGGTGCTCTACGGCCAGGCCAACCCCGGCGGCGTAGTGAATCTTGTCAGCAAAACGCCGCAGGCCCAGCCGGGCGGCCAGGTTTACGTCAGCGCCGGGAATAACAGCCAGTTTGGCACCGGCTTTGACGTCACCGGCCCGCTAACCGACAGCAAAGAGTGGCTTGGCCGCGTGGCGGGCACCTTCTTCGACACCAAAACGCAGGTCGATCACACCCGCTACCAGCACTACGACATTGCGCCGTCCGTGACCTGGCAGCCAAACGATCGCACCAGCCTGACGCTGCTGGCCCAGCTGCGCCAGGATCCTGACACCGGTTTCTACAACATGCTGCCGGTCAAAGGCACGCTGGTGAACAACCCGAACGGTAATATTGGCACCCACTTCTACGGCGGCCAGCCGGGCTTTGATACCTACACCCGCAGGCAGGGCAGCATCGGCTATCAGTTCCGTACCGAATTGAACGATAACATTACGCTGCGCCAGAACGTGCGTTACATCAGCAGCAGCGCCGATTACCGCATGGTGTACCCGTTCGGGACGTACCCAACCCAGCCGCTGGTTGACCGCTACTCCATGAACCTTACCGAAACGATGAGCAACTTTGCGGCGGATAACCAGGGCGAGCTCCGCTTTGATACCGGCCCAGTGTCGCACACCGCGCTGCTCGGCGTGGATGTGATGCACTCCTCGGTGCGCAGCCAGGCGGGCTACGGCGACGCTGTGCCGCTGAATTACCTCAACCCGGACTACAGCACGCCGGTCGAGATCCCGGCGTTTACCAGCAACAGCCATTCGACGATGGATCAAACGGGGCTTTACCTGCAGGATCAGCTGACGCTGGACAACTGGGTGATGAGCCTCGCCGGGCGGTATGACAGCGCGCAAACCAAAGCGACCAACCTGCTGGACGGTTCTCACCAGACGCGCAATGACTACGCCACCACCGGCCGTGCGGGGCTGTTGTACCACTTTGATAACGGCATTGCGCCGTACATCAGCTATTCCACCTCGTTTGTGCCAAGCGCGGGTACCGGGTTTAACGGCAATGCGTTTAAGCCAACCAAAGGCAAGCAGACCGAAGTTGGGCTGAAGTACGATCCGGTCGGAATGGACGCGCTGTTTACTCTGGCGCTGTTCGATCTGCGTCAAACCAACGTCGCCACGCCGGATCCCGATCATGTGAATTACAGCGTGCAGACCGGAGAGATCCGCTCCCGTGGGATCGAACTGGAAGGTAAAGTGAACGTCACGCCAGCCTGGCAGATCCTCGCATCCTACTCGCTGACCGACCCGGAAGTGCTGCAGGCGAACGACGGCAGCGAAGGCAAACACCCGATGGGCATTTCCCGCAACCTGGCCAAGCTCTGGAGCCAGTACGCGTTCAGCGGCCCGCTGGATGGTTTCTCCCTCGGCGGCGGCGTGCGCTATGTCGGCCCAAGCTATGCGACAACGGATAACTCGCTGCAGGTGCCGGGCGCCACGGTGTATGACGCCCGCATCGGCTGGCAGTACCGCCAGTGGCAGGTTGCCCTTAACGCCGCTAACCTGACGAACAAAACCTACCTTGCAGCCTGCCAAAACAACGGCTGTGAGTACGCGGTTAAGCGTCAGTACGTGGCCACGTTAAGCTACCAGTGGTAAGCGAATGCTCTCCCGCAGACGTTTACTGACCTTTGCGCTGGCCGCCCCGTTTATCGGGGCGGCTGGTGCCGTTTCCGGGCCTCCGCAGCGCCTGGCGGTGCTGGACTGGGGGCTGACTGAGCTGATTCTGGCGCTTGGCGTGACGCCGCAGTCGGTATCGGCCCCCGACTGGTATCGCAAGCTGATAGGCACGCCGGAACTGCCCGCCAGCGTGGTGGATATCGGCCTGCTGTTTCAGCCAAACCTCGAAACCCTGTATGCGTTGAAGCCCGGTCTGATCGTTATCACGCCGGGTCACGCGCTTCTTAAGCCTCAGTTGGATCGTATTGCGCCCACGCTGACGCTGCCAACCGGCAGTCTCGCCGAATGGCAAATTTCCCTCGATAAGCTGGCTGTTGTACTCCAGCGCCAGGCGCAGGCTCGTGCGGTCACGGCGGCTTTTGAGCAGGCTGCGATTCGTGCCAGAGAATCCGCTTCTGCTTATCAACGTCCGCTGTTTATCGCCACGCCGGTAGACGCGCTGCATATGCGGCTTTACGGCACGGGCAGCCTCGCCGGAGATGTGCTGTCGCGCTGCGGTTTCAGCAATGCCTGGCGCGGCGGCGTTAACGCGCAGGGCGAGGCTATGGTTGAGCTGACGCGCATTGGGGCAGACAATGCCGGGCTGATTCTTTTGCCGGAGGACGGGCAATGGCCGCAGATCCAACGCTGGCAGAGTTCACTGCTCTGGCAGCGCCTGCCGCTCACCTCTCCGACTCAGCTGGCGTTCCCGGCGCAAAAATTCAATTCCGGTGGTGCGCTTGTGACGGCCACGCGCATTGCCGAAGCATTGGGGCAAATCGTGGCGGGGTGGCAGCATGGCTGAGACGGGAAAAACGACGGCTTCCTGGCTGCTGATCGCCGGGCTTTGGCTGGCGAGCATCGTCATGGCGCTGCAAAACGTCGCGCAGTACGACGGGCTTCTTCACGGCCTGAACGTGCTGTTTAGCTCGAAAATGGCCGACGCGCAGGCGGTGATCCTGCACTCCATGTGGTTCCCACGCCAGGTGATGGCTTTACTCGGCGGCGCCGTACTGGCCCTTTGCGGCTGGCTGATGCAGCGGGCGCTGCGCAATCCGCTGGCGGAACCGATTACCCTCGGCATGACTTCCGGCGCAACGCTGGCTTTGGGTGTGGCGTCGATGTGGTTCCCGGCGACGCTGCTCTCTGCACGAACCGGCATAGTGATTACCGGGGAAGTTGTCGCTTTGCTGCTGGTGTTGCTGCTTTCCTGGCGGCAGCGTCTGTCGCCGCTGGTGATGATTCAGGCGGGGATGTTGGTCAACCTGTGGTGCGGCTCGCTGACGATGATCATGGCGGTGATCAACGACCGTTTTCTGCTGTCGGTGCTGATGTGGGGCGGCGGTTCGCTGGCGCAGCAGGACTGGAGCGGCGTGACGGCGATTCTGCCCTGGCTCGGGCTGTGTGGCCTGGCTTTGCTGTTGTTGCTGCGCCCGCTGGCCCTGCTCAGGCTCCCGGAGGCGATGGTGAGCAGCCTGGGGGCTTCTCCGCTGCTGATCCGTTCGGTAGCGATGGCGCTGGCGCTGGTGATGAGCGCCTTAATCATTAACAGCGTCGGGGTGATTGGTTTTATCGGCCTGGCCGCCCCGCACCTGGCGCGCTTAGGTGGGGCGCGTACCACCCGGCAAATGCTCAGCCACTCGCTGCTTATTGGGGCCGGTTTGCTGTGGTTCACCGACCTGTGCGTCAGCCGTATCACGCTGCTGGACGGGCAGCTGCTGCCGGTGGGGATGTTAACTGCCCTGACCGGCGGCCCGCTGCTGATCCTGCTGGCGGGCAAGGCCCGGCACCAGGTACTGGATACCACGCCTTCAGCTTACGAAGGCGAAGCGGGCGGCGTGCGCTTCCCAGCGGGCATGGCTTCTGCGCTGCTGCTGGTGGCTGTTGTGCTGTCGCTGTTTGTCGGCCAGGGGCTGCACGGCTGGCACTGGACGACCCTTGCGGAGCAACCCGCTTTGCTGCCGATGCGCCTGCCGCGCCTGCTGGCGGCATTGAGCGCCGGGGCTTTGCTGGCGGCGGCGGGCGTGTTGATGCAGCGCGTCAGCGGTAACCCGCTGGCAAGCCCGGAGATCCTCGGCATTGGCGGCGGGGCGGCGATGGGCGTGACGGCATTTCTGCTGCTGTTCCCGACGAGCGGAACGGGGCTGATGATTCTCAGCAGCGCCGCCGGGGCGCTGATCAGCCTGCTGGTAACGCTGTGGAGCAGCCGCCAGAGTGCCTTTAACCCGCAGCGGGTGCTGCTGAACGGTCTGGCGCTGAACGCGCTGTTCCAGGCCATCGCCAGCATTGTGATGCTGAATAACCGCCAGGCCAGTTCGATGCTGCTGCAGCTGATGACCGGCAGCACCTACTACGTCAATAACGGCATCGCCATCGGCGTGTTCTTCGCCATGTTGCTGCTGTTGGCGGTTTCTCCGCTGTGCAAACGCTGGCTACTGCTGCTGCCGCTCGGGCAGGTGAGCGGTTCGCTGGGCGTGAATGTCGCCAGGGCGAGGATTAGCGTGCTGGCGCTGGCCGCATTGATGACCGGGCTGGCCACGCTGATCGTCGGGCCGGTGTCGTTTGTCGGGCTGCTGGGGCCGCATCTGGCGAGAAAAGCCGGCGCGAAACGCCCGATGGCGCAGCTGTTCACCGCCGCGCTGCTGTCCGCGCTGATTATGGTGCTGGCGGACTGGATGGGCCGCAATTTTCTCTATCCGCGTCAGCTGCCCGTGGGGCTGGTGGCGTCGCTGGTCGGCGTACCGCTGCTGGTATGGCCGCTGATCCGTAGCCGGGCGCATACACATCAACAATAGCGCCGGCAGAGTAATGTCGAAAAGGAAGTAACAATGTCTCTGTTAATGATGCTGTTCCGCCTGGTGGGCGGCTGGCTGGTGCTGGCGGCGTTTGCCAGCGTGGTCAGCGGGTTAAGCAACGCCTCGCTGCTGGCGGTGATCAACCATAGCCTGACGCTGCCGCCCGGCGGGCTGGCCGACGTGGCGCTGCAGTTTGTGTTGCTGGCCGCGTTAATGCTGGGCACCCGCGTGCTGGCCGAAACGCTGTTTATGTGGCTCGGGCAAAAAGTGAAGGCCACGCTGCGCAAAGACGTGGTGGATCACGTCAGCGAAACCGCCTGGGCGCAGCTGGAGAAAACCGGCATGGCAAAAGCGGTGTCCATTCTGACTCAGGATCTCGACACGCTGGTGGTCTTTTTCGTCAGCCTGCCGGGGCTGCTTATCTATGGGGCGGCGATTATCGGCTGCCTGATTTACCTCGGCACGCTGTCGTGGCAGGTCCTGCTGCTGGCGCTGCTGGTGCTTGGCCTGGGGGCGATGGGCTACCGCGCCGCCCACGGTAAAGCGTTGGGGCTGTTGCGTAGCTCGCGGCAGCGGGAAGATACGCTGATTGCCCAGTGTAAAAAACTGTTCGATGGCGGGCGCGAGTTTCGCCTGAACCCGTCGCGCAGGCGACATTTTGTCGACGGACCGCTGAGCGAGAATATCGAGGCGGTGCGCATCGAACGCACTCGTGGGTATGTGTTTTACGGCCTGGCGAAGAGCTGGGGTAGCGTGCTGTTCTTCGCGTTTATCGGCGTGGTGCTTTACTGGCTGCGGGAGTCGCTGGCGCTGAATTCGGCGGTGATGACCGGCTACACGATGATTTTTCTGTACATGATTGTGCCGGTGGAAGGCGTTTTATCGGCGCTGCCGACGGTGACCAGCGCCCGCATCGCGCTCCAGCGAATCGCCCAGCTTAAAACCGATCTGCCACAGGAAAAGCTGCTGCCGCTGAAAAGCCCGCCGCGTTTTGACGGCCTTGAGCTGGCCGATATTCGTTACGAATATCAGGGCGAAGAGGGGGAACGTTTTACTCTCGGGCCGCTTAATCTTCGTTTCACTCAGGGCGAGCTGGTCTTTCTGGTGGGCGGCAACGGCAGCGGGAAAACCACGCTGGCCAATCTGCTGGTGGGCCTTTACCCGCCGGACAGCGGCGACCTCCGACTAAACGGCAGGCTGATAACGCCCGAGCAGCGTGAGATCTACCGCCAGCATTTTGCCGTGGTATTCAATGATTTCTTCCTGTTCGATGACGTGGATAACGTCCACGAGCGCACGGCGGACCAGGTGAATAAGCTGCTGCACCTGCTGAAGCTCGACCACAAAGTGGCCTTCCGGGGCGGGCGTTTCTCGACCACCGCGCTTTCTCAGGGGCAGCGTAAACGTCTCGCGCTGCTGCAGGCATGGCTGGAGAACCGGCCTTTTTATCTGTTTGACGAATGGGCGGCAGATCAGGATCCCGGTTTTAAAGAGGTGTTCTACAAAGTGCTGCTGCCGATGCTGAAAGCGGAAGGCAAAACGGTGCTCGCCATTACCCACGACGACCGCTATTTCCCGCTGGCGGACAGGCTGATCAAGCTTGAGTCAGGGCAGGTGGTGGCAGACAGCGTACTCAGGCCGCTGTCTGCCTGAATCACAGAGTTACACCAAATGACACGCGACGCGATGAGCATCGCCCACTTCCCGCAGCGCCGGGACCTCCTGGCGGCAGCGGTCGGTGACCAGCGGGCAGCGCGAGGAGAAGCGGCAGCCGGCAGGCGGGCGAGAAGGATCGGGGATTTCGCCCTGAATGGCGGCCACCGGCTCGCTGTCCGGATCCAGCGTCGGAACCGCGGCTAACAGCGCCTGCGTATACGGGTGCAGTGGTCGGCTGAACAGCGTGTCGCGGCTGGCGGTTTCCACCAGTTGGCCGAGATACATCACCGCGACGTCGTCGCAGAGGTGCTCCACCACGCCGAGATCGTGCGAGATAAACAGAAACGTCACGCCGCGTTCGTCGCGCAGATCGGAAAACAGGTTGATGATCTGCGCCTGAATGGAGACGTCGAGCGCCGAGATCGGTTCGTCCGCAATAATAAAATCGGGGTTAAGGATCAGCGCGCGGGCAATACCGATGCGCTGGCGCTGGCCGCCGGAAAACTCATGCGGGAAACGGGTGTAATGCTGCGGTGCCAGCCCGCAAATCTTCATCACTTCCAGCACCTTGTCCCGCAGTTCGGCGCGGGTGCACAGCTTGTGCTCCAGCATCGCTTCCCCGATGGCATCGCCCACGCGGATGCGCGGGTTTAAAGAGCTGTAAGGATCCTGAAATACCAGCTGGATTTTGGGGCGCAGCGCCCGCGATTCTTTGGCGCTCAACTCACTCAATTCTTTGCCGCGATACTTCACGCTACCGGCGGTTTTGTCATACAGGCCAAGCAGGGTGCGGCCAACGGTGGTTTTTCCGCTGCCGGACTCGCCCACGAGGCCGAAAATCGTGCCCTGGCGAATGTTGAAGCTGACGCCGTCGACCGCGCGCAGCTCACCAGTTTGTTGGCCAAAAAGCCCGTCGCGCAGCGGGAAGTGTTTTTTGAGCCCTTCGACTTCAATCACGTACTGAGTGTTCACGATGCGGACTCCGCTAACTCACTGTAAAAACAGGCGGCCTGGCGCTGCTGGCCGAGCAGCGCCGGAATGCCCTGGCGGCAGCGATCGGTGGCGCGTTCACAGCGATCGGTAAAGGCGCAGTAGGGCGGCAGGGCGGCTAAATCGGGCACCTGGCCGGGGATCGAATAGAGCCTGCGGCGGCGTTCGCCGGGAACAGGCCGGGAAGAAATCAGCCCTTTGGTATAAGGGTGCAGCGGATTGCGGAGCACCTCCGCCGTTGGCCCCTGCTCAACGATGCGCCCGGCATACATCACCACGACGTGTTCGGCCATCTGGGCGATAACGCCGAGATCGTGGGTGATCAGCATCAGCGCCATACGGTGCTGGCGAGCCTGATCCCGCAATAGACGCAGGATCTGCGCCTGAACGGTGACGTCCAGCGCCGTCGTTGGCTCATCGGCGATCAGCAGCTTTGGCCGACAGCTCAGTGCCATGGCGATCATCACGCGCTGTAACATCCCGCCGGAAAGCTGGTGCGGGTAGCTGGCCATCAGGCTTTCCGCTCGCGCCAGCCCGACGTCGGTCAGCATTTGTGTCGCCAGCTGCCAGGCGGCCTTGGGCGTTTCGCCCCGGTGGCGGATCAGCGGCTCGCAAAGCTGGTCGCCGATAGTCAGCACCGGGTTCAGGGCGGTCATCGGCTCCTGGAAAATCATCGCCAGTTCGTTGCCGCGCAAATCTGCCATCTGCGCGGGCTTCAGGCCCAGCAGATTTTTCCCCTGAAACAGGATTTCGCCGCCGTCGATACGTGCCGCCTGCGGAGGCAGCAGCCCCATCAGCGACATGGCGGTCACGCTTTTGCCGCAGCCTGACTCGCCGACGACGCCGACGGTTTGCCCGGCGCGAACGGTAAACGATACGTCCTGCACGGCACGCACGCGCCCATGCTCTCCGGCGAAGGAGAGGGAAAGGTTATTGAACTCAATCAGCGCTTCGTTCATTTCGCGCCTCGCTTCATTTTCGGATCCAGCGCATCGCGCAGGCCGTCGCCCAGCACGTTAATGGCGATCACGGTGATAAAAATGGCGATACCCGGCGGCATCCACAGCCACGGGCGGCGCTGGAAGTCGATCAGGCTGTTGGCGCTGTCCATCATGTTGCCCCACGAAGGCGTGGGCGGCACGACGCCGAGGCCGAGGTAGCTCAGCGCGGACTCCATCAGAATGGCGTTGGCCACCGCCATCGTCGCCATCACCACCAGAATTGGAATGGTGTTCGGCAGCAAGTGCCCGAACAGGCGGCGGCGGGCGGAAAGGCCTAATACGCGGGTCGCCAGCATAAAGTCGCGTTCGCGCAGGGAGAGGATTTGCCCGCGGACCAGGCGCGCCAGCTTCGGCCACTCCAGCAGGCTCAGCATGATAACCACCATGTAAATGCGCGATTCCGGCGAGAAGTCGAGCTCCGACAGCATCGCGCCCGCGACGATCAGCAGCGGCAGGCTGGGAATGGTCATCACCAGATCCGCCAGGCGCATAATCAGTTTGTCGGTCCAGCCGCCGAGATAGCCGGAAACCGCGCCGAGCAGGTAGCCGAGGGTGACCGAGAGCAGCATGGTCAGCAGGCCGATAATTAATGAGATGCGCCCGGCCAGCAGCAGGCGGGTGTAGACATCGCGCCCGAGGAAGTCGGTGCCCAGCCAGTGGATTTCGCCCGGCGGCTTGTTGATCATCAGGGCGTCGGTGGCGTCGTCCTTCCACGGCGACCAGAGCGGCCCCAGGGCGCACCAGATTGCCATCACTATCAGCAGAATCAGGCAGAACATCGCCAGGCGGTTGCGCCTCAGCGCCTGCCAGGCCTGATGCCACGGGGAAGGCGTCACCTGTGCCAGCGCCGGAATTTCGGCTTTGCGCAGGCGGCGGTTGGTAGAAAACAGAGAACTGAGCATCACGACCTCACCCGAATGCGCGGGTCGGCCCACGCGTAAAGCACGTCGGCAATCAGGTTGCCGAGGATGGTCAGTACCGCCAGAAACAGCGTGAAGCCCATCAGAACCGGGTAGTCACGGGCGGCGAGGGAATCAATATGAATGTGGCCGGCGCCCGGCCAGTTAAAGACCTTTTCGGTAATGATTGCCCCGGAGAACAGCCCCGGCAGCTCAAAGCCCAGCAGGGTGATGATCGGCAGCAGCGCATTGCGCAGGGCGTGTTTAAGAATAACGGTACGCTCGCGCAGCCCCTTGGCGCGGGCGGTGCGTATAAAGTCCATTTTCACCACGTCGAGCATACTGGCGCGGAAGTAGCGCGTCAGGCTGCCCGCCTGCAGCATCACCAGCGCGAGTACGGGCAGCACAAGGTGGGCGGCAACCTGCACGACGTAGGCCCAGCCGGTGGCGTCGCTGCCGGTGTTGGTCATGCCGCCGACGGGCAGCCAGTGCAGATCTACCGCGAACCACTTGATCAGCAGCAGGCAGAGGAAAAAGGTCGGGAAAGACATGGCGGCGAACACCAGCACGCTGACCAGATGATCAAACAGCGAATTGGGTCTCATGGCCGAAACAATCCCCACCGCCAGACCAATCCCCCAGTAAAACACCAGCGCAATGGCGGCCAGCAGGAAAGAGTTCCAGATGTACTGGTTCAGCAATTGGCTAACGGGGATTTGATATTGCAGAGAGAAGCCCAGGTCTCCCGTCAGCAGTTGCCCAAGCCAGTGAAGGTAGCGGGTGAACAGCGGCTGGTCGAGGCCGTAAATTGCTTTGAGTTCGGCAGCGCGGGCGGCGGTCAGCGTAATATTGCCGTCGATAAAATCCCCGGGCGTTTTTGCAAACAGCATAAAGATAATAAACGAGGCGAGCAGCAGCATCGGCAGGGTTTGCAGCAGGCGGCGCAGAATAAAATTTTTCATCACGTTCTCACTGCCGCCGCCCCGGTGAAAGGGTGGCGGCAAGGGTTACTGCGTTACTTAACGATTTTCACATCCGGCAGGCTGCCGGTCAGGCCGTTGTAAATGTCTGGCTTAAAGCCGGTGACGCGGGCGCTGCTGGCGGACAGGATTTTGCGGTTGCCGAGCAGAATTGCCGGGGGATCTGCCGCCAGTACTTTATACAGCTCGTGGTAGATCGCCTTGCGCTTTTCTTCGTCGAGGGTGGCGTTGCCTTCGTTAATCAGCTTGTCCACCTGCGGATTGTTATAGCCGGACTCTTTGGCTTCGGTGCTGTAGTAATCCCACACGCCGTCGTGCGGATCGTTCAGCGTGCTGGTGCTAAAGGAGGCCAGATCGTAGTTGCCCGCTTTACGCTGCGCCATCAGGGCATTGAAGTCGACAACCTGCGGCTTCAGCAGCACGCCGATCTGCTGCCAGTTCTCTTTGGCGATAGGGATCAGCGCGTCGTTCAGCACTTTTTTGCTGACCAGCAGCGTCAGCTCCAGGCGCTTGCCGTCCTTCACGCGGATGCCGTCCGGGCCAGGCTTCCAGCCAGCTTCATCCAGCAGTTTTTTCGCCTGCGCCTGATCGAATTTATACGGGTTCACGCCCTCCGGGTTATAAGCCCAGGAGATCGGCGAGATCGGCTCGTTGGCGACCGTGCCGTAGCCCTGGTAGACCACGTCGATCAGTTTTTGGCGATCCAGACCGTAGATCAGCGCCTGGCGAACTTTTACGTCCTGCAGCGCCGGGCGGCGAACGTTGAATTCGACCTTGCTGTAGTCGCTGGAGCCGTAAAGGTTGATATTGGCGAAGCCCAGTAGTTTTAGCTGCTCAATATCGTCCGGGCGGGAAGTAAAGGCGTCGTAATCCGTCTCGCCGGTCTGGAACAGCTGGAAGTTGGTGGACGGGTTAGTCACGCGGTAAATAAAGCGCGGCGTTGGCGGGGTGCCGCGATAGAAATGGGTGTTGGCGTGGAAGCGAATTTCCTGCCCTGGGATGTATTTCTCATACACATACGGGCCGTTGCCCAGCGGTTTGCCGTGCAGGGTACGCAGGTAATCCAGGTTGCCGCGCTGGTAGCCTTTGCCGTAGTACGCCTTCGATAGCACGGGGCCGCCGATTTTGCCTGGCGTGGTCGCACCCGGCTGGGTGGTGGTGACCTGCAGCGTGAGCGGGTCAATCACCTTCAGGCCGCTGACGCTGTCGGCTTTCCCGGCTTTGTATTCGGCACCGCCCGCGATGTTGGCGAGCGTGATGTCGGTATCGCCATCATATTTCGGGTCATACAGCACGGTGAGCGTGAACGCGACGTCTTCGGCGGTCAGCGGGGAACCGTCGCTAAAGGTCAGGCCAGGGCGCAGTTTGATGGTATAGACTTTGCCATCCGGGCTGACCGTCCAGCTTTCGGCGAGGCCAGGGACCAGATTGCCATGGCTGTCCCAGTCGATCAGGCGTGAGAAAATGACGTTGGTGACGTTTTCATCCCAGCCGTTAACGAAGAAGTAAGGGTTGAAGATCCCCTGAGGTTCGGAAATCCCGGCGACCACGGTGTCTTTGCGCAGCTTGGCCGTGGCCGGGATTTGACTGGCGTCGGTGGCGGGCGTGATGCCCTCTTTTAAGAGGTCATCGGCCGCCGCCGCGCCGGAGAAAGCCACCACGCTGCTAATCAGGGCTGCCTGTAAGGCCAGGCGAAAGCGCGTGGGTTTTGTTTGTAATGCATCAAGTAACCTGGCCAATAGCATTCCCTCAAGATTTTTTGCTGTAAAATTTACAAATCATGACGAAAGATAAAAGCCCGGATCTTGCCTGTCTAACAACGAAACGCTATGCCTTATAGCGAATTGTTCCTTTGCCCCCACAAAGCGTATTAGTTGTGCTGGAGCAAGTCCCAGCGGTTGCCGTAGAGATCTTCAAAGACCGCAACCGTGCCGTATTCTTCCTCTCGTGGAACTTCGCAGAAATGCACGCCGTTGGCCGTCATCATGGCGTGATCGCGCCAAAAATCATCGGTGTGAAGGAAAAGGAAAACCCTGCCGCCGCACTGATCGCCAATAGAAGCCTGCTGGCGTTCGTTGGTGGCTTTGGCTAACAGCAGGTGGCAATCACTTTCCGGGTTTGGCGTGACCACAACCCAGCGTTTTCCCTCTTGAGGCGTGTCCTCCACAAGCGTGAAGCCCAGTTTTTGGGTGTAGTATTCAATCGCCTTGTCGTAATCATCCACGACGATAGCCACGCAGCCCAGCGCCCGTTTTTGCGTTTTCAATGCCTGCTCCTTTCCTCCGGTGATAAACGGGCGTGAGCATAACATTCACCAAGGATTATTTCCGAAGTGTAACCATTCCTTGCCACTCTTAGCTTCAGGTGTTAAAAGGTGCCCCTTTGACAAATCACAAAGGAGCAGGGCGTGAAAAACACGTCAGTCGCCTCTGAGCCACAGGGCCAGTGTGCGGGGCCGGAGGATGGCCATCAATTACAGCGCGGCTTGCAGAATCGCCATATTCAGCTGATTGCGCTGGGCGGCGCGATCGGCACCGGACTCTTTCTCGGCATTGGCCCGGCGATCCAAATGGCGGGGCCTGCGGTCCTGCTGGGCTACGGCGTGGCGGGGATCATTGCATTTCTGATCATGCGCCAGCTCGGTGAGATGGTGGTTGAAGAGCCGGTTTCTGGTTCATTTTCGCATTTTGCCTATAAATATTGGGGGCCGTTTGCTGGCTTCCTGTCCGGCTGGAACTACTGGGTGATGTTCGTGCTGGTCGGCATGGCAGAGCTGACCGCCGGCGGCATTTATATGCAGTACTGGTTCCCGGACGTGCCGACCTGGACCTGGGTGGCGCTGTTCTTCGTGGTGATTAACGCCGCGAACCTCGTGAACGTGCGCCTTTATGGCGAGATGGAGTTCTGGTTTGCGCTGATTAAGGTGCTGGCGATTGTCGGCATGATTGGCTTCGGCATCTGGCTGCTGGCTTCCGGCCACGGCGGCGAGCGCGCGGGCGTGAGCAACCTCTGGCAGCACAGCGGCTTCCTCGCCACGGGCTGGCACGGGCTGATTTTGTCCCTCGCGGTGATTATGTTCTCGTTCGGCGGGCTGGAGCTTATCGGTATTACGGCGGCCGAGGCGCGTTCGCCACAAACCACCATCCCGAAAGCGGTGAACCAGGTGGTGTATCGCATTCTGCTGTTTTATATCGGCTCGCTGGTGGTGCTGCTTTCGCTCTACCCGTGGCTGGAGATCAAGTCCAACAGCAGTCCGTTTGTGATGATTTTCCACGAGCTGAACAGCAATGTGGTCGCCTCGGCGCTCAACTTCGTGATTCTGGTGGCTTCGCTGTCGGTTTATAACAGCGGCGTGTATTCCAACAGCCGCATGCTGTTCGGCCTCTCCGTGCAGCGCAATGCGCCAAAATTCCTGGCGAAAGTCAGCCGCGGTGGCGTGCCGGTGAATTCACTGCTGCTGTCTGGCGCGATCACTTCGCTGGTTGTCGTCCTCAACTATGTGCTGCCGCATGACGCCTTTGGCCTGCTGATGGCGCTGGTGGTGGCAACGCTGCTGCTGAACTGGATCATGATTTCGCTGGCGCACATCAAGTTCCGTCGCGCGATGCGCCGTCAGGGGCATGAAACCCGCTTCAAGGCGCTGCTTTACCCGTTCGGTAACTACCTGTGCATCGCCTTTATGATGATGGTGCTGGGGCTGATGTGTACCATTGACGGGATGCGCGTGTCTGCCATGCTGCTGCCGGCCTGGATAGTGTTCCTCTTTATTGCCTTTAAGCTGCTGCGCCGTAAAACCCACTAAAGTCCCCCCCAATAACGCCAGCTGCTTTTAATCGGGTTGGCGTTATTTATAATTAAATATTAATTAAGTTTTTATTTTATATTCTCCAGTGGCAATTTATCTCCTGGTTTGAGAGATTATATATAATCGAGAGGGGTTTGTTTTATGAGTTATTATATTTAATGATGTGATGTCTGGGTAATATAATTATGATGAATGAAACAGGTGACTGCATAAATTAAATCTCATCTATTGAACAAGGAGTGTAAAGCGATGAGCAAGCGGAGTGATATAATTGGTGGAGAGGTTGCTGTTGATATCTCCCATGGTCTTATTTATACAGAAGTACTGGGATGGGTCGATTTGGGCCACGCTCAGGGGACCGATATACGAAATTTGTTGCGGGACATTGACTCGGGGGAAAGGCAGGAAAAGGAGTATTACGATGTAGCTTATTCACAGGCTATGACCAGCCCGGGCCGACTGATTAAAATGGGCAAATTTATTAAATGGCGGATTAAACGTGGCCGCACCCCACTTGAGCGCAGAAGTATTGCGCTGGCAATGATGATGTCGTTGGCGCGCAAGTTCGAAGGGCTGCAGGCGTCATTCCCCGTTAGCCTGGTGACGGACAGCGGATTTAGCGGCGAGGATCTGGTGTCAAATTTGCTGGGGTTCTATCGGGTTGTTTCTATCCCAAAACCTTTTGGCATGTTACGTGTAGTCAGCCGAGAAAAAGCGCTTAAACGCTGGGATCATTACGGCAAAATTGGCGGCTGGAAAAACGAATCGTTCCGGCCTCTGTTGTTTCCCGACCCCGATATCTTCCCCAACGCCAGACCTTACAAGGGCAACTTGCCTAACTTTATGCAAACCGTCAGGCCGTGGAGCGACTTCCGCTCAGGTATTGTCAGGGTCGTCAGCGCCGATGGCTCATATATCGATAATGGAAGAAACGGGGTACTACCTTATGCGTAACTCTTTAAAAATTTTTACCGCGGTCGTTGTGGTGATTGTCGCCGGGCTGGTGTGGGCGTGGCCTTATATAACAATGGAGTTCGCGGGTAGCGCCCATTACACCGAGCAGGACAAACGGGAATATAAATTTTATACCCCCGATATTCTGCGAGAAATGCCGCGGATTTCCCCCCGGTACGACTTTGACTATGTGAACGTTACCGGGCCTGGGGCATTTATTCATGCGATCCGATTCTATGATGTTGCTGACTCCAGCAGAATAGATACCTATCTGGATGTAAAAGGGTATGTAAAACAAAATGATTGCTTTATAGAAGCTGCTTGCTGGCAGGGGAGCGATCCCGAGGAGACGATCACAGTAAGCCATTTGGCAGAAAAAAATATTATCCAGATCGCCGTCATTTATGACTACTGATTGCCGCTACTTTTGCTGTACCGGAAGTTGCCGATAGCAACGTCCGTCTCCTTCCCGGATTTAGGATAACTTTATGCAAACCGTCAGGCCGTGGAGCGATTTCCGCTCAGGTATTGTCAGGATTGCCAGCGCCGATGGCTCATATATCGATAAAGCAAAGGGAGGGACGTTGCCTTATGCGTAACGCTTTAAAAGTGCTTATCGCGGTCGCTGCGGTGATTACCGCCGGGCTGGTCTGGGCTTGGCCATATATAGAGATGAGCTTTGAGGGTAGCGCCCATTACACCGAACAGGACAAGCGGGAATATAAATTTTACACCCCCGATATCCTGCGAGAAATGCCGCGGATTTCCCCCCGCTACGACTTTAATTATGTGAACATTACCGGGCCTGCCGCATTTATCCACGCAATCAGTTTCTATGATATTGATGACTCCGGTCGGGTTGATGCCTATCTGGAAGGAAAGGGATATATAAAACAAAAGGAGTGCCATATTAAAGCGATATGTTGGCGGGGAGCGATCCCGAGGAGACGATTACGGTAAGCAATCTGAAAGAAGAAAACATTATTCAGGTCACCGTTATTTATAATCTACGATAGCCGCTGATTATGCTGTGCCGGACGTTGCCGATAGCAACGTCCGGCACCTTTCCGTATTTAGGATAACTTTATGCAAACCGTCAGGCCGTGGAGCGACTTCCGCTCAGGCATTGTCAGGGTCGTCAGCGCCGATGGCTCATATATCGATAATGGAAGAAACGGGGTACTACCTTATGCGTAACTCTTTAAAAATTTTTACCGCGGTCGCTGTGGTGATTATCGCCGGGCTGGTGTGGGCGTGGCCTTATATAACAATGGAGTTCGCGGGTAGCGCCCATTACACCGAGCAGGACAAGCGGGAATATAAATTTTATACTCCCGATATCCTGCGAGAAATGCCGCGTATTTCCCCCCGGTACGACTTTGACTATGCGAATATTACTGGTCCTGCTGCACTTATTCATGCGATCCGATTCTATGATGTTGCTGACTCCAGCAGAATTGATACCTATCTGAATGCGAAAGGGTATATAAAACAAAATGATTGTTTTTTCGAAGCTGTTTGCTGGCAGGGGAACGACCCAGAGGAGACGATCACAGTAAGCCATTTGGCAGAAAAAAACATTATTCAGGTCACCGTTATTTATAATTTCCGATAGCCGCTGCTTTTGCTGTGCCGGACGTTGCCGGTAGCAACGTCCGGCAACTAATCCTCCCTGATTTACGCTATCATGCTGCGCTAAAGAAACGGGTGTTAAAAGGGCATGGGAATGAGCGTTAGTCGGAAAGGGATGCTGTATGTGTTGTTTGCGGCGGTGCTGTGGGGAAGCTCCGGGGTTTGTGCGCAGTACATCATGGAGCAAAGCCATATTTCCTCGGCGTCACTGACCATGCTCCGACTGCTGTTCTCCGGCCTGATTCTGCTGATGCTGTCGTTTATGCACGGGGACAAAATCTTCGCCGTGTTTAAGCAACGAAACGACCTGATTTCCCTGCTGATTTTTACCCTCTGCGGCGCGTTGACGGTGCAGCTGACCTTCCTTTTGACCATCGAACAGTCCAACGCCGCGACAGCGACGGTGCTGCAATTCCTTTCGCCGACCATTATCGTGGCCTGGTTTGCCTTTGTGCGGAAAAAGCGTTCCGGCAAACTGGTTTATGCCGCGATTGGCACCTCGTTAATCGGGACGTTTGTGCTGGTGACTCACGGCAACCCAGCGTCGATTACCATTTCCGGCAGCGCGTTGTTCTGGGGTATCGCCTCCGCGTTTGCCGCAGCGTTTTACACGACTTATCCCTCGAAGCTGATTGCTCGCTACGGCACACTGCCCGTTGTGGGCTGGAGTATGCTGCTGGGCGGCGCGGCGCTGCTGCCGTTTTACGCCAGCCAGATCGGCAGTTTCACCGCCACCGGCGGCACGCTGCTGGCCTTCTTCTACCTGGTGATAGTCGGCACGGCGATCACTTTCAGCCTCTACCTGACAGGGGCGCAAATGATTGGCGGGCCAAAGGCCAGCATTCTTAGCTGCGCGGAGCCGCTGAGCAGCGCATTGCTCTCGGTGCTGCTGCTGGGCATTAGCTTTACGCTGCCGGACTGGCTGGGGTCGCTGCTGATTATCTCTTCGGTGGTGCTTATCTCTCTGGATTCCCGGGGCAAGCTGCATTCACACTAAGTCGCTACATTTTGCAAGGTTTAATTACCGGCAGAAATATCATATTTTGAGGGGTAGAAGTTGCCGTTGTGATACGGTAAAAAGTGCGCTTCCCGGCGCAAGTCTGCACCTCCGATAAAGGTATTTCAGTGTGATGATTGATAATCTGATTGAGCGAATCTCTTCCGCTTTAGACGCCGAATACACCCTGGAAGGTTTGGTCAGACAGCTGCTGGAAATGCTGGAGCTGGTGACTAACATGGAATCCACCTACCTGACCCGCATTGATGCGGAGGGTAGCCAGCAGCAAATTGTTTTCTCCCGCAATACCAAGGCGATGAATATTCCCGAAGGGCTTTCCGTGCCCTGGGAAGACACGCTATGTAAACGCGCTTTAGACGAAGGCCGCCGCTATACCTGCGATGTCGCAAGCGTATGGGGTGACTCTGAAGCGGCAAAGGCGCTGGGGATTGTGACCTACGTCAGCACGCCCGTGACCCTTGCCGATGGTTCGCTCTACGGCACGCTCTGCGCCGCCAGTTCTGAACAGCGCGAGCTGACCGATCATAGCGAACAGGTCTTGCAGCTGTTTTCTCAGCTGATTGCACAGCAGATTCAGAATGAGCAGCTATTGAAAAAGCTTCAGCAGGCCAACGTCGCGCTGACGACCGCCAGCTACACCGATGAATTAACCGGGTTGCCTAACCGCCGCGCGGTCTTCGATCAGCTGCCTCGTTTGTTCTCGCGCGCCAAAGATGACGCCCGCTACGTGCTGGTGGCCTTTGCCGATCTGGATGGATTTAAACAGATAAACGATTTGCACGGGCATGAAACCGGGGACGATTTCCTTTGCGCCATCGGCCAGCGGCTGAAAGAGGGCGTGAGGGGGGACGAAATATTAGGTCGCCTGGGCGGCGATGAGTTTATCGTTGCCGGTGCGGGGCCTACGGAATACAGCGAAGCTCTGCGAGCGACCATGGCTTTTCGTGCCAGACTGGCAGAGCTGCTGAGCGGCGAGTACCAGCTAAAATCCTGCGTGATTGATTATGCGGGGCCCAGCATCGGGGCTATCGCCGTGAATCCGGCTACTATCACGCCGGACGATGCGATACGCGAGGCGGACACGCTTATGTATGTGGATAAGAAGCGCCGTAAAAATGGCGCGGCGGTAAGCTAAACGCCGCGCGCAATCCTCAGGATGCCGGTGTTACTACAGCCTTATTACCGCTAAGTTCAGTCACCAGATCGTTCACGCCGTCGCTCATGTTAACGAAGCGAGTCAGCGGCGAGCGTGTGACCACCACAAAAACGCCCACGTTATTCTGCGGCACCATCGCCATATAGGTAATGAAGCCGCCGCCGCCGCCGGTTTTTTGAATAATGCCCGGGCGGCCCTCTTTCGGTGACATCCAGACCCAGCCCATGCCCAGCGCGTCGGCTTTTCCCGGCACATCCATGCCAATGACCTTATGCAGCTGGCTGCGCTGATAAATCAGGGTTTGCATTCTGTCTGCCTGGCTGCCGCGATGATGGAAGTCGGAAGAGAGGAATTGCTGCATCCAGCGCATCATATCGCCGGGGGTAGAATAGACGCCGCCGCTGCCCACCGCCGCCAGCGTGTTATCGCAAGGGCTGGCGCCTTTCTCGGCAATCATCAGGCGCTTGCACTGGTCTGGTGACGGGGTAAAGGTGGTGTCTTTCATCCCCAGCGGGCGAGCGATTTGCTCATCGAACAGGTCGGCATATGGCCTGCCGGTTGCGCGGGACAGGGCATCAGCCAGCAGGTCAAACGCCAGGTTTGAATAGGCGGCCACGGTGCCCGGGGCGGCTTTCAGCGTGGCCTGCGAGAGCCAGTTCCAGCGCTGATCCCGCGTCGGCCAGGTGAACACCGTGCGGTGCGCTGCGCCGCCGGGCTGTTCGCGCGGCAGGGAACTGGTATGAGTGGCCAGGTTAATCAGCGTAATCGGCTGGCCGTTAAAGGTCGGCACCCGGGCGCCGGGAGGCGCATATTTGCTGAGCGGATCGTTGAGCTGAACCTTCCCCTGATCGAGCATTTTTACCAGCATTTCGCTGGTCATCAGCTTTGTCAGTGAGGCGATGCGGATCACCGAATCCAGCTGCGGGCGAACGTTATTGCCTGGCCGGGTATCGCCGAAGCTGCGAAACACCCGCTGGTTACCGTCAATCACCACGATAGCCATGCCGGTGGCTCCGCTGCCGTAATAAATATGGTTGGCATAGCGATCGACAACGTCGGCGGCAAATTCAGGTGCCGGAGACGGTTGCGCAAAACTGAGCGCTGGCAGCAGCGCAGCGGCCAGCAAAAGAAGACGAGGAAGACGAGTTTTCAACGCAAAAATCCAGTTTAAAAAATAAGGCGGTATAGCAGATATTTATACTACTCCGCGCCCTTATGCAAAGCGTCAATTTAGCCTTTACGGCCTGAAAAGCGTAACCGTGCGTTACATCACCAGATGACGCACAAAAGTTTGTCAGTTGCGGTTTAATAAAGCATTTTTTGCCTGTTTTTACACTCAGGCTGGCGCTGTTGCCGGGCGACCATAAAGAAAGATCTTAAATAAGATTAAAGACCGATGATTTCGCTACGCTGCTTTAGCAAAAAGTGCGTATTATCCTGCCCGTTATTAACGGTCTGAGTGCAACTATTTCTGAACCCCGGAATCTTAGTAACGGCTTAAGGCGTACCGCGATTGATTCAATTCTTTATGCGATACATTATCCCCTCGCATTAAAGAAGTGAATATGTCTACTAAACCGCTGTTTTATAAGTGCCTCCTGCATCCTCGCTATTGGCTGACCTGGTTTGGGCTGGGTGTGCTTTGGCTGTGGGTTCAGCTTCCGTACCCGGTATTGATGAAAATGGGCGACATGATTGGCCGTTTCTCGATGCATTTTCTCAAGCGCCGGGTCACCATTGCCCGCCAGAATCTTCACCTTTGCTTCCCGCACTACAGCGAAGCGCAGGTTGAGGCCACCGTGCTGCAAAACTTTGCCTCCCTCGGCATGGGACTGATTGAAACCGGTATGGCCTGGTTCTGGCCGGATGAGAGAGTGCAAAAATGGTTTGATGTTCGTGGCCTGGAGCACATCAATGCCGCCTGCGACAAAGGCAAAGGCGTGATGGTGATCGGCGTGCATTTTATGTCGCTGGAACTGGGCGGGCGCGTCATGGGGCTGTGTCGCCCGATGATGGCGATGTACCGGCCGCACAACAACAAAGTCATGGAATATGTGCAAACCCGTGGGCGCTCGCGCTCGAACAAATCGATGCTCGACAGGCGTAACCTGAAGGGAATGGTGAAAGCGCTGAAATCCGGCGAGGCGGTGTGGTTCGCCCCGGATCAGGACTATGGTCCGAAAGGCAGTTCTTTTGCGCCTTTCTTCGCGGTTCAACAGGCTGCGACAACCAACGGTACCTTTACTATTGCCCGTCTGGCAAAACCCGCCATTCTGACCACGGTTTTGATCCGCAAGCCCTGTGGGACGGGCTACCAGCTGGTCATCGAGCCGGAGTTCTGTGATTATCCCGGCGAAGATGAGCAGGCCGCCGCAGCCTATATGAACCGTAAAATTGAGCACGAAATTATGCGCGCGCCGGAGCAGTATCTGTGGCTGCACCGCCGTTTTAAAACCCGGCCTTTTGGCCACGCCAGGCTTTACACGATTTAATTTTCAGGCAGGCGTGCCACGTTTTTGAAGTGCGTTGGCAGGCCTGAACCCGGCCTTGTGGTGGCGGAGAAGGGGCACAACGGTCTCCTGTCCCCCGCATAAGAACGGCCGAGGCCATTCTCAAAGGCTGGCGCTAGCTTATGTAAGCCTCTCTCACTCCTTGATACAACATTCTGCAAGCATTATCGTAGAACGTTCGCTATAACCAGCAGATATAACAACAAAAAGTCGTCCCAGGAGTGTTGTCATGTTCAAATCTTTCTTCCCGTCGCCGAAGCTGTTTTTTCTTTCGGCGGCAATATGGGGACTACTCGCAGTCATATTTTGGCAGGCCGGCGGCGGCCTGTGGTTGGAAAACCTTGCGGGTGCCAGCCAGCAAATACCGATCAGTGCGGCACGTTTTTGGACGTTAAAAGCATTTGTTTTTTATGCTTTTTATGCTGTCAGTGTGGGCCTTTTTGCCGGTGTATGGGCACTGGTGAGTCCGCATCCGTGGCAGCGCTGGTCGATTCTCGGCTCTTCGCTTATCGTCTTTGTGACCTGGTTTATGGTCGAACTGGGCGTGGCGATCAACGCCTGGTATGCACCGTTCTTTGACCTTATCCAAACCGCGTTAGCGTCCCCGAATAAAGTCCCGCTGCAGCGATTCTATAGCGAAACCGGCGTGTTTCTTGGTATCGCGCTGATTTATGTCACCGTCGGCGTGCTGAACAGCTTCTTTATCAGCCATTATGTGTTTCGCTGGCGCACGGCGATGAACGACTACTATATGGAGCACTGGCAGAAGCTGCGCCATATCGAAGGGGCTGCCCAGCGTGTGCAGGAAGACACCATGCGCTTTGCCTCAACGCTTGAGGATATGGGCGTGAGCCTGCTGCAGTCGGTGATGACGCTGATTGCTTTCCTGCCGATTCTTGTCGCGCTGTCTCCACACGTGAAAGAATTGCCGATTGTCGGGGCGGTGCCTTATGGCCTGGTGATTGCGGCGATTATCTGGTCGCTAATGGGCACCGGCCTGCTGGCCGCGGTCGGGATAAAGCTGCCGGGGCTGCAGTTTAATAACCAAAAAGTTGAGGCCGCCTACCGTAAAGAGCTGGTTTACGGGGAAGACGACGGCAGCCGCGCTACGCCGCCAACGGTTAAAGCGCTGTTTGGCGACGTGCGGCATAACTATTTCCGTCTCTACTTCCACTACACCTACTTTAATATTGTGCGGATTCTTTATCTGCAGATAGACAACGTGTTTGGTCTTTTCCTGCTGTTCCCTTCTATTGCCGCAGGCGCGATTACCCTGGGGCTGATGCAGCAGATCACCAACGCTTTTGGCCAGGTGCGCGGCTCGTTCCAGTACTTGATCAGTTCCTGGACCACGCTGGTTGAATTGATGTCTATCTACAAACGTCTGCGCAGCTTCGAGCGAACGCTGCAGGATGTGCCGGTGCCGGGCACCGAAGAAGCCGTCTGAGGCGAAAAGAAAAGGGATGGCGTAATGCCATCCCTTTCAGACTGGTGGTAAGCACTGTGGGCAGAAGAAATACCAGGCAGCTTTTTAAAAAATCAGGAAAATCAATTCATTGATTTTCGGCTGATAACCACGAAGAGGGAAAAACCACACTTTTTCCCTCTTCGTCAGCAACCGTAAAGGGATGGCGTAATGCCATCCCTTTTTACTGGTTCTTTCTGATCAATGCCCTGCGGAAGGGGCACCCGGCGCTCCAGCCCGTATAAACGGCGGACGGGCAAACCAAATCACGACAATCAGCGCCATAAAGCCCCAGCCCAGCAGCCAGAAGTAGTCGATGGTCGACATCATATAGGCCTGCTGCTCAATGGTTTTATCCACCACGGCCAGGTGCTGCTGCGTGGCGCCGCCCATCTTGTGCAGGTAATCCACCGCCGACGGATTGTAGGCTGAGACGCTCTCCGTCAGGTTGGCATGGTGATAAACCTCGCGGCGCGACCAAATCCAGGTGGTCAGGGACGAAGCAAACGACCCGCCAAGCACGCGGAAGAAGGTTGCCAGCCCGGAGCCTTCCGCGACCTCAACGCCGTGCAGGTTCGACAGCACAATGGTGGTGATCGGCATGAAGAAGAACGCCACGCCGATCCCCATAAACAGCTGCACTTCGGCGATGGTGCGGAAATCCACGTTGGTATTAAACTGCGCGCGCAGCAGGCACGAAGCGCCCATGGTCAGGAACGACAGCGTGGCCAGCAGGCGCATATCAACCTTATTGGCGTAGCGCCCGACAATCGGCGTCAGCAACAGCGGTAACACACCCATCGGCGCGGCGGCCAGCCCGGCCCAGATGGCGGTGTAGCCCATCTGGGTTTGCAGCCACTGCGGCAGAATAATGTTGATGGCGAAGAACGCGGCGTAGCCCAGCGTCAGCGACAGCGTGCCGATGGCGAAGTTGCGGTCGGCGAACAGCCGCAGGTTGACTATTGGGTGACGCTCGCCAAGCTCCCAAATGACAAACGACACCAGTGAAACCGCGGAGATAACCGACATGGTGATGATCTCCGGCGAGGCGAACCAGTCGAGATCGTTCCCCTTATCCAGCACCACCTGAAGCAGCCCCACGCCCAGCACCAGCAGCGCAATCCCGATGTAGTCGATAGGGGCGATGGTGGTCGTTTCTTCACGCTCGCGCAGCTGCGTCCAGACCACGATGGCGGCAAAGATCCCGATCGGCACGTTGATGTAGAAGATCCACGGCCAGGAATAGTTATCGGTGATCCAGCCGCCGGTGATCGGCCCGACAATCGGCGCGACAACCGTCACCATCGACAGCAGCGCCAGCGCCATACTCCGCTTGCTGGACGGGAAGATAATCAGCAACAGCGTCTGGCACATCGGGAACATCGGCCCGGCGAAAAAGCCCTGCAGCGCGCGGAAGATAATCAGCTCGGTCATGCTGTGGGCAAAGCCGCACAGGAACGAGGTGAGGGTGAACAGCGCCACAGAACCCACAAACAGCTTGAGCTGCCCGAACCGGCGGGTAAACCAGCCGGTCAGCGGCAGGGCAATGGCGTTACACACCGCGAACGAGGTGATAACCCAGGTACCCTGGTCGGCGCTGACGCCGAGGTTACCGGCGATCGTCGGCAGCGCCACGTTAGCGATGGTGGAGTCCAGCACCTGCATAAACGTCGCCAGCGACAGCGCGATCGTCGCCAGCAGCAGGCTGGGAGGCGTAAACGCCGCCTTATCTTGCATAACGTCTCTCTTAGCGGTTGGCTGACGCTACCGGCTGGCTGTTGTCATGAAGGATTTTGGTGACCAGTTGGTCAGCTTCGTCCAGCGCGTTCTGGTAAACGTCGGTGGTGAAGCGCGGCGCGGCGACGGTTTTTTGCGGCAGCAGGTGGCCGTCTGCATTGCGAATATCAACGCGAGCGAACATCGACAGGCCTACCCGCAGCGGGTGTTTCTGCATGTCGTGCGGATCAAGCGTGATGCGCACCGGCAGACGCTGAACGATTTTGATCCAGTTCCCGCTGGCGTTCTGGGCCGGTAGCAGCGAGAAGGCGCTGCCGGTGCCGATGCCGAGGCTTTCAATGGTACCGTGATACTCCACGTCGTCCCCGTAGAGATCGGCGGTGAGCGTTACCTTCTGCCCCAGGCGCATGTCCTGCATTTGGCTCTCTTTGAAGTTGGCGTCTACCCAGACCTGGTCCAGCGGCACAATCGCCAGCAGGGTGGTGCCGGAATCAACGCGCATTCCCAGCTGAACGGCGCGTTTAGCGACAAAGCCGCTCACCGGCGCAACGATGGTGCTGCGGGCGTTATCGAGGAAGCGCTGGCGCAGCGTGGCTACGGCGCTTTTAATTTCCGGATGGCTGTCGATAACCGTGTCATCCACCATCGCTAAATTAGTGCGCAATGCCTGCTGGGCAGCGGTGAGATCGCTTTGCGCGCTGGTCACGGCATCGCGGTAATGGGACAGGTCTTCAGCGGCGATAGCCCCGGTGGCAAAAATCTTCTGGCGGCGAGCGTAGTCGCTCTGTGCCGTTTGCAGTGCCACCTGCTTCGCGGCGACCTGAGCCCGGTAGTTATCCGCGGTGCTGTAAAGTCCACGTACCTGACGCACGGTATTCGCAAGGTTGGCTTCTGCCTGCTGGAGCGCGATTTCGGTGTCGCTTGGGTCGAGCTGTACCAGCGGCTGCCCTTTTTCGACGTAGTCTCCTTCATCGACGCTGACCTGCGTTACCGTGCCGCCGATTTGCGGCGTCAGCGTGACCTGGTTGCCGTTGACGTAGGCGTCGTCTGTGGTTTCGTAGTAGCGCGCGTAAAGCATGTACCACGCCACGCAGCCGGCGCCTATCAGCAGCAGGATAATGAGAAAAATGGCGAAGTTACGCTTGCGCTTGCTCGGCGCGCGTTCAACCTGCTCGGTAGAGGTTTGCATTTTTATGTGGCCTTAATCAGAAAGCTTAGAGGTGGCGCTCGGTGATCTCATCCGGCAGCATTTTGATCAGCAGTTCATTGAGCTGCTTTGCTTCTTCAGGCGTCAGGCGCTCGGTAAGGGTGCCGATGATCGACGCCAGCGCATCGTTCTGGAAAGCTTCGCACAGCTCTTGCCCTTTCTCAGTCAGCGCCAGAATGACCTGGCGTTTATCTTCGGGATTCACGTTTCGCACGATCAGATCTCGCTTCACCATTCGTTCAAGCATGCGGCTCATGGCGCCGGTATCCATCACCAGGTTTTTGCTGACTTCTACCGGGCTGTTAAAGCCCTTAAAGATGCTTATCAAGACTTTAAATTGCGCACCGGTGATGCCCATCGGCGAAAAGTACTGGGTGATGAGCTGGTCTTTGAACTGGTTCGACAGGTGAATCAGCAGGCCAAGGTGCAGTTTGAAATAGGGATTACCCGTAGTATTACTCATGGTATTTGCCTGGTCAGTAGTTGCAAATGAAATTACTGACCAGGCATCTAGTTGTCAATCGGTGATTTCCAGTAGCGCACAAACTGAAAAACAGGCAGGGTGGTGCGGTTGATGATGAAAGGGAAAGGATATTAACATGGTGGGTTCTCTCTCTCCGGCCCGGCGGCTTGCCGTGCCGGGGCTGCTGGCGCTGCTTGTGCTGGCCGGCTGTACAACTAAAACCACAACGCCGGGTACCACGACAACGGCGGCAAAACCGGTAGATATCGAAACCCTGGCCCAGCGCAAAATCCCTGACGGGGTGAAGGATCGCGCGGGGCTGGCAAAAGATCTGCTGACGACCCTGAAAAGCCAGAACCTCGAACAGAGCGAAGAGAATATCTGTTCGGTGCTGGCGGTGGCGCTGCAGGAGTCTAATTTGCAGGCCGATCCGGCGGTGCCGGGGTTGAATAAAATTGCCTGGAAAGAGATCGACCGCCGCGCGGAAAAAATGCACATCCCGCTGCTGCTGGTGCACACCGCGCTGCGCATTAACTCCCCCAACGGCAAAAGCTATAGCGAGCGGCTGGATAACGTCAAAACCGAAGGGCAGCTCAGCGCTATTTTCGATGATTTCCTGACGATGGTGCCGATGGGGCAAAAGCTGTTCGGCAGCTTTAACCCGGTACGCACCGGCGGCACGATGCAGGTCAGCGTGGCGTTTGCCGAGAAACATACCGATGGCTACCCGTGGAAAATAGAGGGGACGGTGAGGCAGGAAGTTTTCACCCGCCGCGGTGGGCTTTGGTTCGGGACTTACCACTTGCTGAATTACCCGGCTAACTATACGAAACCGCTTTATCGCTTCGCCGACTACAACGCGGGCTGGTACGCCAGCCGCAATGCGGCTTTCCAGAGCGCAGTGAGTAAGGCGACGGGCATGAAGCTGGCGCTGGACGGGGATCTGATTCTGTACACCAGCGATAAACCGAGCAGCACCGAAATGGCGGTACGTAAGCTGTCGAAACAGCTGGATATGAGCGACAGCGAAATCCGCCGGGCGCTACAAAAAGGCGACAGCATTGGGTTTGAAAAAACCAGTCTTTACAAGCAGGTCTTCGCGATAGCGGAGAAAAAAGCGGGGCAGCCGCTGGCCAGAGAAGTGCTGCCGGGGATCGTGCTTGAAAGCCCTAAAATCACCCGTAATTTGACCACGGCCTGGTTTGCAAAACGCGTGGACGACAGGCGGGCAAGCTGTATGCAGAGGTGACGATGGCGGGCGGAAGCGGCAAAGCTTCCGCCTTTTTGATCAGTAATACCAGGCGGAGTGGTGGCGGTTTCTCAGGCGTATCGTCAGGGCGACAATGCCGATGGCGACAGCGCCAAGCAGGAAGGGAATCAGCCCGAACACGGTGCTGACCGCCAGGCCCATCTCAATGCGCGGGCGGCTGGCATCGTTGCCTTGCGCCAGGTATTCCAGCAGGCCGGGCGCCTGCACAATAAGATTCAGCATTTGGGTGGCCACCCAGAAGCAAAAGAGAACGAACAGCGCATAGGCGATATTGCCCGGCACCGATCTTTCTGATTTTGCTGTCATTATGACCCGAGTAGCCGGAATAACGGCTTTCGACAATGAAATATCAGGCATCACGACCTCCCGTAAAAACGCAATCTGAACCGAATGTGTGGCATCTCATGGCGTGAATTTTGGCAGGTGATAAGCGTTGTCAATATCAGATTGCTGGTAATTTGGAGGCCAGAATCCTCCTGGATTTGCATTTTTTGCTCAAGTTCACATTTTCGTAACCTAAGGTAAATCTCGTTAACATTATGCTAGCGGAGTGCGTGGCAACCGCGCGTTTCTCTGCCGCCGATGTGCGACAATGCCAGCAGGCTTATTTTTGAATGCGTGAGGCGGCTATGTTAACCCTGAAAATGCGTCGGGACTGGCACTACTATGCGGTGGCGATTGGGCTGATTTTTATTCTGAATGGCGTGGTCGGCCTGCTGGGCCTGGAAACGAAGGGCTGGCAGAGCTATGCGGTGGGGCTGGTGAGCTGGGCGATCGGTTTTTGGCTTGCGGGCTTTATTATCCGCCGTCCCCGGGAAGAGTCGGACACGGCGGAGCCTTAAGAATTACGAAGTGATCGAGCTTTTCAGCGCGCAATCCTGCTGGTGGCGCTCAAGGGCAAGCTCAATCAGGCGGGTTATCAACTCCTGGTAGCTGATACCGCTGGCCTGCCACAGCTTGGGATACATGCTGATGTTGGTAAAGCCCGGCAGCGTGTTGATCTCATTGATGATCACGTCGTTAGTTTCCGTCAGGAACACGTCGACGCGGGCCATGCCGCTACATTCCAGCGCCTGATAGGCACGAACCGCAATTTTACGGATTTTGTCGTTAACGTCGGCGTCGAGCGCCGCCGGAACGACAACCTGTGCCGCCTGCTCATCAATGTACTTGGTGTCGTACGAATAGAACTCGCTGTTCACCACGATCTCGCCGCAGGTGCTGGCCTGCGGGTAATCATTCCCCAGCACGGCGCACTCGATTTCACGGCCTTTAATGCCGGTTTCAACCACCACTTTATGGTCAAACTCAAAGGCTAACGCCACCGCCGCGTGATATTGCTCTTCGGTGCTGGCTTTGCTGACGCCGACGGAGGAACCCTGGTTGGCTGGCTTGACAAACAGCGGCAGACCCAGCTGTTTTTCAACCTCGGCGAAGCTGATTTTGGCGCGGTTAGCGCGGGTTAGCGTGATGAACGGAGCCACGTTTAGGCCCGCATCGCGCAGCAGGCGTTTGGCGACGTCTTTATCCATGCTGACCGCTGAGCCCAGCACGCCGGAGCCGACGAACGGCAGATTGGCGACGCGGAGCATGCCCTGCAGGGAACCGTCTTCGCCCAGCGTGCCGTGCACAATCGGGAAAATCACGTCAATTTGGGAAAGCTGTTCTGCGGTGCTGGTTTCAATCAGCTGGTGTTCGGTCTGGCCGGGGACCAGCGCCACGTTTTTCTCTGACCGGTTCAGGGCGATAAGCGCCGGATTGTTGGCGTTCAGCAGGTAGCTGGACGCATCGTTGATATGCCACTGGCCCTGTTTATCAATCCCCAGCAGCACAACATCAAACTTCGACTTATCAATGGCGTCGACGATATTTTTTGCCGACTGCAGCGACACCTCGTGTTCTGCCGATTTTCCACCAAACACGATACCAACCCGCAGTTTTGCCATGCCTTTAATCCACCCATAAACTTTACGAAAGAGGACAACATAGCACGCTCATTCCGGGGATTCATGTGGTTCCTGCAACAACCTGTCCGGTCGGGCAGGATATGTGCTTTAGTAAGCAATCATGTCTGGATCGTAATGACAGCGCCGGGGCGCTGACGGCAATATTCATTAGTGTGATAAGCTTTCCTGAAATCGTTCTATTCTGGTTGCATCCCCTTTGAAAAAGCGCGCTATGGAGTCCTGGAAGGTCAATCTCATTTCGGTCTGGTTCGGCTGTTTTTTTACCGGCCTTGCGATCAGCCAAATTTTGCCTTTTCTTCCGCTCTACGTTGAGCAGCTTGGCGTCACTTCCCACGAAGCCCTTTCCCTTTGGTCCGGCCTGACGTTCAGCGTCACGTTTTTGGTTTCGGCTATCGTTTCGCCGATGTGGGGCAGCCTGGCCGACCGCAAAGGGCGCAAGCTGATGTTGCTTCGCGCCTCGTTTGGTATGGCGGTGGCGATTCTTCTCCAGGCCTTTGCCACCAACGTCTGGCAGCTGTTCCTTTTGCGCGCGGTAATGGGGTTAACGTCGGGTTATATTCCTAATGCAATGGCGCTGATTGCCTCTCAGGTGCCACGCGAGCGCAGCGGCTGGGCTATCAGTACGCTCTCAACCGGGCAAATCAGCGGCGTGATTGTGGGCCCGCTGCTCGGCGGTTTTATGGCGGATCATCTTGGGCTAAGGCCGGTATTCTTTGCCACCGCGGGGCTGCTGATGGTAAGTTTCCTGGTGACGCTGCTGCTGATAAAAGAGGGCGCTCGCCCGAAAATCAGCAAAGATGAGCGCTTGACCGGGAAAGAAGTTTTCGCCACGCTGCCTTACCCCTGGCTGATCCTCAGTCTGTTTATCACCACGCTGGTGATCCAGCTCTGTAACGGCTCGATTGGCCCGATTCTGGCGCTGTTTATTAAACAGCTGGCCCCGGACAGCAACAATATTGCGTTTATGAGCGGGTTTATCGCCGCCTTGCCGGGCATATCCGCGCTCTTTGCCGCACCTAAATTGGGCAAACTGGGCGACCGGATTGGCACTGAACGTATTTTGATGGCGACGCTGTGCTGCGCCGTGGTGTTATTCCTTGCCATGTCCTTTGTCACCTCGCCGATGCAGCTTGGCATCTTGCGCTTTTTGCTGGGTTTTGCCGACGGGGCAATGTTACCGGCGGTGCAAACGCTGTTGCTCAAATACTGCAGCGACCAGGTCACCGGGCGTATCTTCGGTTATAACCAGTCGTTTATGTATTTGGGGAATGTCGCCGGGCCTTTAATGGGGGCAGGGGTTTCCGCAATGGCCGGTTTTCGTTACGTTTTTGCGGCAACCGCCGTGGTTGTGCTGTTCAATGTCTGGCAGCTGGCGGTGGCTTTTAAGCGCAAGAATGCCCGCCAGGCGCTGGCCAGTAAAAGCACTTAGCCGCCAGCCAGTTTCTCTGTGCGGGATATTATTGAGCAAAATATGAAGATTGATTTCGACTTATTATTCATTTAGTCGCTACCACAGATTTAGAGAATAATATTCCATTATTCTTTTTTTGTGGTGCAAAAAATTCGTTGTCGGGATTATTATCAGACGGAATCATTTTAATATTGCTGCTATTTGCTGTGACGCACATATTTAACCTGAGATATTGCTCTCAGGTGGATCTGAGTGTTAACGTCATGCCTTAACCCCGCAGGGACTGAGAAAATGAAAAATCTTATTGCTGAGTTATTGGTTAAGCTCGCCGAAAAGGAAGAAGAATCGAAAGAGTTGGTTGCTCAGGTTGAAGCGCTGGAAATAGTGGTCACAGCCTTATTGAGACGCCTTGAACAGGGAGAACGTTCGGCGCTGGTTGCCAGCATTGAAGGGGCGTTAGATGATGCCTCCCCAAAGACGGCAGTGCCGGTCCAGGATACCGAATTACTCCGACAATATTTAAAAAAGCTCCTTATCCATCCCCGTAGTTGAATCAAAATTTACTGTCATATTAGTGTCATAAGTCATTTTTATACTCGCTCTGTTTTTATTTATATTCAGTAGTTACTACATGGAGAAAATAAAGTGAAACAGAGCGTAATTATCGCCAGCCTGCTGCCTTTGCTGCTTGCCAGCGCCCCATCAAAATCACAAGAAACATCCTCTTCCCCTCTGGAAAATCGCGCCGCTCAGGGAGATTTAACTCAGCCGGGTGGTGCTCGCCGTATTACAGGCGATCAAACTGAAGCGATCCGTGCCTCGCTCAACAATAAAACAGCGAAGAACATTATTCTGCTGATTGGCGACGGAATGGGCGATTCGGAAATTACCGCCGCCAGAAACTATGCCGAAGGGGCTGGTGGTTTCTTTAAAGGAATTGATGCCTTACCGCTGACCGGGCAATACACCCATTATTCTTTAGACAAGAAAACGAAAAAGCCGGATTACGTCACCGATTCTGCTGCTTCCGCCACGGCGTGGAGTACCGGCGTGAAAACCTATAACGGTGCGCTGGGCGTGGACGTTGACGGGAAAGATCACGTCACCATCCTCGAACTGGCGAAGGCGGCCGGTAAGGCGACGGGCAACGTATCCACGGCGGAAATTCAGGATGCCACGCCAGCGGCGCTGGTTTCCCACGTGACAGGGCGTAAATGCTATGGCCCAAGCGCCACCAGCGAAAAATGTGCCACTAACGCGCTGGAAAACGGGGGCAAAGGCTCCATTACCGAGCAACTGCTGAATACCCGCGCCGACGTGACGCTTGGTGGTGGGGCAAAAACCTTTAGTGAAACGGCAAAAGCCGGTGAATGGAACGGGAAAACGCTGCGCGAGCAGGCCGATGCCCGTGGCTATCAGTGGGTGGATAACGCCGCCGGCCTTGCGTCGGTGACAGAAGCTAACCAGCAAAAACCGCTGATCGGTATGTTCGCCGACGGCAATATGCCTGTGCGTTGGGAAGGCCCGAAGGCCACTTACCACGGGAATATCGATCAGCCAGCCGTGACCTGTACGCCTAATCCGAAGCGCGACAGCAGCGTGCCGACCCTGGCGCAGATGACCGAAAAAGCTATCGACCTGCTGAAAGGAAACGAGAAAGGCTTCTTCCTGCAGGTCGAAGGCGCTTCTATTGATAAACAGGATCACGCCGCTAACCCATGCGGGCAGATTGGCGAGACGGTCGACCTCGATGAAGCCGTGCAAAAAGCGCTGGAGTTTGCCCGTAAAGACGGCAATACCCTCGTTATTGTCACCGCCGATCACGCTCATTCCAGCCAGATTGTGGCGCCGGACACCAAAGCCCCAGGACTGACTCAGGCGCTGAACACCAAAGATGGCGCGGTGATGGTCATCAGCTACGGCAACTCCGAGGGTGAATCTCAGGAGCACACCGGCACCCAGCTACGCGTGGCGGCCTATGGCCCACATGCAGCCAATGTGGTGGGGCTGACCGACCAGACCGACCTGTTCTACACCATGAAATCAGCGATGGCGCTGGAGTAAAGGTGAGCTTGCGTAACAGGTAAGAAAAAAATGCGGCGGAAACGTCGCATTTTTTTTGCCTTAGGCCAGACTTTAAACGTCACAATAAAAAAGGAATAAGGTATGAAATTTTCATTATTAGCGGTGTTACTGGTAGGGCTGGTTGGGTCAGCAACGGCGGCGGATAAAACGATGACGCCGCAGCAGCAGCGTATGACGACCTGTAATCAGCAGGCGGCTTCGCAGTCTCTGAAAGGGGAGCAGCGTAAGAGCTACATGAGCAGCTGTCTCAAAGGGGAAGCGCCTGCCGCGGCGGGGAAAACCCTGACGCCTCAGCAACAAAAAATGAAGGACTGTAATGCGGACGCGGCGAAGCAATCGCTGAAGGGCGACGCCAGAAAAACCTTTATGAGTAATTGCCTGAAGAAAAAATAAGTTGTTTTGAATGACCCTCACCCCGGCCCTCTTCCTGAGAGGGAGAGGGGGGAACGGTCGATTTATGCTCGATTCAGAGCCCTCTCCCCTCGGCAGAGGGCTTTTATTTTGGGTTTTAATGAGGGGATTTATGCTCGATCTAATCCCCTCTCCCCCGCGGGAAAAGGGTTAGGGTGAGGGGCTATATCAAAATCAGGACTTCCCGAGCAGCTCTGACTTCGCCATACACTTCACCATCGCTTCCATCACGGCAGCGCGGAAACCTTTCTCTTCCAGCACTTTGACCGCTTCAATGGTGGTGCCGCCAGGGGAACAAACCATGTCTTTCAGCTCACCCGGATGGGTACCGGTTTCCAGCACCATCTTCGCCGAGCCCATCACCGCCTGAGCGGCAAACTGATAGGCCTGTTTGCGCGGCATACCGCCCAGCACGGCGGCATCGGCCATGGCTTCGATAAACATAAATACATAAGCCGGGGCAGATCCGCTGACGCCCACGACCGGGTGGATCATCGCTTCGCTTACGACTTCGGCCTGGCCAAAGCTGCGGAAAATGCTCACCGCATCGGCAATGTCTTCCGGCGTGACTAGCGCGTTTGGCGTGACCGACGTCATGCCCGCGTTCACCAGCGCAGGGGTATTCGGCATTGCCCGGATAATTTTCCGGTCATGGCCCAGCACTTTGGCCAGGGTTTCCAGAGTGATACCCGCGGCAATGGAGATAATCACGGTGTCTTTGTTCAGGTCGGAGTTAACTTCACTCAGCACCTTAAGCATGATGTTTGGCTTCACGGCACCAAAGACGATGTCGGCTATCTGCGCAACTTCCTGCGCGCTCTGCGCCGGGTTAATGCCGTATTCTTCGCACAGGGCCTGAACTTTGTCCGGCGACGGGGTGTAGATCCAGATATTGCCGGCAGGCACAAGGCCGCTGGAAATCAGGCCGCCGAGGATGGCTTTGCCCATATTACCGCAGCCAATAAACCCTATTTTCTTGTCCATAGCATGACTCCATGGTGATGTGTTTTGTTATTTGATGGTAATAGCTTAACCAGACTTCTGACAAATCTAATGGGGATAAAATTCTGCAATGTGTCGCCATAAAAATAAACTGGAAAATCAATTCATTGATTTTCGGATGATAACCACAAAGAGGGAAAAACCACGCTTTTTCCCTCTTTGTCAGCAATCTCTTAACGCGCTTTTTACCGCTTAGGCTATGTTTGCACGCAACGGCGAACGGCCGGGGTGGAAACAGATAAATTTTGTCATTCGGCAAAAGCACGGCAAAATCGCCCCCATTCCCACCGAAAGTCAGGAGCCATAATGCAAATTTGGGTGGATGCCGATGCGTGTCCAAAAGTCATCAAAGAGGTGCTGTTTCGCGCGGCAGATCGCGCTCAGGTTATGGTCACGCTGGTGGCTAATCAGGGGATGAAAACGCCGCCGTCGCGGTTTATTCGCAGCCTGCAGGTTGCCTCTGGATTTGACGTGGCGGATAACGAAATAGTGCGTCGCTGCGAGAAAGACGATTTGGTTATCACCGCCGATATTCCGCTGGCGGCAGACGTGCTGGAGAAAGGGGCGGTGGCGCTGAATCCCCGGGGCGAGCTTTATACCCCTGCAACCATTCGTGAACGCCTGACGATGCGTGACTTTATGGATACTCTGCGCGCCAGCGGCGTGCAAACCGGCGGGCCGGACAGCCTGAGCCAGCGCGACCGCCAGCAGTTTGCCAATGAGCTGGAAAAGTGGCTGCTGAAGGTCGCGCGGGCGCAAAAGTCTTAGATAAAGCTGTCGTCGTCGTCGCCGTAATCGTCGCCGTAATCGTCGCCGCCAAAATCATCGTTACCGTAATCGGTATTGTCCTGCGACTGCCAGCCGCCCTGGTTCTGGAACTGACGGTCATCGACCTGGCTGTAGTCGTTGACCGAGTCGAATGAGCTGTTGTCGAAGGTCGGCGCCGGTTCATTGATAATATTGACGATCTCTTCCGGCTGGCTGCGGTGGAACATGCTGGTCAGCATTTCTGCCACCACGACACCACCGGCTACGCCCGCTGCGGTTTGCAGCGCGCCAGATAAGAACCCGCCTCCGGCACGTGGGGCGCTGGCCGGGGCAGCCTGTTGCTGTGGTGCACCATATCCGCCCTGTTGTGGCGCGCCGTAGCCTGGCGCAGAAGAGGTGCCATAGTTCTGGCTACCCGGAATCGGATCGGAGCCACGCGCAGTATTATTACTGCTGCTGCCGCCGCCGAACAACCCGGCAAGGAAACCGCCGCTGCTTTGCTGCTGGCGAGATTTCTGCTCCAGCTCGCTCACCTGCGCTTCCAGGGCCTGAATTTTGCCATTCAGCTGCTTCATGGCCGCTTCCTGGATAAGGATCGTCTGCGTCATGTAGTAGGCGGCACCCGGCTGCTGGCTGAGGTGTTGCGCAATCCGCTGTTCGGCGGCCGCATCGCGGGTGGCACTTTGGCTTTCGGCCTGTTTCAGACGGTCAAAAAGCCCGTCAATAAGACGCTGCTCTTCAGCTTGCATGGTTCATACCTCTGTCATGATGAAATCTTAAAACGAGTCTGGATCACATTCAGCGTAGGTGAAACGCCTTAATCGTAAAGCTAACCATAAATGTGTTACCGAATCTCAGATTAAGGGTTGTCATTGGCCTGGCGTTTAAAGTATTGTGGCGCAGTTAGCAGGTGGTGGATTTAGTTTACACTTGTTACGCATCAGTTAATGCCGTTATAGCTGGGCTTTAAGCGACAGGTTTCATTTTTTGTAATCATAGGTTTACACTTGTCGCGTACTAGTTTAGTGGTATTATCGCATTCTGTTTTCCTGCTTTTACCCCTTGTGGCCTCAGGCCCGCATTTCCGAGGATTATCTTTGATGACTCAACCCCTATTCTTAGTCGGCGCTCGCGGCTGTGGTAAGACGACCGTCGGTCAGGCATTGGCGAGAACGCTGGGTTACGCCTTTGTCGATACCGATAGTTTTCTGCTGAACCACACCGGCAAGAGCGTGGCGGAGATTGTGGCCGAAGAGGGTTGGGAAGGGTTTCGGGCTCGTGAATCCGATGCGCTGCAGCGCGTGACGGCCCCGGCGACCGTGGTGGCAACCGGTGGTGGCATGGTGCTGGCAGAGGGCAATCGGCAGTTTATGCAGGAAAACGGCATCCCCGTTTGGTTACATGCCCCGGCGCAGGTTCTGGCTTCACGCCTGACTGCCTCTCCGGAAGAAGGGCAACGCCCAACGCTCACAGGGAAAGGCGTTACCGATGAAATCGTTGACGTGCTCGCCGCTCGCGAAGGGCTCTACCGGCAGGTTGCCCGCCACATTGTGGACGCCACTCGCTCTCCTGATGCGGTAGTGGAAGCAATCCTCAGCGCGTTACAAATGGCCCGCGCCAGTTAGCCTATACTTAACGCTCATCCATAAGAAATTAAGGACGAGCGATGGCCATTCAGCCACTTTTCGTCGAGAGCCTGACCGGCAGGATCAGGCGTACGCCGTGCGTGCGACCTTCTTCCTAAGAGAAACGTTTATCTCATTCATTTAGCTAAAATATATTCCTTAGAGATGTTGCTCAGTAGTTGATGTTTCGTTAAGGATTTCGATGTCGCTCTGGTTGTATGCTGCGGATTGTGGCGATCAAAAAATGATCGACCCGGCGGAGTTATTTCATAGCGGACGTGGAGCAATGCAGCGAAGAGGGCGGTAACTGAGTAATAGCGGAGCGAAGCATGAAACCAACTGTAGCCATTCTCACCGTCGGCAAAGTGTCAGTCAGTGAGGTTTTACCTTTTTTAACTGAACATATCTCTGAACAACAAATCTCTCAGGTCAGCCTGTTGGGCAATCTCTCCCCCGATGAGGTTCGCCGTCAGTTTTCCCCGTCCCCCGGTGAAGAAACGCTGCTCACGCTATTGGCGGATAACACCATTACGTCAGTCGGGCTGGACAAAATCTCCATTGCGATGCAGGGCATCATCGAACAGCTGGATAATCAGGGCTACGAAGTTATCCTGCTGATGAGCACGATGCCGCTGACGGGGTTAAGCGCCCGCAACGCCATCCTGCTGGAGCCTGAACGTATCATTCCTCCGCTGGTAGCGTCGATTGTAGATGGTCATCAGGTAGGGATCATTCTGCCGGTTGCAGAAATGATTAAGTTTCAGGAGCTGAAGTGGCGCAAGCTGACCCATCCGCCGCTTTATTCGCTTGCGAACCCGATCCACGGTAGTGAAGCCGAGCTGCTGGAGGCCGGAAAAAAACTGATGGCTGAAGGGGCGGATGTTCTGGTCCTCGACTGCCTTGGCTACCATCAAAAACACCGGGATTTACTGCAAAAGCAGCTGGATGTGCCGGTGCTCTTATCCAACGTACTGGTGGCCAGATTAGCCGCAGAATTGCTTATCTGAACGGAATTAACAATTTGCGTGACAGGCCGGAGAGTTCGCCTCTATAGTGGTTTTTTCACTAATGTCGATAAAGGGCCTGTCCATGCTTCAGAGTAACGAGTACTTCTCCGGGAAAGTAAAATCCATCGGTTTTACCAGCAGCAGCACTGGCCGTGCGAGCGTTGGGGTGATGGCGGAGGGGGAATACACCTTCGGGACCGCCCAGCCGGAAGAGATGACTGTAGTGAGCGGCGCTTTGCACGTTTTGCTGCCGGGGGAAACAGAGTGGAAAACCTATGCTTCGGGCGAAGTCTTTAACGTTCCGGGCCACAGCGAGTTTCATCTGCAGGTTGCTGAGCCAACGTCCTACCTTTGCCGCTACCTGGCCGATAAATAACTGACTTTCAGGCCCCTCGTTTCACCGCGAGGGGCTTTTTTATGCGTCAGCCACGGCAATTAACGCTGTGCTTCTCCGCCGAGGGCTTCCACCAGGTTGGTAATCAGCGCCGACAGCTCGCCGGTCATCAGAATAAAATCGGCGTCGAAACGTCCGCCAAAATCTTCCCGGTCGATATCGTCGTTCTGTTCGCGCAGGATATCGGCAAACTTCAGGCGTTTGACTGAGCCATCGTCCGCCAGCACGAACTGAATACGCTCCTGCCAGTCCAGCGCCAGCTTGGTGACCACTTTGCCGGTTTCAATGTGCGCGGCGATTTCATCGCACACCAGCTCTTGCTGCTTGCAGCGAATCACGCCGCCGCCTTCAAGGATTGCCTTGAGCTCAGCTTCGTCCATCAGCGCAAAGCCTGCCGGAACATCCCCTGAACGTACCCACTCGGTCAGCGTCAGTTCGATAGGGTTTTCCAGCGCCAGCGGGACCACCGGCAGAGAACCCAGGCTTTTACGCAGCAGAGCCAGCGTATCTTCCGCTTTTTTGGCGCTGGCGCAGTCAACCATGATCAGGCCGTTGACGGTGTCTATCCACATCATAGTCTGGCTAAAGCGGCTGAAAGCGCGCGGCAGCAGGGAGTGCAGCACTTCGTCTTTGAGGGAATCTTTCTCGGTCTTCTTCAGCTTGCGGGCCTGTTCCGCTTCGAGCTTATTGATTTTGGCTTCAAGAGCCTGTTTGATGACCGGAGCGGGCAGAATTTTTTCTTCTTTACGGGCGCAAATCACAATCTGGCCGTTGGCAACATGGGTTAATGCATCGCTGTGCGAGCCCATCGGCGACACCCAGCCGGTTTTGGCCATGTCCTGGCTGCCGCAAGGGGTGAAGGTGAAGGCGGCTAACTGTTTTTCCATTGCATCCGCCGTCAGCGTGATGTCACGGCTTAAACGGTAAACCATTAAATTTTTAAACCACAGCATGATTCTGTCCCAGGTTGTCAGTTAAACGCAGCGGGCATGATAACGAATTGACGGCCTCGTTTCATTGTCTTTGCTTGGCCTGCATTTTAGGTAGTTGATAATTATCACCAAATGAGGAAGTTCTTGTGCGCATAGGTATCGATCTCGGTGGGACTAAAACAGAAGTGATCGCGCTGGCAGACGACGGTAAACAACTTTATCGCCACCGTTTGCCCACGCCAAAAAACGACTACCAGGCCACCATCAAAAACATTGTTGAGCTGGTGCGGCTGGCGGAAGAAGCCACGGGCGAGACCGGTACGGTAGGGCTTGGGATCCCGGGATCGATCTCCCCTTATACCCGAGTGGTGAAAAATGCGAACTCAACCTGGCTGAACGGGCAGCCGTTTGACAAGGATCTTAGCGTGGCGCTCAAGCGCGAAGTCAGGCTGGCGAACGATGCTAACTGCCTGGCGGTGTCGGAAGCGATTGACGGCGCTGCCGCAGGGGCGCCGATCGTCTTCGCGGTGATCATCGGCACCGGCTGCGGCGCGGGCGTGGCGATCAATGGCCGAAGTCTGATCGGTGGCAACGGCACCGCGGGCGAGTGGGGGCATAACCCGCTGCCGTGGATGGATGAAGACGAACTGCGTTTTCGGAAAGAGGTGCCGTGCTACTGCGGCAAACAGGGCTGTATTGAGACTTTTATTTCCGGCACCGGATTCGGCACGGACTACCAGCGCCTGAGCGGGAAAACGCTGAAAGGGCACGAAATCATCAGTCTGGCAGAGCAGCAGGATCCATTGGCAGAGCTGGCTATCAGCCGCTATGAGACGCGTCTGGCGAAGTCGCTGGCGCATATCGTCAACATTCTCGATCCGGACGTGATCGTGCTGGGCGGCGGGATGAGCAACGTGGAGCGTTTATACCGGACGGTGCCGCAGCTGATCAAACCGTGGGTGTTTGGCGGCGAGTGTGAAACGCCCGTTCGCAAAGCGGTGCACGGGGATTCCAGCGGCGTTCGCGGTGCGGCGTGGCTGTGGCCGATAGAGAAGTAAATCGCCCCTCACCCCAGCCCTCTCCCCAAAGGGGAGAGGCGGAAAACAGATGCCGGAAACGTGGTTTTTTCCCTATGCCTCTGGGAGAGGAGTAGGGGGGAAGGGAAAAACCAGAAGCGACAGCGTAGTTGAAGCTAGTACCGGGTTTAAAGCGAAACACGGTTCAGGCTTAAATCGCCTTCGTTTTCTCTCCGACTGGCCAGGGTCCGGACGTCGGGAACGGCCGGAGGCTGAGAGCGTCGGGAACGCATCTCAGCCGGCCCAGGACTGGGAGATAAAACGGAGGTCTGCCGCTTCAGCGGTCGATTTATTTCGCCGGGAGTCCGGGTTCTCAGGGGAATGACGGTGATTCCCCTGAGACGTTCACCGATGCGGTGGTGACATATGAAACCGAACTGGAAGTGAACGGAACCTTAACCGTTCCTTCATAAGCGTACTTGTGACTTAAAGAGCGTTCCCTCTGGTGAGAGCCTGGCAAGGATCACTCCACCGCGAAAGCCTTATCCAGCCGGCTGACACCTAACCCGTTAATCTTCTTCACCTTAATCTGCACCGGGATCCGCTCCTTCATCGCCTCAACGTGACTGATCACGCCGATGGTTTTGCCGCTGGCGTTCAGCGTATCCAGCGCGTCGAGTGCGGTATCCAGCGTCTGCGCGTCCAGGGTGCCAAAACCTTCATCCAGGAACAGGGAATCAATCCGGGTTTTATGGCTGACCAGGTCGGATAACGCCAGCGCCAGCGCCAGGCTTACCAGGAAGCTTTCGCCGCCGGAAAGCGTGCGGGTGTCACGTACCGCATCGGCCTGCCAGGTATCGACCACCTGTAATTCAAGCGCTTCGCTGTCTTTACGCTGTAACAAGTAGCGCCCGTGCAGGCGATTGAGCTGATTGTTTGCCAGCCAGACGAGGTTATCCAGCGTCAGGCCTTGCGCAAATTTGCGGAATTTATCCCCTTCTTTGGAACCGATAAGCGCGTTGAGGTAGCCCCAGTCTTCCGCCTGCGCTTCACAGGCTTTTATTTCCTGCATCAGCGTTTGCTGGCGAACGCGGTTTTCCTCGTCGTGCCGCAGCTGCTGGGTAATTTGACCCTGTTGTGAAGCATTCTCACGCAGTTGGAGGGCCAGCGCCGTGATTTTCGCCTCCAGTGCGCCAGGATCTGTTTCTTCATGCAGATTTTCTGGCCGCGCCGATAAGTGTTGGGTCAACGCACTTTCCGCCTGTTCCAGCAGAGTGACCTGCTGTTGATGCTGGCGTTCCAGAAGCTGTTTACGCTGTTCCAGCTCAAGGCGCTCGGCTTCTTCCAGCAGAGCGCGGCGGAAATCGGCTTCGTCGCTGAACTGGCTGGCCAAAAGCGCATTCCTGAACTGCGTTTGAGCCGCCGTGCTTTCTTCTTCGCTTTGCTTCAGTTGCTCCTGCAGAGACTGGCGCTGACCTTCCAGCAGGTTGCAATCGTTATGCAGCGCTTGCCAGTTTTGCAGCGCCGCCTGATGCTCGTGTTCATCCAGCGGCTGCGGGGCGGAGCCATCGTCCGCAAGGGTTGAGAGCAACATGTCGAGAGCGGAGAGCTGCTGGCGAAGCTGCGGCAGTTTGTCCTGCTGGTGCTGCCATTGCTGAGATTCCCTTTGGCGAGCCTCCAGCCAGGTTTGCTCTTCGCCAGGCTCAGGATGCTGGAGACCGGCCTGCTCCAGCCCCGCTTGCAGCGACGCGCGCTGTGCCAGGTAGTCTGCTTTCAGTTTTTCATGCTGCTGGCTGTCGCGTTGATATTGCGCCTCCAGCGCCTGCCGCTCGCCAAGCTGGCGCAGCTGCAGCTCGCGCTGTTCCTGCTCGTCAAGCCAGGCGCTGAGATCGTCCTGAGGCGTTAAAGCGATGGCAAGTTCGGCACACTGCTGCTGCCAGCGGGCCGAGAGCGACGTTTCCTCTGCCTCAATGGCGGTGCTGGCCTGCGCCAGTTTTTCGCGCTGCTGGCGCTGGGTATCAAGCTGACCTTTAAGGGCAAAGCCAAGCTCTGCGAGTTTAGCCACTTCTTGCTTAAGGGCGGCCAGGCGCTGTTGGTTCTCCCCTGGTTCGAGAGCCTTATACGCCTCTACAGCCGGGTGTTGGGTTGAGCCGCAAAGCGGACACGGCGAGTCAGGCTGCAGGCGTGCGCGCTCGGCTTCGAGGCTTTGGATGCGCTTTTCCTGTTCGACGACTTTTTCCAGATCCGCTTCGTGCTGGCGTTTGTCTTTGTACTGCTGGCGCTTTTGCCCCAGGTCAACGTCTCGCTCGGCAATCTGTTTCTCCAGCTCGGCAAGCTCGCGCTGTTGCTCGGTTTTGCGTTTCTCCAGCGTGGCAAACTGCGGCTGCAAAGTAGCCAACAGTTGGCGAGCAGGCCGGGTTGCCAGCATCCGCTGTAAATGAGCGCTCACTTCATCAGGAGAAAGGCTAAGCTTTGGCTCCGGCAGCGCCTGCAGCTTTTGCCGACTGGCCTCGAGCGCCTGCTTTAGCTCAGTAAGCTGTTTTTCGTCGCGCTGCTGCTGCGTGAATGCCATGCGCCAGCCCGTCAGTTCGGCAGACCAAAGTCGATAACGGTCATTCGCCGCGAGCCAGTCTTCGACCTGCTGAGCTTCTCTCTTCAGCCGCTGAGCCTGTTCGGCGGCCAGCATTCGGGTTTGCTGCCGGCGGACGGAAAGCTGCTGTAAGCGGGTATTCACTTTCTCCGCCGCCTCGCTGTTTTGCTTCAGCGACTGCTGCTTTTCCTGCAGCCGCTGCCAGTCAGGGCGAAGTTTTTCGGCGGGCAAAGCTCGGGTCAGTTTCGCCAGCATGGGCTCTGCGTCTTTGACCGCCTGACTGGCTGTGCCCAGCGCCTGCTGCTTTTGGGCTTTGTCGGCAGAAAGCCGGGTTAGCTGAGCGAGCCATTGCTGGTGCTGCTGCTGCTGTTGGTGCTCCACGGAAAGCTTTTTCTCTTCCAGAGTGAGCGCCTGCAAACTCTCGGTAAGCTGCTGTTGCTGCTCAGCGGTTAGTAGCGCGACGCCGGAAGCCTGAGCCAGCAGGTTTTCAAGGCGGCTTTTGATTTGCTTATGATTTTCAAACACCGCAGCGGAAACGGTGCCGTAAATCTCCGTGCCGGTCAGCTCTTCAAGCAGCGAGGCGCGGTCGTTGGCATCGGCGTTTAAAAAGGCGGCGAACTGCCCCTGGGAGAGCATCATTGAGCGGGTGAAACGGTCGTAGTCCAGCCCGGTGAGCGCGGCGATAATCTCCAGCTTGTCTTTGATTTTATCCGCCAGGATTTTGCCGTCGCTGATTTGAGCCAGCTCCACGCGCGGCGCCTGAAGATTGCCGTTTGCCGCGTTGCGGGCGCGGTTCTGGCTCCAGAAGGCGCGATAGCCCGTACCTTTTACCTCAAACTCGACTTCGGCCAGGCATTCTGCGGTGTCGCGGGTCATCAAGTCATTTTGCGACTGCGACACGGTGCTGAGGCGCGGTGTCTTGTGGTACAGCGCCAGGCAAATGGCATCCAGCAGGGTGGTTTTGCCCGCGCCCGTGGGGCCGGTGATGGCAAACAGCCCGTTGCTGGCGAAAGGCTCCTGGGTGAAATCAATTTTCCACTCGCCTTTCAGGGAGTTAATGTTTTTTAACCGCAGGCTGAGGATCTTCATGCCTGTTCCTCCCGCTGGTGCAAATCTGAAAGGGTTTGGGCAAACAGCGTTCTTAGCCGGGCGGCGCGCTCCTCGCTGGTTTCTTCCTGACTCAGCCGCCGCTCAAAAACTTCTTCAACGCTTAACTCGCTCAGCGTCTCTTTATGCTGGCTGGCAATCACCCGCTCGCGCTGTTCGCGGCTGCGGCGCAGCAGAACGACTTCAACCGGCAAATCGTCTGTGAGCGCCTGCACCTGGCGCTGCATGTCGTGCAGATATTCGTCGGTGGCGATTTCGATATCCAGCCAGACTTTGGGTTCAGCAGGCGCGTTTCGCCACTGCTCTAGCTGCCGCTCGATTTCACTCAGCGACCCTTTCACGATGGCCAGCGGCTGGCTGATGGGGACTTCCAGAGGCTCGACGCTGGTTAGCGCTCCGCCGCTGAATGTCACCAGAAAAACGGTTTTTGCTTTGCCGGTTTCGTCGAAGCTCAGCGGAATCGGCGAGCCGCTGTAGCGAATATGCTCCGTGCCGCCAATTTTTTGCGCGCGATGGATGTGCCCGAGCGCAATGTAGTCGGCGGGCGGGAAGTGCTGCGCCGGGAAGGCATCCAGTGTGCCAATATAAATGTCACGCACCGCATCGGATTTCGTGACGCCTACCGTGGTCAGGTGCCCGGTGGCAATTATCGGCAGCGGCTGGTCACCGCGAAGCGCCACGGCGGCGGCATAACATTGCTGATAATGTTCGCTGATGGCTTCCATTAAAGAGCGCTGTTTTTCATGGCCGGACAGCCCCGCCTGGCTGCTTTGAATGTCGCGAGGACGCAGGAAAGGAATAGGGCAGAGTATCGCCCCCGGCGTGCCGTCTTTTTGATTGAGCAGCAGCGCCTGTTCGTCTTTGTTATGGCGGGCGCTGGCAATGACGCGGGTGTTCAGGCAGGCCAGCAGCTCCCGGGATTCATTCAGGGTAGCTACGGAATCGTGATTCCCCGCCAGCACCACGAGCTGGCAGCCGGTGCCCTGCAGCTGCACGACAAAACGGTTATACATTTCACGGGCGTAGCTCGGCGGCGAGCCGGTGTCAAAGATATCTCCCGCGACGAGGATCGCATCCACCTGATGCTCGACCGCGGCGTTTAATAGCCAGTCGAGAAAGGCCTGATGTTCAGAAGCCCGGCTTTTGGTATAGAAGTTTTGGCCGATGTGCCAGTCTGATGTGTGGAGAATGCGCATAACCTGTCCCATGGCAAAGAGGCGAATTACCGATTATAAGCTATTGAGCTGGCAGCGTAACCGCCAGTAAAAATCCATGGCTGTCATAATTCAAAAAGGTGAAATATCTTGCCGTCATCTTTTTCATAAATCTGTCACAAATCTGACGCATACTGGCGCACAATTAATAAGAGATGGTCTCTTTTCAACAGGGTAAATCATGGCGAGACGCATTTTAGTCGTAGAAGATGAAGCTCCGATTCGTGAAATGGTGAGCTTTGTGCTCGAGCAAAATGGCTTCCAGTCGGTAGAGGCGGAAGATTATGACAGCGCGGTTAACCTGCTGATTGAACCTTTCCCCGACCTGATCCTGCTGGACTGGATGCTGCCAGGCGGTTCCGGGATCCAGTTTATCAAGCACCTGAAACGTGAAGCGCTGACCCGCGAAATTCCGGTGATGATGCTGACCGCGCGTGGCGAAGAAGAAGATCGCGTGCGTGGCCTTGAAGTCGGTGCCGATGATTACATCACTAAGCCGTTCTCGCCTAAAGAGCTGGTGGCGCGTATTAAAGCGGTGATGCGCCGTATTTCCCCGATGGCGGTGGAAGAAGTGATTGAGATGCAGGGGCTGAGCCTGGACCCGTCCTCACACCGCGTGATGACCGGCGAAGATCCGCTCGACATGGGGCCAACTGAATTTAAGCTGTTACACTTCTTTATGACCCACCCGGAGCGCGTTTACAGCCGTGAACAGCTGCTCAATAACGTGTGGGGAACGAACGTTTACGTTGAAGACCGTACCGTAGACGTGCATATTCGTCGCCTGCGTAAAGCGTTGGAAACAAGTGGTCATGACAAAATGGTGCAAACAGTTCGCGGCACGGGTTATCGTTTTTCAACCCGTTTTTAATATGCTGACAGGAGCGTGACGCGTGCTGGAACGGCTGTCATGGAAAAGGCTGGTACTGGAGCTGGTGCTCTGTTGTATGCCAGCGGCAATTCTCGGATTGATTTTTGGCCACCTGCCGTGGTTTTTACTGGCGGCGGTGACCGCCCTGTTAAGCTGGCATTTCTGGAATTTACTTCGTCTTTCCTGGTGGCTGTGGGTTGACCGCAGCATGACCCCGCCGCCCGGGCGGGGAAGCTGGGAACCTCTGCTGTACGGGCTGCACCAGATGCAGCTGCGTAATAAAAAGCGCCGCAAAGAGTTGGGCAACCTGATCAAACGCTTCCGAAGCGGAGCCGAATCGCTGCCCGATGCGGTGGTGCTGACCACCGAAGAAGGCACCATTTTTTGGTGTAACGGCCTGGCGCAACAGCTGCTTGGCCTGCGCTGGCCTGACGACAGCGGCCAAAATATCCTCAACCTGCTGCGTTACCCTGAATTCTCACAATACGTGGCGAAGCAGCAGTTTGGTCGCCCGCTGACGCTGATACTCAACAATGGCCGTCATCTTGAGTTCCGCGTGATGCCCTACGCCGACGGGCAGTGGCTGATGGTGGCGCGAGACGTCACGCAGATGCACCAGCTTGAAGGCGCTCGCCGCAATTTCTTTGCCAACGTTAGCCATGAGCTGCGCACGCCGCTGACCGTGTTACAGGGTTACCTGGAGATGATGCAGGATCAGGCTCTGGAAGGGCCGTTGCGGGATAAAGCCCTGCATACCATGCGCGAGCAAACTTCACGCATGGAAGGGCTGGTGAGGCAATTGTTAACGCTGTCGCGCATCGAAGCCGCGCCCACGCTGTCGATGAATGAGAAAATCGACGTGCCGCTGATGCTGCGCGTGGTGGAACGAGAGGCGCAGACGTTGAGCCAGCAGAAGCAAACGCTCACTTTTAACGTTGAGCCAGGGCTGCAGGTTTACGGTAACGAAGAGCAGCTGCGCAGCGCGATCTCTAACCTGGTGTATAACGCGGTGAATCACACGCCTGCCGGGACGCACATCACCGTCACCTGGCGCAGGCTGCCTCACGGCGTAGCGTTCAGCGTGAAGGATACCGGGCCGGGGATCTCCGCCGAGCACATTCCGCGCCTGACGGAGCGTTTCTACCGAGTAGACAAAGCGCGTTCCCGGCAGACCGGAGGCAGCGGGCTTGGGCTGGCCATCGTGAAGCATGCCCTTAGCCATCATGATGCGCGGCTGGATATCGAAAGCGTACCGGGGCAGGGCTCGACGTTTTCGTTCATCCTGCCCGAGCGCTTAATCGCTCCTGAGTCAGCGGTGGCTGCACATTAATTCACCGCAACCGTCAAGTACACTTTCCACAGGCCAGTTTTCTGGCCTTTTTGTTTGTATTTTCACCAATCGTTAAGCGATGAATATCGAATTGATGCTTTTTTGTCCGCATGATAAGCCATAACAAAAGCGTATAATCAACTTTATTCACTGGTTATGCGTATTTTTAAAGGATATATTTCTGGTTTCCCGATCCCTTCTTGTCTTCAAACGCTATAAGCGTTTTAATTGCCCCCCTGTTATTACCAGACCGACTGAAATTGCGTGGTAATTCGACTAACTATTCTTCGCCACCGATCCGGAGAAGCATATTCCGCTGTCGTTACCGGTAATAACCGCGTTTTTACCGAACGTTATTTGGACTGAACGTCGGTTTAAAAATTTGAGCATTTTCAACACCACACATCCACAGGCTGCTTTATTTTATGACCTATCATTTGAAATCTCGTGACATCATCGCTCTGGGCTTTATGACCTTTGCGCTGTTTGTCGGCGCGGGCAACATTATTTTCCCTCCTATGGTTGGCTTACAGGCTGGCGAGCACGTCTGGACGGCGGCGCTTGGCTTCCTGGTCACGGCGGTAGGTTTACCCGTTCTGACTATCGTGGCGATTGCCCGCGTCGGCGGCGGTATTGACAGCCTTAGCTCGCCGATTGGCCGCCGCGCCGGTATTTTGCTGGCGACCGTCTGCTACCTGGCCGTAGGGCCGCTGTTTGCCACGCCGCGTACCACCACCGTTTCCTTTGAAGTGGGAATTGCTCCGCTGACCGGTATGGGCGATATGCCGCTGTTTATTTACAGCCTGGTGTACTTTGCGCTGGTGATCGGGATTTCTCTTTATCCGGGTAAGCTGCTGGACACCGTGGGCCACGTGCTGGCGCCGGTGAAAATCATCGCGCTGCTGATCCTGGCGGCCGGGGCGGTGCTGTGGCCAGCCGGTGGCCTGAGCACGGCGACTGAAGCCTACCAGAACGCGGCGTTTTCTAACGGCTTCGTGAACGGCTACCTGACGATGGACACGCTGGCTTCGCTGGTGTTCGGGATTGTTATCGTGAATGCCGCGCGCTCTCGCGGTGTGACCGAATCTCGCCTGCTGACCCGCTACACGATTTGGGCTGGCCTGATTGCCGGTATCGGCCTGACGGTTATCTACCTGGCACTGTTCCACCTCGGTTCCGATAGCGCGAACCTGGTCGATCAGAAAGCCAACGGCGCGGCTATTCTGCACGCTTATGTGGCGCATACCTTTGGCGGGGCCGGTAGCTTCTTCCTGGCGGCGCTGATCTTCCTGGCTTGTCTGGTTACCGCCGTGGGCCTGACCTGTGCCTGCGCGGAGTTCTTTAGCCAGTATCTGCCGCTCTCTTACCGCTCGCTGGTGTTTATCCTCGGCCTGTTCTCGATGGTGGTATCTAACCTGGGCCTGAGCCACCTGATTCAGATTTCGATCCCGGTACTGACGGCAATCTATCCACCTTGTATTGCCCTGGTGGTGCTGAGCTTCACCCGTCCGTGGTGGAACAACTCCACCCGCGTTATTGCCCCGGCGATGCTGATAAGCCTGCTGTTTGGTATGATTGACGGCATTAAGGCATCGGCCATCAGCGACATGCTGCCTGGCTGGGCGGCGAAACTGCCGCTGGCGGATCAGGGACTTGCCTGGCTGCTGCCGACCGTTGCGATGGTGGTGATCACCGCTATCTGGGACAAAGCAGCGGGGCGTCAGGTCACCTCCGCCGCCCACTAATTTTTTGATTGCTAAGTAACCACGGAGTCGTCCTCCGTGGTTTTTTTATTGTAAAGCGTGGAACCTGGATTCATGGAAAACACCAACAAGCTCAAGCGCGGTTTGAGCACCCGGCATATTCGATTTATGGCGCTGGGGTCGGCGATTGGCACAGGGCTGTTTTACGGTTCGGCGGACGCCATCAAAATGGCGGGGCCGAGCGTTCTGCTGGCGTATATCATCGGCGGCGTGGCGGCCTATATTATTATGCGCGCGCTGGGCGAAATGTCGGTGCACAATCCCGCTGCCAGCTCGTTTTCTCGCTATGCTCAGGACAACCTTGGGCCGCTGGCTGGCTATATTACCGGCTGGACCTACTGCTTTGAGATTTTGATTGTTGCCATCGCCGACGTGACCGCGTTCGGGATCTACATGGGTATCTGGTTCCCGGCGGTGCCGCACTGGGTCTGGGTGCTGAGCGTGGTGCTGATTATCTGCGCCATCAACCTGATGAGCGTCAAGGTGTTCGGCGAGCTGGAGTTCTGGTTCTCATTCTTTAAAGTCGCCACCATCATCATCATGATTATTGCCGGGATCGGCATTATCGTGTGGGGGATTGGCAACGGCGGCCAGGCGACCGGTATCCACAACCTGTGGAGCAACGGTGGCTTCTTCAGCAACGGCTGGCTGGGCATGATCATGTCTCTGCAGATGGTGATGTTTGCCTACGGCGGGATTGAGATTATCGGCATCACCGCAGGCGAAGCGAAAGATCCGCAGAAATCCATTCCGCGCGCGATAAACTCCGTGCCGCTGCGTATTCTGGTGTTCTACGTGGGGACGCTGTTCGTCATCATGTCCATTTATCCCTGGAACCAGGTGGGCACCGAGGGCAGTCCGTTTGTGATGACCTTCCAGCATATGGGCATTACCGCTGCAGCCGGTATTCTGAACTTTGTGGTTATCACGGCTTCGCTCTCGGCGATTAACAGCGATGTGTTTGGCGTGGGCCGCATGCTGCACGGCATGGCCGAGCAGGGTAGCGCGCCTAAAATCTTCGCCAGGACTTCCCGCAACGGTATTCCGTGGGTCACCGTTGTGGTGATGGCCTGCGCGCTGCTGCTGGCGGTTTACCTGAACTACATCATGCCGGAAAACGTCTTCCTGGTGATTGCGTCGCTGGCAACGTTCGCCACCGTTTGGGTCTGGATAATGATCCTGCTGTCGCAGATTGCCTTCCGCCGCCGCCTGTCGCCAGAAGAGGCGAAAGCGCTGAAATTCCCGATCCCCGGTGGCGTAGCGACGACCGTCGTGGGCCTGGTGTTCCTGGTGTTTATTATCGGGCTGATTGGTTACCACCCGGATACCCGTATTTCGCTGTACGTGGGCTGCGGCTGGATTGCGCTGCTGCTTATTGGCTGGGTTGTTAAGCGCCGGGTTAAGGCGCAGTCGTTGCCAGTGTAGTGGCTGATTCGGTTAGAACTCGGTATCTGGTTTTACCCTCACCCTGACCCTCTCCCAGGAAGGGAGAGGGAATAAATAGTGTTCTCCTCATTCGTTTTTCCCCCTCGCCCCTTTGGGGAGAGGGCCGGGGTGAGGGGAATAATTTCTCCCGTCTCCACCCCTCCTGTCCTCCCCCAAATTAACCCGGAATGATGAGTGATAAAGCCTTATGCTGTGGCAAGGTGGCGTCATTTTTAAGCGATGGGAAAGTTACTATGTTGAATGCCTGGCACCTGCCGGTGGCGCCGTTTATCCAGACGCGGGAACGCAGCCTTGTCATTACCCTGTGGCTGGCGGGGGACGACCTGCCGGAAAAAGTGATTCTGCGTGGCGAAAAAGATAACGAAGAGATTTCTCTGGTCATGGTGCGCCAGAAACAGGCTCCCCTTGAGGGCGTTGTCGCCTGGAAAGTCACCCTCGATACCGCCGAAGGGCAGCCGCGCCGTCGCTACAGCTTTAAGCTACTCTGGCAGGACAGGCAGCGCTGGTACACACCTCAGGGCTTCCAAAAAACGCCGCCGGCCCGGCTGGAACAGTTCGCTTTTGATACGCCGGATGACGGCCCGGATTGGGTGCAGGACCAGGTGTTCTATCAGATCTTCCCGGATCGTTTTGCGCGCGGGGCTAATCGCCAGCCGGTGCAGGATAACGTTTATTTTCATCATGCGGCCGGGCGGGATATCGTCCGCCGGGAGTGGCATGAGCCTTTAACCGGGGAAGCCGGAGGATCGACGTTTTACGGCGGCGATCTGGACGGGATCAGTGAAAAGCTGCCGTACCTGAAAAAGCTCGGCGTGACGGCACTTTATCTGAACCCTATTTTTACCGCGCCCAGCGTGCATAAGTACGACACTCAGGATTACCGGCAGGTAGACGAGCAGTTTGGCGGTAATGCCGCTTTCCTGCGGCTGAGGGAAAATACGCGCCGGCAGGGGATGAAGCTGATGCTGGACGGCGTTTTTAACCACAGCGGCGATACGCACGGCTGGTTTGACAGGCATCAGAACGGTGAGAATGGCGCCTGCCATCACCCACAGTCTCCGTGGCGCGACTGGTACAGCTTTTCTGACGAAGGGTTGGCGCTGGACTGGTTGGGCTATTCCAGCCTGCCTAAGCTGGATTATCGCTCGGCCACGCTGGTGGATGAGATCTATCGCGGCGAGCAAAGCATTGTGCGGCACTGGCTGCGGGAGCCCTGGGGCATTGACGGCTGGCGGCTGGACGTAGTGCATATGCTGGGAGAGGAAGGCGGGGCGAAAAATAATCTTCTGCACGTCAGCGGCATTACCCAGGCGGCAAAAGAAACCAAACAGAATGCTTACGTCCTCGGCGAGCACTTTGGCGATGCCCGGCAGTGGCTGCAGGCCGATGCCGAAGATGCCGCCATGAACTATCGCGGTTTTACTTTCCCGCTGTGGGGATTTTTGGCAAACACCGATATCTCTTACGAGCCGCAGGATATTGACGCCCAAACCTGTATAGCATGGATGGAAGAGTACCGCTCGGCACTTTCCCATCAGCAGCAGCTGCGCATGTTTAACCAGCTCGACAGCCACGATACCGCCCGTTTTAAGTCGATTCTTGGTAAAGATGTTGCCCGCTTGCCGCTGGCCGTCATCTGGCTGTACGCCTGGCCCGGCGTGCCCTGTATCTATTACGGCGATGAGGTGGGGCTGGATGGCAACAACGATCCTTTCTGCCGCAAGCCTTTCCCGTGGCAGAAACAGGATCAGGATTTAGATCTGCTGGCGCTTTATCAGCGGCTCGGCAAGCTGCGCAAACAAAGCCGGGCGCTTCGTCACGGTGGTTGCCGGGTCATCTACGCTGAGCAGGACGTCGTCGTGTTCGTGCGTGCTTATCAAAACGAACGTGTTCTGGTGGCCATCAATCGCGGCAGCGAGGTTCAGGCCACGCTCCCGTGGGATGCCTTGCTGAGCGGCAGAGCCTGGACGCAGATCGAAGGCGAGGCGGCGCTCAATAACCGCGAGCTGAGCTTGCCTGCCGTCAGCGCCGCGGTCTGGCGCAGTCTTTAGGTCGGTAACCCGGCGGGGAGAGGTTTAGCTCTCCGCCGGGGGCTGATAAAGGGCGTTGACCAAATCCCCTTCAATGATCTTTTCTCGCCACCAGCGTGCGGCCAGGCCTTCACCCCGGTTATGCCAGCCGATGTAGGTCACGTCCGTCTGGCGGAACGATACAACTGGTTTTTCAATTAATTTGCCGCTGTTAAGGAGTGGCTGGGCGATGTGGCGGGGTAAAAATCCGCAGGCCAGGCCCGAGACTAAAATAGCGACCTTGCTAGGGAAGTCGAACACCACCACGCGTTCTTGCTCTTCAATGTAATTGGTGTTGATTGGCTGGCAGTAACGTGCCGTATCGCCAATGATGGCCGCACGATGGCGGCAAACTTCGTCACTGGAAAGCACATGTTCCGCTTTTGCCAGCGCGTGCTTGGGGGAGACGACAAACACGTTGTCCAGCGTGCCCAGCATCTTGTAGGCGTATTCGGATGACGTCGGCGGCTCGTTAATGGCGCCGAGAATAATGTTCGCGCCGTTGTGGGTCAGCTCTTCCCAGGCTCCTGCCAGCGTATGGTGGGTAAAATTAAGCGTGGTTTGCTGGTCGAGAGCGTAGAACTCCTCCATCAACGGCAGCAGCAGGTGGAAGGGAAATGAACCGTCCAGCGCAATGGTCAGCGTTTTTTCCCAGCCGGAGGTGGAGCGCAAAGCCTGGCTTTCCAGATCCTTCGCGGCGCTGAGCACCATCCGCCCTTTTTCCAGCACAATCCTGCCGGTGTCGGTAAATTTTGCCCGATGGCCTGAGCGATCCAGAAGTTTAATATTCAGATCGTTTTCTAGCTTCTGCACCATATAACTCAGCGCCGCAGGCGTTTTAAACAGCGATTCAGCGGCGGCGGCAAAACTGCCGTGCTTATCTAAGGCATCAAGAATGAGCAGCACATCTAAATTTACGCGCATAGTGATAATCCGTTCGGGCTTTGGCCTTGCAAAAGTCTATCACCAAAAAATTAAATAAGACGTTAGAAAATTCCGGCTATCAACCCTGCGGCTGTATGCAGAAAATAAAGGCGTCATCCAGAGATGGATACCTTAATAACTCATTGATAGCTGAGGGAATAAAATGTCTATTCGTGAACTGATTGACCCAACTAACTCCACCCTTATTTTTATCGATCACCAGCCGCAAATGGCTTTCGGCGTGGCGAATATCGATCGCCAGACCCTGAAAAATAACACCGTGGCGCTGGCAAAGGCGGGCAAAATATTTAAGGTGCCGACGATTTATACCTCCGTCGAAACCAAAAGCTTCAGCGGCTATATCTGGCCTGAATTATTAGCTGTTCATCCTGACATTAAGCCCATTGAGCGTACTTCCATGAACTCCTGGGAAGATAAAGCCTTTGTTGAGGCGGTGAAGGCGACGGGCCGTAAAAAACTGATTATTTCAGCGCTGTGGACCGAAGTGTGCCTGACCTTCCCGGCGCTGATGGCGCTGGAAGAAGGCTTTGAAGTGTATGTGGTGACCGACACTTCCGGCGGGACTTCTGTGGATGCCCACGAACGCGCCATTGACCGGATGGTGCAGGCCGGTGCCGTGCCGGTGACCTGGCAGCAGGTTCTGCTGGAGTACCAGCGCGACTGGTCACGCAAAGAAACTTATGACGCGGTGATGAACCTGGTTCGTGAGCACAGCGGGGCTTATGGCATGGGCGTCGACTACGCTTATACGATGGTTCACGGCGCGCCGGAACGTAAAGCCTGATGGATCACACTCGGGGCGGGTTCGCCGCTCCGTTTTTCCTCCCTATTCTGACTCAGGAATTGCGGCATGGCCGACAACAATACCGTTACGCTGGTGATCACCCACGAAATCCGGCCAGGCGAGGCCGCTCGCTACGAACAATGGCTGGAAAAGATCATGCCGACCGCCGCTCGTTTCCCCGGTCACCTTGGGGTACATGTGATTCGCCCCACGGCCGGGAACGACACCTATAACGTGGTGATTCGCTTCGACACGCTCGAGCATCTCAATGCCTGGACTGACTCCCCTGAACGCCATCGCCTTGTGGCAGAGATCAAATCCTCTCTTGCCGATGACGACAAAGTGCAGGTGCACACCGAAACGGCCTTCTGGTTTACCCCGGAAAGTGCGACGGTGAAACGCCCGCCGCAGTGGAAGCAGTTCCTGATCACGCTGCTGGTAATCTTCCCCAGTACCAACCTTGTGCCGTGGCTGACGGGCATGTTGTTCCCAGGTTTACGCGGCACGCTTCCCGGGCACTTGCTTAACGATGCCTGCGTGGTAGCGCTGGTGGTCTGGCTCTGGATGCCGATGGTGACGAAGCTGTTTGCCGGTTGGCTAAAAAAAGCATGATTTCTCAGGAGTCCCTGATTATGTCTCAACATGCCTCACTGATTTTAACTCATGGCCAGTTTCACACGCTGGATAAAGAGAATCCGCTTGCCGAAGCGGTAGCGATTAAAGACGGTAAAATTCTGGCAGCGGGCAGCACCGCCTATGCGATGAGCTTTGCCGGAGAAGGTAGCCAGGTCGTCGATTTGAAAGGCCACACGGTGATCCCCGGCCTGAACGATTCGCACCTGCACCTGATTCGCGGCGGGCTGAACTACAACCTTGAGCTGCGCTGGGAAGGCGTGCCTTCGCTGGCCGATGCCCTGCGCATGCTAAAAGAACAGGCGCTGCGCACGCCGTCTCCGCAGTGGGTACGCGTGGTGGGGGGCTGGACAGAGTTCCAGTTTGCCGAACGCCGCATGCCTACCATCGAAGAACTTAACGAGGCCGCGCCCGATACGCCGGTATTCGTTCTGCATCTGTACGACAGAGCTTTGCTCAACCGCGCCGCGCTGAAAGCGGTGGGCTATACCAAAGAGACGCCAAACCCGCCGGGTGGCGAGATTGTCCGTGACGGCAACGGGAATCCGACCGGAATGCTGGTGGCGAAGCCTAACGCGATGATCCTTTATTCCACGCTGGCAAAAGGGCCGAAACTGCCGCTGGAGATGCAGGTGAACTCAACGCGGCAGTTTATGCGGGAGCTGAACCGCCTGGGCGTGACCAGCGCGATTGACGCGGGCGGTGGTTTCCAGAACTACCCTGAGGATTACCAGGTTATCGACGAGCTGCACAGTAAAAAGCAGATGACGGTGCGCATTGCCTATAACCTGTTTACCCAGCGCCCTCAGCATGAGCTGGAAGATTTTGAAAAATGGACCGACATGCTGGCGCCGGGGCAGGGCACCGACTTCTACCGCGCCAACGGGGCCGGTGAAATGCTGGTGTTCTCGGCGGCAGACTTTGAAGACTTCCTGCAGCCACGCCCGGATTTGCCGGACGGCATGGAACAGGAGCTGGAGCGTGTGGTGCGCCATCTGGTTGAACACCGCTGGCCGTTCCGGCTGCATGCCACCTACAACGAGTCCATCAGCCGCATGCTGGACGTGTTCGAAAAGGTCAATCGCGATATTCCGTTCAACGGTCTGCACTGGCTGTTTGACCACGCAGAGACGATTACCGAACGCAATATCGACCGGGTTAAGGCGCTGGGCGGTGGGATTGCGGTTCAGCACCGCATGGCTTTCCAGGGCGAATACTATGCGGAGCGCTACGGGATTGAGGCGGTGAAACAAACGCCGCCGGTGGCGAAAATGCTAGCCGCAGGTGTGCCCGTGGGGTTAGGCACCGACGCCACGCGCGTGGCGAGCTACAACCCGTGGACGGCGCTTTACTGGCTGGTGTCCGGGCGCACTGTGGGCGGTATGCAGATGTACGACGAGAATAACCGTATGTCCCGCGATGTCGCCCTTGAGCTATGGACCGCAGGCAGCGCCTGGTTCTCTAACGAGCAGGGCAAGAAAGGGCGGATTCAGGCGGGGCAACTGGCTGACCTGGTTGTGCTGTCTCAGGACTACTTCAGCGTGGCGGAAGAGGCTATCAAGGGTATTGAATCGGTGATGACCGTGGTGGATGGAAAAGTGGTTTATGCCACTGGAGCCTTTACGCCTCTGGCACCGCCAGCCATTCCCGTTGTGCCTGACTGGTCGCCTGTGGTGAACGTGCCGGGGCATTACCGCTCCGCGCCACCAGCGGCGGCAAAAGTGGGGATGATGGCATCGGTGCATCAGTGCTGCGGGAGCTGTAACGTCCACGGGCATCAGCATGATGTGGCGCGTAATTCCTCGATTCCCGTCGGCGATGAGACGGCGTTCTGGGGCATGATGGGCTGTTCCTGCTTCGCCTTCTGACAAAAACAAAAAAGGCCGCAATCGCGGCCTTTTCTTCGAACTTGCTTAGCCATTACAGCTTAGCAACGTTCTCGCTCAGGTACTTAGCAACGCCGTCCGGAGACGCGTTCATGCCTTCTTTCCCTTTTTCCCACTGAGCCGGGCACACTTCGCCGTGCTCTTCGTGGAACTGCAGCGCGTCAACCATACGCAGCATTTCGTCGATGTTACGACCCAGCGGCAGATCGTTAACCACCTGGTGGCGAACGATACCGGCTTTGTCGATCAGGAAGGAACCGCGCAGCGCAACGCCCGCTTCCGGGTGTTCGATGCCGTAGGCTTGCTGGATTTCACGTTTGATATCAGCAACCATCGCGTATTTCACTTCGCCGATGCCGCCTTTATCAACCGGGGTTTTACGCCATGCGTTGTGAACGAACTCGGAGTCAAAAGATACACCAACGACTTCTACGCCACGTTTCTGGAATTCTTCGTAACGCTTGTCGAACGCGATCAGTTCAGACGGGCAAACGAAGGTGAAGTCCATCGGCCAGAAGAACACAACGGTGGCTTTACCGTTGGTGTGTTTTTTGAAGTTGAAGTTTTCAACGATTTCGCCATTGCCCAGAACGGCAGCAGCGGTAAAGTCAGGGGCTGGACGAGTAACCAGGACCATATGTACTCCTGTTAATTTTGTTAAAGTGAATGTTAACGCAACGGGGGGAGTATAGGGGCTCCATTCCATGTAGCTCAATGGCATCTTGCCAATCAATCAGATAGGTTTTGGCTATCAAAAAGACGCATATCTTGATGCCGATAACCAAGATAGCCCTTTTTTCGAAAAGGGCAAGTTGTTCTAACGTGAACCGGGAACGATCACAAACTTTTTTGTTCCGCCATCACCATCATGCGTGGGTAGAACTGCCAGAACAACTCCTCCAACTGGTCATAATGGGCGTCGAGATCGTGCCAGGAGGCTCGCAGGGCATCAAGTTTTGGTCTACGGCTCGCCATCCCATTGAGAACGTTAGCAATAAAATCCATATCCTGATAACGCTCCAGCCAGCGTTCACGCCATAAATAGTTATTAAGATTAATGAAGCGCGGCGGCGTGTCGTTAAGCCTGGGCACAATCTGCCCGCGAGCATAGGCGATAAAATCCTCGAGCCCGATATCCGGGCAAACCTTATGCCAGTGGCGCGACAGGAAGTGGTCCCACATGACATCCAGAGAAATCGGCGAAACTCGCCGCGTCTCTGGGCTGAACCAGCCGCGGGCTAAAGCCACCTCCGGCAGTCCGTCCGTCAGGACATCGACTCTGCGGTGCATATAAATGCCGGCCACGACCTCGGGCGAAAAGCTGTCGTCCGGGCTGCCGCGCACGAAATCCGCCAGCAAATTTCCCAGCAGTGAACTTTGGGCCAGATGTGCCAAATGCAGGTGGGCGAGAAAATTCATCGAATAGTTATTCCATTTATGGCGTTAAAACGGCCTGAGCAGGGTAAACGTGTTGCAGGGAAAGCCCCCTGCCACTAGACTAAGCCGCCTGTTTTTAAGTCTGAGTGCTATACCATGCGCGTTGCTGATTTTTCCTTTGAACTGCCTGAATCCCTGATTGCTCATTATCCGCAAGCCGAGCGCAGCAGCTGCCGCTTGCTGTCACTTGACGGGCCGACGGGCGCATTGGCGCATGGCACTTTCACCGATTTGCTCGACAAGCTCAACCCCGGCGACCTGCTGGTGTTCAATAACACCCGCGTAATCCCGGCTCGCCTGTTTGGCCGTAAAGCCAGCGGCGGGAAAATTGAAATACTGGTCGAGCGTATGCTGGATGATAAACGCATTCTGGCACATATTCGCGCCTCTAAAGCGCCAAAACCCGGCGCCGAGCTGCTGTTGGGCGATGATGAAAGCGTACACGCCACCATGGTTGCGCGCCACGATGCGCTGTTTGAGGTCGAGTTTAACGACGAGCGCGCCGTACTGGATATCTTAAATAACATCGGCCATATGCCGCTGCCACCGTACATCGACCGCCCGGATGAAGAAGCCGACCGCGAGCTTTATCAAACGGTTTATAGCCAGAAGCCGGGGGCGGTTGCTGCGCCGACAGCAGGTCTGCACTTTGACGAGCCGCTGCTGGAAAAACTGCGCAATAAAGGTGTCGATATGGCGTTCGTCACGCTGCACGTCGGGGCGGGGACGTTCCAGCCGGTGCGCGTGGACAGCATCGAAGACCACATCATGCACTCTGAGTATGCCGAAGTGCCCCAGGACGTTGTGGATGAAGTGCTGGCCTGTAAAGCGCGTGGCAATCGCGTTATTGCGGTCGGAACTACGTCGGTACGCTCCCTGGAAAGCGCCGCTCAGGCTGCGCAGAACGACCTGATCGAGCCGTTCTTCGGCGATACCCAAATCTTTATCTATCCGGGCTATCAGTACAAAGTGATCGACGCGCTGGTGACGAACTTCCACCTGCCGGAGTCTACGCTGATTATGCTGGTCTCCGCGTTTGCCGGTTATAAAAACACAATGCACGCTTACCACGAGGCGGTGAAAGCGGAATATCGCTTCTTTAGCTACGGCGATGCGATGTTCATTACCTGTAATCCGCAGGCGATAAACGAACGCCCGGGGGCGTGATTGCCCCTCACCCTGGCCCTCTCCCCCGTGAGAGTATTGGGTAACAGAGAAAGTATTCTCCCTCTCCCTTCCAGGGAGAGGGCCGGGGTGAGGGTAACCCACCCCCGCTTATTCCGCCGTGAGCACCGCCCACGGCGTTAATTGACTCACCAGACTGTTTCTCTGGTGCTGGAGGAAATGTGAAATTTGAATTAGATACCACCGACGGACGCGCACGACGCGGTCGCCTGGTCTTTGAACGTGGCACCGTCGAAACCCCGGCCTTTATGCCGGTGGGTACTTACGGCACCGTGAAAGGTATGACGCCGGAAGAAGTTGAAGCCACGGGCGCGCAGATTATCCTGGGCAATACCTTCCATTTATGGCTTCGTCCTGGCCAGGAAATCATGAAACTGCACGGCGACCTGCATGATTTTATGCAGTGGAAAGGCCCAATCCTGACGGACTCCGGTGGTTTCCAGGTATTCAGCCTGGGCGATATCCGTAAGATCACCGAAGCGGGCGTACATTTCCGCAACCCGATCAACGGCGATCCTATTTTCCTCGATCCTGAAAAATCCATGGAAATTCAGTACGATCTGGGGTCCGATATCGTCATGATCTTCGACGAATGTACGCCGTACCCGGCGGACTGGGATTACGCGAAACGCTCCATGGAAATGTCCCTGCGTTGGGCGCAGCGTAGCCGCGATCGCTTTGATTCCCTTGGAAATAAAAATGCGCTGTTTGGCATTATCCAGGGCAGTGTTTACGAAGATTTACGAGATATCTCGGTAAAAGGTCTGGTAGAGATTGGCTTTGATGGCTACGCTGTCGGCGGCCTGGCGGTAGGCGAGCCGAAGGAAGACATGCACCGTATTCTGGAGCACGTTTGCCCGCAAATCCCTGCCGACAAACCACGTTACCTGATGGGCGTAGGTAAACCGGAAGACCTGGTTGAAGGGGTACGTCGCGGTATCGATATGTTCGACTGCGTCATGCCAACTCGTAATGCGCGTAACGGTCACCTGTTCGTGACGGACGGCGTAGTGAAAATCCGCAATGCTAAGCATAAAGATGACACCGCCCCGCTCGATGCCGAGTGTGATTGCTATACGTGTCGCAATTATTCACGTGCCTACTTGCATCATCTTGACCGTTGCAACGAAATACTGGGCGCGCGTCTTAATACCATTCATAACCTGCGCTATTACCAGCGTTTAATGGCTGGTTTACGTCAGGCCATTGAAGAGGGTAAATTAGACCACTTCGTGACGGATTTTTACGAGCGGACAGGTAAGCCGGTTCCACCTTTGAACGTTGATTAATTTAATAATGAGGGAATTTTAATGAGCTTTTTCATTTCTGATGCGGTAGCTGCAACAGGTGCTCCATCGCAGGGTAGCCCGTACTCTTTGATTCTTATGCTGGTGGTGTTTGGCCTGATTTTCTATTTTATGATCCTGCGTCCGCAGCAAAAGCGTACCAAAGAGCATAAAAAACTGATGGACTCCATCTCCAAGGGTGATGAAGTGCTGACCAACGGTGGCCTGGTTGGCCGCGTGACCAAAGTAGCTGAAACTGGCTATGTTGCTATCGCGCTGAACGATACCACCGAAGTGGTTATCAAACGTGATTTCGTAGCTGCCGTTCTGCCGAAAGGCACCATGAAGGCGCTGTAATTTTCGTTTTCCCTAAGGGAACTACACGTGTTAAACCGTTATCCTTTGTGGAAGTACATCATGCTGATCGCCGTACTGGCGATTGGCCTGCTGTATGCGCTTCCCAACCTGTATGGTGAGGATCCGGCAGTTCAGTTAACTGGCGTGCGCGGTGCCGCCGCCAGTGAACAAACGCTGATCCAGGTCGAAAACACCTTAAAACAAGAAAATATCACCGCTAAGTCTGTGGCGCTGGAAGAGGGCGCTATTCTCGCTCGCTTCGACTCTACCGATACCCAGCTCCGCGCGCGTGAAGCGTTGATGAGCGTGATGGGCGACAACTATGTCGTGGCGCTTAACCTTGCTCCTGCTACCCCTCGCTGGATGTCGACTATCGGTGCGAACCCGATGAAGCTCGGCCTTGACCTGCGCGGCGGCGTCCACTTCCTGATGGAAGTCGATATGGACACAGCGCTGGGCAAGCTCCAGGAACAAAATATCGATGGCCTGCGCAGCGACCTGCGTGACAAGGGCATTGCTTACACCAACGTGCGTAAAGCCGACAATTACGGCGTAGACATCGTCTTCCGTGATTCAAGCGCGCGCGACTCAGCAAGAGATTACCTCTCCTCCCGCCATCGCGATCTGGTGTTCTCCAACCAGGGGAGCAATACGCTGCGTGCCGTGATGAGCGATGCTCGCCTGAGCGAAGCGCGTGAGTACGCGGTCCAGCAGAACATCAATATCCTGCGTAACCGTGTCAACCAGCTTGGCGTCGCCGAACCACTGGTGCAGCGTCAGGGTGCTGACCGTATCGTGGTTGAGCTGCCGGGTATTCAGGACACCGCGCGTGCCAAAGAAATTCTGGGGGCAACCGCTACGCTGGAATTCCGCCTGGTGAACACCAACGTGGATGCCTCTGCGGCAGCCTCTGGCCGCGTGCCGGGTGACTCCGAAGTGAAGCAGACTCGCGAAGGTCAGCCGGTTGTGCTGTACAAGCGCGTGATTCTGACCGGGGACCACATCACTGACTCCACGTCCAGCATGGATGAATACAACCAGCCTCAGGTAAACATTTCCCTGGACAGCGCTGGCGGTAACATCATGTCTAACTTCACTAAAGACAACATCGGCAAGCCGATGGCAACCCTCTTTGTGGAGTACAAGGACAGCGGTAAGAAAGACGCGAATGGCCGTTCCGTCCTGATGAAAGAAGAAGAAGTTATCAACGTGGCGAACATTCAGTCTCGCCTGGGTAACAGCTTCCGCATCACCGGGATCAGCAACCCGAATGAAGCTCGCCAGCTTTCTCTGCTGCTGCGTGCTGGTGCGCTGATTGCGCCGATTCAGATTGTTGAAGAACGTACCATCGGTCCAACCCTGGGCCTGGAAAACATCAAGCAGGGCCTGGAAGCGTGCCTGGCGGGTCTGGTGGTCTCCATCATCTTCATGGTCTTCTTCTATAAGAAGTTTGGCCTGATTGCGACCTCTGCGCTGCTGGCTAACCTGGTGCTGATTGTGGGGATCATGTCCCTGCTGCCGGGGGCGACGCTGACCATGCCGGGTATTGCGGGTGTCGTCTTAACCCTTGCGGTAGCGGTGGATGCCAACGTACTGATTAACGAACGTATCAAAGAAGAACTGCGAAACGGACGTTCGGTACAGCAGGCAATTGATGAAGGCTACAAAGGCGCGTTCAGCTCCATTTTCGATGCCAACATCACCACGCTTATCAAAGTTATCATCCTGTATGCCGTGGGCACCGGGGCGATCAAAGGGTTTGCTATTACCACCGGTATTGGCGTTGCGACCTCGATGTTTACCGCAATCGTCGGCACCCGTGCCATCGTGAACCTGTTGTACGGCGGCAAACGCATCAACAAGCTGTCTATCTAAGGAGTGCGTTGTGGCACAGGAATATACTGTTGAACAATTGAACCACGGCCGTAAAGTCTATGACTTTATGCGCTGGGACAACTGGGCCTTCGGCATCTCCGGTATCCTGCTGATCCTTTCCGTCGCGATTATCGGCGTGAAAGGCTTCAACTGGGGTCTGGACTTTACCGGCGGTACGGTTATCGAAATCGGGCTGGAAAAACCAGCCGAGCTGGACACCATGCGCGCCGCGCTGCAGAAGGCGGGCTTTGAAGAGCCGCTGGTGCAGAACTTTGGCAGCAGCCGTGACATCATGGTGCGCATGCCACCTGCTAAAGGCGAAACCGGCGGCCAGGTGCTCGGCAGCAAGGTTGTGAGCGTGATTAACGAAGCGACCAGTCAGAATGCGGCAGTGAAGCGTATTGAGTTTGTCGGCCCAAGCGTGGGTGCGGATCTGGCTCAAAACGGTGCGATGGCGCTGCTCGTCGCGCTGTTGTCGATTCTGGTGTACGTTGGGTTCCGCTTCGAGTGGCGTCTGGCTGCCGGTGTGGTTATCAAGCTGGCGCACGACGTGGTAATTACCATGGGCGTGCTGTCGCTGTTCCACATTGAGATTGACCTGACCATCGTCGCGTCGTTGATGTCGGTTATCGGCTACTCGCTGAACGACAGCATCGTGGTTTCGGACCGTATTCGTGAAAACTTCCGCAAGATCCGCCGCGGGACGCCTTACGAGATCTTTAACGTCTCCCTGACCCAGACGCTGCAAAGGACCTTGATCACATCCGGTACCACCTTAGTGGTTATCCTGATGCTGTATCTGTTCGGTGGGGCGCTGCTGAAAGGCTTCTCCCTGACGATGCTTATCGGTGTCACCATCGGTACCGTGTCTTCTATCTACGTCGCCTCTGCGCTGGCGTTGAAACTGGGCATGAAGCGCGAGCACATGCTGCAGCAAAAGGTAGAGAAAGAAGGGGCGGATCAGCCGTCCATTCTGCCGTAATAGCGTTAAGCGTTTGATAAAACCGCAGCCTTCGAGCTGCGGTTTTTTTTCGTCCGGTGATTTTCTCCTGACAGTATGGTGTCAGGAGGGGGCCAGTAGACTCGTGGTTACTGACAACACAGGAGAAAAACAATGAGCACACTCATCAACTGGTTTGAGATCCCCGTTACCGATATGGCGCGAGCGGTCGCTTTTTACCAACGAGTACTGAACGCTGAATTTCGTCGCGAAACGATAGCCGGCGTGGAGAATGCTGTATTTTCGTATAACCAACCGGCCACCGGTGGTTCTTTAGTGAAAGGGGAGCGGTTTGTGCCTTCTGCGACAGGCGCGGTGATTTATCTTTATACGCCCGATATTGTTAAAGCATTACAGCAGGTAGAGATGGCGGGAGGCCGGCTTGACTTTGGTCCTCAGGTGCTGCCCTATGATATCGGCACGATTGCGTTAATGATCGACAGCGAAGGCAATCGCGTTGGGTTGCATCAGCCTGTTTAAGCCTCAATACTGACGCTAAAGCCTGCCGCTCGGGCAGGCCTTATTTTTTCCGGAACATCCATGAGCCGAAGAGCCGATCGATTATTTCAGATAGTGCAAATCCTACGCGGCAGGCGCCTGACGACGGCTGCACAGCTTGCCGAACGGCTGGAAGTCTCAGAGCGGACTGTCTACCGCGACATTCAGGATCTTTCTCTCTCCGGCGTGCCGATAGAAGGGGAGGCTGGCTGCGGCTATCGCCTGCTGGCCGGGTACGATCTTCCACCGCTGATGCTGACGACCGGAGAGGTGGAGGCGGTGATTGCGGCGTTAAGAATGGTGCAAACCTGGAGCGGAGAAACGCTGGCGAAATCTGCCGAGTCCGTGCATGAGAAGCTTCTCGCAGTGCTCACCCCGGAAAAGCGTCGGGTTGCCGAACGTAGCCGTATAATTTCGCCTAATTTTAACAAGTTTCCGCAGGTGAAAGCCCGGTTCGATCTGTTTCATTCCGCCATCGACAAATGCCAGGTTGTTCATTTGCTGTATGAGGATGAAAAAGGGGAATTGACGGAGCGGGATATTCACCCTCTGGGGCTGTCATTTTGGGGAGAGGTCTGGCTGCTGGTGGCCTGGTGCGAGGCTCGGAATGATTATCGTAGCTTCAGGCTGGATCGCTGCCGGGATATTCATTTAACAGGAAATGTGTTTCAGGAGCGACACGATCGTTCTCTGCAGGCTTTTATTGCCCTTCAGAAGGCCAAAGGTTACCTGCCTGAGAAATAAAAAAACCGGCCAGCGGGCCGGTTTTTTACAAGTGGTGGCGATTAGAAGTTGTAACCGACAACCACGTAGTAGCCGAAGCCGGTCGACTTCACGCGTTCGTTCATGAAGAACGGCTGCTCGCCATCTTTCCACTGGCCGCCGTTATGGAAGTAACGGGCCACGAAGGAGTAGTGCAGGTGATCGTAGTTCAGCGACAGGATGTGGCTGGACGCAACGGAGTTATTGGTACGGTACTGCTCGTTGCCCAGGTCAGAGTCCCAGTCAACGTTGGTGAAACCGATATAGCTCAGCTTACCGCCCCACAGGGAGGTAATCGGCACGAAGTATTTCACCTTGAAGCGGTAGCCATCCCACTCGTTTTCGTTAGACGCACCGTAGTTCTGCCACTGGTACTTGGCATACACGTTCATCGACAGGCTCATTGGCAGGCCGGTATCGATGTCGGTACCCAGACCCATGTACCAGGTGCTCTGGCGATTAGCCTGGTTACGACCCATGTCGTAAATGTAGTTGTTCGCGAAGTACCACTCTTTGAACGGACCAAAGCTCAGGTCGGTCCCGGTCAGCTTGTCGATGGAGAAGCGAGGTTCGATTTCCATAAACAGTGGGGAGCCGTGGTTCCAGATCCCTTTCGCCTGAGTGTTGCCGCCGAAGAAGACTGGCGCATCCACGTAGCCGTAGAAATCGAACCAGTCTTTTTTGGCGAACGCTTCATATTCCAGGTAGGTATCGTTGCGCAGCTGCGGCCCGAAACGGGTGTGATAGCTGCCGACAACGTTAACGCTCTGGTGCCACCAGTCGGAGAGGTATTCGCTGTTTTTTGCTTCTTCTGCGCTGGCAGAGAAAGAGCTGGAAAGTGCCAGAACGGTGCCGGCTGCCAGAATAATTTTTTTCATATTTTTAGCCACTGTTTACGTAATTTTGGTGCGATGCGGATGTGAGATGTCATCCCTGGCCGCCGGTCTCAGGGAAGGACCTTTGCAGCGCGACTATTATAGAAATCCCTGCTCACAAAAATATGTTCTATTTCACATTCTTCTCATATGCGTAATCGATTGCGTTCACGTTTGCGCACATTAAAAACGGCGTGATTGTACCTGCTTCGACAAATTACGCAAACGTATGCCCAGTTGTTACATGTAAGTGTGATATGGATCACTATAAAGACGAGATGATAACAGGGGGTTTGCTTCACATATTGTGCGGGGGGTGTGAAAGAGTGTGACAGGCGCGCCTCGCCGGAAAATGTCTCTTAGCCATCTTTTGCTTTCACATTTTTGCGGATGAGTGGGGTGACTTCAGCCCTCACCCCGGCCCTTTCCCGGAGGGAGAGGGGGAAAACTGCCGATGATTTATTCCCTCTCCCTTTTAGGGAGAGGGTAAGAAGCGAAGCTGTGGTTGAAGCGAGCGCCGGACAAGGGGGCGAAAGAATTATTGCGCGGGTGCTGGCTGTGCGGAAGAAACTGGCTGGATATCATGAACGCGCACAAACCCTAATTGGTCGGGCGTGATGCCGGACAGGCGAAGCGGAATCGACACGTCGCTTGGGGCGAGAATGCTGGCCGGGGCGTCTATGGACTGCGTTTGCACATTAACTTCCTGGAAACTGTCGGTGGTGCCCTGGATCTGCCCCCATTCTACTTTGCCGCTAAATGCCGGCAGCGGATCGTTGGATTCTCCCTGAATCAGCAGCGTGGCGCGGGTGCCGTTGGCTTCAGCCGCAACGTTTGTCAGCGACATTTTCAGGTTACCTATCTGGCTGTTGAGGCGCGCTGCCGTGTTTGAACCCGGTAGCAGATAAACGCCGCTGGTCGACTTCGCGTTCAGGGCATTCTGCTGGGTCAGCTTCACCGTTTGCTGGCTAAGTTTAGTCATTTCCTGATTTAACGAACCAATTTGACTGCGCATCTGACGCACTTCAGTTTGCTGGGCACAAGCGGTCAGGCTTATCAGGCTTGAAACCAGGATAATTCTTAAGTAAGTCTTTGTCATGGTTAGTTTTTCCTTGCTAAGGTTCGCTGATTTAAGCGTAGTTCTTCGCGCTTGAAAAGTCATATTTGATGTTGCAGTGTCGGCGCTGTCTTTGTACTCCCGCAACTTCGCGGTAAACTATTGTTCATCTTTATAATCCCAGCAGGAAACGCTATGCATTGCCCATTCTGTTTCGCCGTGGACACCAAAGTTATCGACTCTCGCCTGGTGGGTGAAGGTTCCTCCGTGCGCCGTCGGCGCCAGTGTCTGGTCTGTCACGAACGCTTCACGACTTTCGAGGTTGCGGAGCTGGTGATGCCGAGAGTGGTGAAGAGTAATGAGGTGCGCGAGCCGTTTAACGAAGACAAACTGCGCAGCGGCATCCTGAAAGCGCTGGAAAAACGTCCGGTCAATTCTGACGACGTGGAAATGGCCATCAGCCATATTAAGTCGCACCTTCGAGCAACCGGCGAACGCGAAATCCCGAGTAAACTCATCGGTAACCTGGTGATGGAGCAGCTCAAAAAGCTGGATAAAGTCGCCTATATTCGCTTTGCTTCGGTCTACCGTAGCTTTGAAGATATCAAAGAATTTGGTGAAGAAATCGCCCGTTTACAGGATTAATGCCGATGTCCCTTGATGAACAGTTTATGGCTCGAGCGCTTGAGCTGGCTAAGCGCGGGCGTTTTACCACTGCACCGAACCCGAATGTCGGCTGCGTGATAGTTAAAGACGGCAAGATTGTGGGGGAAGGGTTCCACTTTCGCGCCGGTGAACCTCATGCGGAAGTTCACGCTTTGCGCATGGCAGGCGAACAGGCCCGGGGCGCAACGGCCTATGTCACGCTCGAACCCTGCAGCCACCATGGCCGCACGCCACCGTGCTGTGATGCCTTGATTGCCGCAGGCGTTTCTCGCGTGGTGGCCGCCATGCAGGATCCTAACCCGCAGGTTGCCGGCCGGGGCCTCTACCGCTTGCAGCAGGCTGGCATTGAAGTCAGCCACGGCCTGATGATGAACGAAGCTGAAGCGCTGAACCGCGGGTTCCTCAAGCGTATGCGCACGGGTTTTCCATTTATCCAGCTTAAGCTTGGTGCTTCGCTGGACGGCCGTACCGCGATGGCAAGCGGAGAGAGTAAATGGATTACCTCTCCCCAGGCGCGTCGCGATGTGCAGCGCCAGCGTGCGCAAAGTGCCGCGATTCTTTCCAGCGACGCGACCGTATTGGCAGATAACCCGTCATTAACAGTTCGCTGGGATGAGCTGGATAGCGCCAGCCAGGCTATTTATGCCGAGCAGGATTTACGTCAGCCGATTCGCATTGTGCTGGATCGTCAAAACCGGGTAACGCCACAGCACCAAATTATTGCCAATCCGGGGCAAACCTGGCTTGCCCGCAGCCAGGCGGATGAACAATCCTGGCCGGAGGACGTCGAGCAACTGCTGGTGCCTGAACATAATGGGCATCTTGATTTGGTCGTGTTAATGATGCAGCTTGGCAAACGCCAGGTGAATTCTGTCTGGGTTGAGGCCGGGGCAACGCTTGCCGGGGCGCTGTTGCAGGCAGGCCTGGTGGATGAGCTGATTGTCTATGTCGCACCTAAATTATTAGGCAATGATGCCCGCGGTTTGTGCGAGCTTCCTGGCCTTGAAAAACTTGCTGATGCGCCGGCGTTCAGCTTTAGCGAAGTCCGCCAGGTTGGCCCCGATTTGTGCCTGCATTTGACGCCCATTTACGGACGCCAGTAAAACGTAAGCAGTCACGAAAAGATTATGATAAAATCCGCCCCCCTGCGGGGCTAAACAGAACCCGTAAAGGAAGATTATGAACATTATTGAAGCTGCTGTTGCTACTCCTGACGCTCGCGTCGCCATCACCATCGCGCGTTTTAACAACTTCATCAATGACAGCCTGCTGGAAGGTGCTATCGACGCCCTGAAACGCATTGGTCAGGTGAAAGACAAAAACATCACCGTAGTTTGGGTGCCGGGCGCTTACGAGCTGCCGCTGGCCGCTGATGCACTGGCTAAAACCGGTAAATACGATGCTGTTATCGCGCTGGGTACCGTGATTCGCGGAGGCACTGCACACTTCGAATACGTTGCCGGCGGTGCCAGCAACGGTCTGTTAAGCGTAGGCCAGGACAGCGGTATTCCCGTTGCCTTCGGCGTGCTGACCACTGAAAGCATTGAACAAGCCATCGAACGTGCTGGCACCAAAGCCGGTAACAAAGGTGCAGAAGCTGCACTGACCGCGCTTGAAATGATTAATGTATTGAAAGCCATCAAGGCCTGATTTTTGTAAGGGGAAATCCGTGAAACCTGCTGCTCGTCGCCGCGCCCGTGAGTGTGCCGTCCAGGCGCTCTACTCCTGGCAGTTGTCTAAAAACGACATCGCTGATGTTGAATACCAGTTCCTGGCGGAACAGGACGTCAAAGACGTTGACGTTGTCTACTTCCGCGAGCTGCTGAGCGGCGTGGCTACCAACAGCGCGTATCTGGATGGGCTGATGAAGCCTTACCTGTCCCGTCTGCTTGAAGAGCTGGGCCAGGTGGAAAAAGCGGTACTGCGCATTGCGCTGTTTGAACTGTCTAAACGTGATGATGTGCCGTACAAAGTGGCCATCAACGAAGCGATTGAGCTGGCGAAAACCTTCGGTGCCGAAGACAGCCATAAGTTCGTTAACGGCGTTCTCGACAAAGCTGCTCCCGCTATTCGTCCCCACAAGAAGTAATCTCCTGGCCGGGTTTTCCCGGCCTTCTTTTTTCCTGCAACTGACATTCCTGAGGTATCACGCATGGCATGCGGTGAGTTTTCCCTGATTGCCCGTTACTTCGATCGCGTTACAAGTTCTCGTCGTGATGTGGAAGCCGGTATTGGCGACGACTGTGCGTTGCTGTCGGTACCCGAAAAACAACTGCTGGCGATCAGCACCGATACGCTGGTGAGCGGTAATCACTTCCTGCCGGATATCGACCCGCGTGATTTGGGCTACAAAGCGCTGGCGGTGAATTTAAGCGATCTGGCCGCAATGGGCGCAGATCCGGCCTGGCTGACGCTGGCGATCACGCTCCCGGAAGTGGATGAAGCGTGGCTGGAGGCATTCAGCGACAGCCTGTTTGAACAGCTGGATTATTACGATATGCAGCTGATTGGCGGCGACACAACCCGTGGCCCGCTCTCTTTGACGCTGGGTATTCACGGCATGATCCCGGCTGGCCGGGCGCTGAAGCGCAGCGGTGCAAAAGCAGGGGACTGGATCTATGTCACCGGCACGCCGGGCGACAGCGCGGCTGGTCTGGCAATTCTGCAGAAGCGCCTGCATGTTGCGAATACACAGCATGCGGATTATCTGCTTAAGCGGCACCTGCGCCCAACGCCGCGTGTTTTACACGGGCAGGCGCTGCGCGATCTGGCCAACAGTGCCATCGATCTTTCAGACGGGTTGATTTCCGATCTCGGTCATATCCTGAAGGCCAGCGACTGCGGGGCACGTATCGATCTCGATTTGCTGCCGTATTCCGAAGCGTTGCGCGAGCATGTTGAACCAGAGCAGGCGCTGAAATGGGCGATGTCCGGCGGCGAAGACTATGAGCTGTGCTTCACCGTGCCGGAGCTAAATCGTGGGGCGCTGGAAGTGGCTATCGGCAATCTGGGCGTGCCTTATACCTGTATCGGGCAGATTGTTTCTTCCTCTGAAGGGCTGCAGTTTACCCGTGAAGGGAAGCCGGTGACGCTGGAGATGAAGGGTTACGATCACTTTTCCTGGTAGCTGGTCATGACCCTCACCCCAACCCTCTCCCTAAAAGGGAGAGGGAGCAAAACCCAAAGTCGAAAGAGTGAACCTGCGAGGGCGATTATTTATATCCCGCCACCGGATGCCGTTGATACGGCGTCTCCAGCTCGGCAATCTCCTCGGGTTTCAACGTTAAATCTACCGCACCAAGCAGGTCGTCCAGCTGTTCCTGCCTTGATGGGCCAATAATTGGTGCGGCAATACCCGGTTTGCTAAGCAGCCAGGCCAGCGCTACCTGCGCGCGTGAAACGCCCTTATCTGCGGCGATATTTGCCAGCCGCTCGGCGATAAGCGCGTCGTTTTCGTTATTGGTCTGGTACAGCGATTTGCCCACTTCATCCGAGACAGATCTTGCCGTGGTATCTCCCCATGGACGAGTCAGTTTGCCGCGTGCGAGCGGGCTCTAGGGGATCACCGCAATTTTTTCTTTGTAGCACAGCGGGAGCATCTCCAGCTCTTCTTCACGGTAAATCAGGTTGTAGTGATCCTGCATGGTAACGAATCTTGCCCAGCCTGCCTGAGACTGCAAAGTCAGGGCCTGAGCAAACTGATCGCTGCGCATTGAAGAGGCGCCGATATAACGTGCTTTCCCGGCCTTAACCACGTCGTTAAGTGCCTCTAGCGTCTCTTCAATAGGCGTGCTGTAGTCCCAGCGGTGGATTTGTAGCAAATCGACGTAGTCGGTGCCGAGTCGTGTCAGGCTTTCGTCGATCGAACGCAGGATCTGTGGGCGGGAGAGGCCCTGAGGCAGGTCGCCAACTTTGTTGTAAACCTTAGTGGCAACCACAACGTCCTGGCGGCGAGCGAAGTCGCGCAGCGCGCGGCCTAAAATCTCTTCGCTGCTGCCGTCGGAGTAGTTATTTGAGGTGTCGAAGAAATTGATGCCGTTTTCCAGCGCGCGGCGGATTATTTCCCGGCTGCTCTCTTCGGGAAGCGTCCAGGCATGGCTGCCGCGGTCCGGCTCGCCAAAGGTCATACAGCCGAGGCAAAGGCGGGAGACGCTAAGGTCGGTGGTGCCTAACGGGTTGTATTGCATGATATCGCTCCTGCTATGTAGGAATATCTATTAAGCATAGCAGGCCGTACACGTCATCCTTCAAACCACTGCGGTGTTGGCGGCGCTCTCATACCCGAATCACTTACCTGAGTAAGCTCATCGGGATATGCTCACTTGCCGTTGTGCTGTGGGTTGAATTATTTAGTGTACGGATGAAGTTAACCCACCCAGCTCCGAATCTTAGCTTCGATCCCGGCCGCATCAAGGCCAATCGCCTCACGTGCTTCTTCCTGGGTGCCCTGAGGAATGAAGAAATCAGGCAGGCCGAGGTTAAGCACCGGAACCGGTTTACGGTGAGCCATCAGCACTTCGTTTACGCCGCTCCCGGCCCCGCCCATAATGGCGTTCTCTTCAATCGTCACCAGAGAGTCGTGGCTGGCGGCAAGTTCCAGAATCCGGGCTTCATCCAGTGGCTTAACAAAACGCATATCGACCAGCGTGGCATTCAGCGCTTCGGCTACCGCTGCGGCTTCCGGCAGCAAAGTGCCGAAGTTGAGCAGCGCAATTTTTTCGCCTTCGCGTTTCACAACGCCTTTACCTATCGGCAGCTCCACGAGCGGTTCCAGCTCTGCGCCTGTTCCGGTCCCACGCGGGTAACGCACGGCGCTTGGGCCTGCGCTGTAGTGGTAACCCGTGTGCAGCATCTGGCGGCATTCGTTTTCGTCGCTTGGCGTCATGATAACCATGTCCGGGATGCAGCGCAGGAAGGAGATATCAAAAGCGCCCTGGTGCGTCTGGCCGTCAGCGCCGACAATGCCTGCGCGATCGATGGCAAACATCACCGGTAGCTTCTGAATCGCTACGTCGTGAATCACCTGGTCGTAAGCGCGCTGCAGGAAGGTGGAATAGATCGCAACCACTGGCTTATAGCCGCCAATCGCCAGGCCCGCCGCGAAGGTCACTGCGTGCTGCTCGGCAATCGCCACATCAAAGTACTGGTCAGGATACTGGCGCGAGAATTCCACCATGCCGGAGCCTTCACGCATGGCAGGTGTAATTGCCATCAGCTTGTCATCGTGGGCTGCGGTTTCGCACAGCCAGTTGCCGAAAATCTTCGAGTAACTTGGCAGGCCTCCGGTGCTTTTCGGCAGCGTCCCGCTCTGCGGATCGAACTTAGGCACCGCGTGGAAACTGATCGGATCTTTTTCCGCTGGCGCGTAGCCGCGTCCTTTTTTAGTCATGATATGCAGGAACTGCGGGCCTTTCAGGCTGCGCATGTTCTTCAGCGTATTGACCAGACCAATCACGTCGTGGCCATCAATTGGCCCGATGTAGTTAAAGCCTAGCTCTTCAAACAGCGTGCCAGGCACCACCATGCCTTTGATGTGTTCTTCGGTACGCTTCAGCAGCTCTTTAATCGGCGGCACGCCGGAGAAGACTTTCTTGCCACCTTCGCGCAGTGTCGAATAAAGCTTGCCGGAAAGCAGCTGCGCCAGATGGTTGTTCAGCGCGCCGACGTTCTCGGAAATCGACATTTCATTGTCGTTAAGCACCACCAGCATGTCCGGGCGGATATCGCCGGCATGGTTCATCGCTTCGAAGGCCATCCCGGCGGTAATTGCGCCATCGCCAATCACGCAAACGGTTTTCCGGTCTTTCCCTTCCTTTTCAGCGGCAACGGCGATCCCGATACCCGCGCTAATGGAGGTGGAAGAGTGGCCCACGCTCAGCACGTCGTACTCGCTTTCCGCGCGCCATGGGAACGGATGCAGGCCGCCTTTCTGGCGAATGGTGCCAATTTTATCGCGGCGCCCAGTCAGAATTTTGTGCGGGTAGGCCTGGTGGCCGACGTCCCAGATGAGTTGATCGAACGGCGTGTTATAGACGTAGTGCAGCGCCACGGTCAGTTCGACCGTGCCGAGGCCGGAGGCAAAGTGCCCGCTGGAGCGGCTTACGCTGTCGAGCAGGTAACGGCGCAGCTCATCGCAAAGCTTAGGTAAGCTCTCTTTAGGCAGCACTCGCAGATCCGGGCTGGCATCCACCAGAGCGAGGGTCGGGTATTTGGCGATATCAAAACTCATCAGAAATCTAAACTCATCGTTGTTATACGTTATTTATCACGGTGGATAATGTAGTTGGCTAACGCTTCCAGTGCCGCCGTGTCCAGCGACAGCTCGGCAAGTTCGGCCAGAGCCTGCAGTGCTTCCTGATAGAGATCCTGCGCTTTTGCCTGCGCCTGTTCAAGTCCCAGCAGCGCCGGATAGGTACTTTTGCCTAACTGCTGGTCGGCACCCTGGCGTTTGCCTATCGTAGCGGTATCGCCGACAACGTCCAGGATGTCATCCTGAACCTGGAAAGCGAGGCCGATGCTTGCAGCATAGCGGTCCAGAATCGGCAGAGCTTTTCGGCCTGCTTCACCGGCGCTCAGCGCGCCCAGGCGAACGGCGGCGCGAATCAATGCCCCGGTTTTATGACGGTGAATGCGTTCCAGGGAAGCCAGGTCAACTTGCTTGCCTTCGGCTTCTAAATCCAGCGCCTGGCCGCCACACATACCAGCCACACCGCTGGCGGTGGCTAATTCCGAAACCATGGCTAAGCGATCGGCCATATCAACGCCGGGCATTGGCGCATCACTCAGTATAGAAAACGCCAGCGTTTGCAGGGCGTCTCCGGCCAGAATGGCGTTCTCTTCACCAAATTTTATGTGGCAGGTCGGCTGCCCACGACGTAAATCGTCGTTATCCATGGCCGGTAAATCATCGTGAATCAGGGAGTAGGCGTGAATGCATTCCACTGCCGCAGCAGGCGCGTCGAGCGCTTCGTCGGCGACGCCAAACATTTCGCCGGTGGCGTACACCAGGAACGGGCGCAGGCGTTTACCGCCCAATAGTGCGCCATAGTGCATCGCTTCAACCAGTGGACTGTTCTGAAACGGCAGCGGCGCCAGAAAGCGCGCAATAGCGTCGTTAACCCGTACAACGTGGGCCTGAAGCTGTTGATTAAAATCCATATTACTCGGCGTCCGGGGTAAAGGGAGTCAGAGGGGCGTCTTCGCTGTCGCTCAGTAAGATCTGTACGCGCTGCTCTGCCTGCTGGAGTTTCACTTGTCCCTGGCGAGCCAGCTGCACGCCGCGCTCAAATTCGTTTAACGCCTCTTCAAGGGCAAGATCGCCGCTTTCCAGACGAGTAACTATTTGCTCCAGTTCGACCAGTGCGGTTTCGAAGCTGGCCGGAGATTCGGTTTTTTTCGGCATGGTGAATGTCTGACTCTGTTTTAATTCGACGCCGACATGGTAGCGGAGTCAATGTGATTATCAAGCTAGCTCGTGCAAGTCGGTTAAGGTGCGCAGTCTTTGTGGGATGGTGATATACTTGCGCGCCTCGGATGCAGGTGGCATGACGCCGCTGCAAGTACTTCTTTCTATGCCCGCGTGCTGCGCAGCCAGCCCGGCTGACTAAACGAACCCTTACCGCCATGAAGTTTATCATTAAATTGTTCCCGGAAATCACCATCAAGAGCCAATCTGTGCGCATACGCTTTATTAAGATGCTCACCGGGAATATTCGTAACGTTTTAAAACACTACGATGAGAGCCTGGCGGTTGTTCGCCACTGGGACAACATTGAAGTTCGCGCCAAAGATGAAAACCAGCGTATTGCCATTCGTGAAGCGCTGACCCGCATTCCGGGTATCCACCACATTCTTGAAGTTGAAGATGTGCCGTACACCGACATGCACAATATCTTTGAGCAGGCGCTGGAGCTGTACCGCGACAAGCTGGAAGGTAAGAGCTTCTGCGTGCGCGTAAAACGCCGTGGCAAACACGAATTTAGCTCCATTGAAGTTGAGCGCTACGTTGGCGGCGGCCTGAATCAGCACATCGAATCCGCGCGCGTTAAGCTCAACGATCCGGACGTGACGGTTAACCTTGAGATCGAAAACGATCGCCTGCTGCTGGTTAAAGGCCGTTACGAAGGCATCGGCGGTTTCCCAATCGGGACTCAGGAAGACGTACTGTCGCTGATTTCCGGTGGTTTCGACTCCGGCGTGTCCAGCTACATGCTGATGCGTCGCGGCTGCCGCGTGCATTATTGCTTCTTCAACCTGGGCGGCGCTGCTCATGAAATCGGCGTGAAGCAGGTGGCACATTATCTGTGGAACCGCTTCGGCAGCTCTCACCGTGTGCGTTTTGTTGCCATTAACTTTGAGCCAGTAGTCGGCGAGATCCTGGAGAAAGTGGAAGACGGGCAGATGGGTGTCGTGCTGAAACGTATGTTTGTGCGCGCCGCCTCTCAGGTTGCCGAACGCTATGGCGTTCAGGCACTGGTGACCGGCGAAGCGCTAGGCCAGGTGTCCAGCCAGACGCTGACCAACCTGCGCCTGATCGACAACGTTTCCGATACGCTGATCCTGCGTCCGCTGATCTCTCACGACAAAGAGCACATTATCGATCTGGCCCGTGAAATCGGTACCGCTGATTTCGCTCGCACCATGCCAGAATACTGCGGTGTGATCTCGAAAAGCCCGACCGTGAAAGCTGTGAAGGCGAAGATTGAGGAAGAAGAGCAGAAGTTTGACTTCTCGATTCTGGACCGCGTGGTTGCCGAGGCGACCAATATCGATATTCGCGATATTGCGACCCAGACGAAGCAGGACGTCGTGGAAGTCGAAACGGTTAATGCGTTTGGCGCCAACGAGGTATTGCTGGACATTCGCTCCAACGACGAAGTGGACGAGAAACCTTTCGCGCTGGAAGGCGTTGAGGTTGTGGCGCTGCCGTTCTACAAGCTGAGCACTAAGTTCGGCGATCTCGACCAGAGCAAAACTTACCTGCTGTGGTGCGAGCGTGGCGTGATGAGCCGCCTGCAGGCTCTGTATCTGAGCGAGCAGGGCTTTAAGAATATTAAGGTTTACCGCCCATAAAGGACTGACCCTCACCCCGGCCCTCTCCCTAAAAGGGAGAGGGAGAATTCAGGGGGAGTGTTCTTTCCCTAAAAGGGAGAGGAAGAATTCTTGTTAAAACTCTCTTCCTAAAAGGGAGAGAGTTCTGGTTACCTCGATTTCTCGAAAGAAGAGGGAGCACACCGTTCTGGTTCCCTCGCCCCTTTGGGGAGAGGGTTAGGGTGAGGGGTTCTTACTGATAATCCCTGAAGCTATAAATCCCCGCCGCCAGCACCAGCTGCTGCGACACTTCATGAGCTTTTTCGCGGCTCACCAGCAAATCGATAATCTTCAGTGCAAAATCAATCGCGGTTCCTGGCCCCTGGCTGGTGAGCAGGTTAACCCGTGGGTCCCAGACGACGCGTTTATCCTGCCATTGCCCTTCGGGAATAGTGTCCTTCAGGCCTGGAAAACCGGTCATGTTGCCTATCGGGAACAGCTCATGCGGGACCAGAACAGTGCCTGCCGCCGCACAAATGGCGGCAACGATGCGGCCTGACAGATGAAACTGGCGCACGGTCTCGACCAGCAGCGGGCTGTCGCGGAAGCATTCGGCACCTTTCAGGCCGCCGGGGAGCACCACGATGTCAAAATCGCCGTCGGCCACTTCAACCAGCGGTGCATCCGCCAGTAATTTCACGCCGCGTGAGCAAACAATTTTCAGGTCGCCATCGGGAGCAACGCTCGCCGTCGTCACCTTGATCCCGGCGCGGACCAGCAGATCGATAGTGGTAACCGCTTCGGTCTCTTCAGTGCCAGGTGCCAGGCAGACCAGCGCTTGTGCGCTCATATTCATTCTCCTTACGTTTAACCTGCTCATAGAGCCGGGCATTCACAGGCACAGGGACGCCGTGAGCTCTCGCTCTGCGCAGCAGGTAGCCGGTGATATAGTCAATTTCCGTGTGGCGCTCCAGGCGGATGTCCTGCAGCATCGATGAGGTATTTTCTGCCGTGCTTTCTATCACCTGCCCGACATAATCCAGCAGGTTTTCGGGTGAGGTGTGGTGGCCCTCGCGCGTCATCACCTGGGCGACTTCTTCACAAATGCTGGTCACCTCATCGAGATGATTCTTCAATTCGCCGTTAGTGCAGTTGTACAGCGCGGTCAGCGGGTTTATCACGCAGTTTACCGCGAGTTTGTTCCAGCTCGCCGGCTGGATATTGTTATGCCAGGCCACATCGGGCAGCGCGGCATGGAGTGTATCTGCAAGGTAGCTAAAGTCGCTGGCTTTAGCATTCCCCGGGCCAACGTGAGTGATGCCGGAAGCGACGTGCACAATCACGTTTCCGTCTCTTTTCGCGGCCTGAGTGGTTAATCCGAGCAACAAAGGTTGGGGCAATCCGTTTAGCTCATCCAGCGTCCCCATCCCGTTATGCAGCAACAATATCGGGCAGCTCGAAGGCAGTTGGGCAGCCAAAGTGCGCACGGCATCAGAAACCTGCCACGCTTTGAGCGTCACCAGCAGGACGTCGCTGGTGGCGAGAAATTCGGGATCGTTAGCCGTGAAGGACTCGTTAAAGACGCTGCCATCGGTGGTATCGAGCAGGTTGACGTGGCAATACGGCTGCGGCACACGCAGCCAGCCCTGAAGCTCATGCCCTTGCTTGTGAAGTGCGGTCAACCAGAGCTGACCCAGCGCACCGCAACCCAGCACGGTGATTTTCATTATTGCCTCCCCCATTCGCACACTGCGCGAATGCTAAACTTACTTTCTATTATAGCGTTATCGGCTTCCCGGCTCTTTAACAGGTTGTTTTGCGCAGCCCAGCGGGTATTATGCAACGCAAACCAGAGAGGGAGAAAACACATGCCATCTTTTGATATCGTTTCTGAAATCGACCTGCAGGAAGTAAACAACGCGGTAGAGAACGCCGAGCGCGAGCTGGCGACCCGTTTTGACTTCCGTAACGTGCCGGCAAGCTTTGAACTGAATGAAAAAAATCAGACCATCAAAGTTGCCAGCGAATCTGACTTCCAGGTAAACCAACTGCTGGATATCCTGCGCGCCAAGCTGCTTAAGCGCGGCATCGAAGGCAGCTCTATTGATGTGCCTGAAGAGTTTGTTCACAGCGGCAAAACCTGGAGCGTGGAAGCTAAGCTGAAACAGGGTATTGAAGCAAGCGTTGCGAAGAAAATCATTAAGCTGATTAAAGACAGCAAACTGAAGGTTCAGACCCAGATTCAGGGCGAAGAGATCCGCGTGACGGGTAAAGCTCGCGATGATTTACAGGCCGTAATGGCGCTGATTCGTGGCGGCAATCTGGGGCAGCCGTTCCAGTTTAAGAACTTCCGCGACTGATTCACGCCCTCTCCTGAAACATGAGAGGGCATGCTGCTTAATCCCTCACCGCATCAGGTGAGGGATGTTCTATCCTTTCACCACCTGCTCAATCTCATATCTGTTCGTCAGCTTGCTGTCGATTTTCACATACGCGCTGCGTTCTTCTGGAATGATGTTCGCTTCACTCACGCCTGGCTGAGCCAGCAGCCTTTCACGCAAATGTTCGTCGTTCGCACTGCTTTCCGGCAGCTCAATGCGCAGGCTGCTAACGTAAGGCGGCTCCTGCATTGTCCAGCTGACGAATAGCCAGACCATCGCCAGCACCGCGCCTGCCAGGAAGACGGTTTGCGAATCAAACAGCCCGTTAAGCCAGCCGCCTAGCGAGCCGCCGATGGCTACGCCGATAAACTGGCTGGTGGAGTAGATGCCCATGGCGGTGCCTTTGTAGCCCGCCGGAGATTCTTTGCTGATAAGCGAAGGCAGAATCGCTTCCATCAGGTTAAAGGCGAGGAAGAACAGCTGCACGCCAATCACCAGATCCCAGAAGTGCGGGCCCGCGCCCCAAAGCACGATCTCGGCAATCAGAAGTACCGCCACGCAGCCCACAAAGACGTGCTTCATGCGGCGCTTAACTTCGGCATAAATAATGAAGGGTACGACCGAAACAAACGAAATCAGCATGGTGCAAAGATAGACTTTCCAGTGCTGAGCCGCCGGAAAGCCCGCCTGTTCAAGCTGGCCCGGTAGGGCGACAAAGGTGGACATCAGCATGATATGCAGGCACATGATGCCGAAATTCAGCTTTAGCAGCTTCGGCTCCATCATCACTTTGCGGAAGCAGCCTTTGACCATCCCCGACTCGCGGTTAAGCACGTGCGTTTTGCTATTCGGGACCAGCCAAATCGTAATCAGAATGCCGCAGCTGGCTAAGACGGCAATCATCCAGAACAGCGCCTGCAGGCCAAGCGCCTGAGTAATGATCGGGCCGAGCACCATCGCGATGGCGAAGGTTACCCCGAAGCTGACGCCGATAAAGGCCATCGCTTTGGTTCGGTTCTGTTCACGGGTTAAATCGGAGAGTAACGCCATAACAGCGGCGGCGATTGCGCCGGAGCCCTGCAGCGCGCGGCCTAAAATGACGCCCCAAATGGAGTCGCTCAGGGCGGCAATAACGCTGCCAAGCACAAAGATAGCCAGCCCGCCAACGATAAGCGGCTTGCGGCCAATACGGTCAGAAAGCAGGCCGAAAGGGATCTGGAAGACGGCCTGCGCCAGGCCATAAATGCCGATTGCCAGGCCGATGAGCGCTTCGCTTGCGCCCTGCAGCGCCATGCCCCAGGTGGTAAGAACTGGCAATACCATAAACATACCCAGCATACGCAGGGAAAAGACAGTGCCTAAACCCCACGTCGCACGCAGCTCGACGGGCGTCATTTTGTAATCGTTCATTACCACCTCAGATAAAAAGTCGGCCTTAGTGTAGTGCGAGGGCAGGGGAGGGTAAATCGTTAGTTATTTAGCAGATATTACAGGGCAGGTACTTTGATGATACTGATAAAAAAGGGCACTGAGGTGCCCTTTTATGCTTTTCGCGACTTACCAGACGTAAGTCAGCAGATTATGTGAGTCTGGCACCATAAAATCGACCGACATCATGACGCTCAGCGAGGTAATGGCCACGATAGAGAAGATGAACAGCTTGCGCGCCCAGACCTTATCGTCTTCCACTTTATAGCCCCGCAGCGCCATACCCAGCCACCAGACGCTGACCGCCGCGGCGACGATCAGGTATTTGTATCCGGCATAGCCGCCCAGAGAAAGCATCAGCGTCGCCACCGCAAAAGCGATGATGTACAGCGTGATGTGGTTCTTGGCGACGGAAATGCCTTTTACCACAGGCAGAACCGGAATATTGGCGGCCTGGTAATCTTTAAAGCGGAAGATGGCAATCGCATAGGAGTGCGGCATCTGCCACAGGCTAAAGATAGCCAGCAGGATAGCGGCGCCGGTGTCGAACTCGTTGGTCACGGCGCAGTAGCCGATAACCGGAGGAGCCGCACCGGACAAGCTGCCGATGAGCGTGCCGTAGACCGAGTGGCGTTTCATGTAGAGGCTATACACCCCGACATACACCACGAAGCCCATCACGGCCAGCCACATCGCCAGCGGATTAGCACCAAACCACAGCAGCATGAAGCCAGCAATACCCAACACGGTGGCGTACACCAGCGAAATTTTCGGTGAAATCAGGCCTTTAACCAGCACCCGATTTTTCGTTCTCTCCATCTTCTGGTCGATATCGCGGTCGATAAAGTTGTTGTAAACACAACCTGATGCGACCACCAGTGATACGCCAACCAGCGTATAGAGGAACAGCGGGTAATTAATGCTGCCCTTCGAGGCCAGTAAAAATCCCCCAATGACAGAAATTAAATTACCGAAAATAATTCCTGGTTTCGTTACTTGCAGGTATTGCTTAATCATACATGCCGCTCTTAGTGAACCATCATGTTCAGGTTGAGGTTCCACATAATCCAGATCGAGCCAATCACCAGAATGGCAATAATCAGCACCGTAAAGGCGAAGGCCACCAGGTTCCAGCGCTCACTCGACGAGGTGTTCAGATGCAGGAAGCACACGAGGTGCACCAGAATCTGGACGACTGCAGTCACCAGGATCACGGCAAGCATGGTGCCGTGAGAGGCCGTGCCTTCCATTACAATCCAGAACGGAATAGCCGTCAGGATGATAGACAGGATAAAACCTGTCATGTAGGTCTTCACGCTACCGTGGTGGGCGCCGCTATGTTCAGTTGAATGACTCATTACATTGCCCCCATCAGATAGACTACAGAGAATACGCAGATCCAAACCACGTCAAGGAAGTGCCAGAACAGGCTCAGGCACATCAGACGCGCACGGTTGGTGCTGGTCAGGCCGCGGCGGGAAACATGAATCATCATGAATGCCATCCACACCAGACCGGAAGTGACGTGCAGACCGTGGGTACCGACCAGCGCGAAGAACGCTGACAGGAAGCCGCTGCGATCCGGGCCGAAGCCTTCTTTGATCAGGTGATGGAATTCATAGATTTCCATCCCAACGAAGCCTGCACCGCACAGGAAGGTCAGCGCCAGCCAGGAGATAACCTGGCTTTTGTTGCCTTTATTCATGGCGATAATCGCCATGCCGTAGGTGATGGAGCTCACCAGCAGCAGGGCAGTTTCAACGGCCACGAACGGCAGCTCGAAGATGTCTTTCCCTGCCGGGCCACCTGCGGTGCCGTTCACCAGAACGGCATAGGTCGCGAACAAGCAACAGAACAGAATGCAGTCGCTCATCAGGTAGATCCAGAAACCAAAGACCTTATTGGTTCCCGCATCGTGGTGCCCGTGCTCCGCGGCGTGGGCGTTATTTACAGTCTCAGTTGCCATTTTTCAGCCCTGCTTTGGTGAGTTCTTCGAAATGCTGATTTTCCAGTTTTTCGACTTCAGCCACCGGAACATAGTAATCCACATCTTCGTCGAAGCTTTTCGCAATCCAGGTGATAACGATGCCGGCAAAGCCAACAATCGCCAGCCACCAGATGTGCCAGATCATGGCAAAGCCAAACACGGTGCTGAATGCAGCGATGATGATACCGGCTGCGCTGTTACGCGGCATATGAATCTCTTCATAGTGCGCAGGCTGCTTGTACGCTTCACCTTTCTCTTTCATCTCCCAGAATGCATCACGCTCGTGAACGTGCGGCAGGTGGGCGAAGTTATAGAACGGAGGTGGGGAAGACGTTGCCCACTCCAGCGTACGGCCACCCCATGGGTCACCGGTCAGATCGCGGTTCTGCTCGCGGTCACGGATAGAAACGTAGAACTGAATCAGCTGGCACAGAATGCCCAGAGCGATCAGCGCCGCACCACAGGCTGCAACAACCAGCAGGGTGTGGAACTGTGGATCGATCTGCTGGCTCAGACGACGGGTCATGCCCATGAAGCCCAGCACGTACAGCGGCATAAATGCCACGAAGAAACCGATAATCCAGAACCAGAAGGCGCGTTTGCCCCAGGTTTCGTTCAGCGTGAAGCCGAACGCTTTTGGCCACCAGTAGGTCAGACCTGCGAAGCAACCGAAGACCACGCCGCCGATGATAACGTTGTGGAAGTGTGCAATCAGGAACAGGCTGTTGTGCAGCACGAAGTCCGCGCCCGGCACCGCCAGCAGAACACCGGTCATCCCACCGATAGAGAAGGTGACGATGAAGCCAGTGGTCCACAGCATCGCGGAGTTAAAGACGATGCGGCCCTGATACATGGTGAACAGCCAGTTGAAGATCTTCACCCCGGTCGGGATGGCGATAATCATGGTGGCAATACCGAAGAAGGCGTTTACGTTCGCCCCGCTGCCCATGGTGAAGAAGTGGTGCAGCCAAACGATGAACGACAGAACGGTAATCGCGATGGTCGCCCACACCAGGGAGGTGTAACCGAACAGACGCTTTTTAGAGAAGGTTGCAACCACCTCAGAGAACACACCAAACACCGGCAGCACCAGGATATAAACTTCCGGGTGGCCCCATGCCCAGATGAGGTTGATGTACATCATCATGTTGCCACCCATATCGTTGGTAAAGAAATGGGTGCCAAGGTAGCGGTCAAGGGTCAGCAGCGCGACGGTCACGGTGAAGATTGGGAACGCGGCGATAATCAGTACGTTAGTACACAGCGAAGCCCAGGTGAACACCGGCATTTTGAACATGGTCATACCCGGGGTACGCATGTTCAGAATGGTCACAAAGAAGTTAATACCTGTCAGTGTCGTACCGATACCGGACAGCTGGAGACTCCAGATCCAGTAATCGACCCCGACGCCCGGACTGTACTCAATCCCCGATAGCGGTGGATAAGCCACCCAGCCGGTCTGAGCGAATTCGCCCACGCCCAGTGACAGGTTAACCAGCACCACGCCGACAACGGTGAACCAGAAGCTCAGGTTGTTCAGGAATGGGAAGGCAACGTCACGCGCGCCAATCTGTAAAGGCACAACGATGTTCATCAGGCCGATAACAAATGGCATCGCTACGAAGAAGATCATGATAACGCCGTGGGCGGTAAAGATCTGATCGTAGTGGTGAGGCGGCAGGAAGCCTGCTTCGCCGGCGGAGGCCAGTACCTGCTGGCTACGCATCATTACCGCATCGGCAAAGCCGCGCAGCAGCATGACGATAGCGACGATAATGTACATCACGCCGAGGCGTTTGTGGTCAACGGAGGTTAGCCACTCTTTCCATAAATATTCCCACTTACCGAAGTAAGTGATAGCCGCAAGCAGCGCCAGTCCTCCGACGATGATTGCCGCAACCGTAACCATGACAATTGGCTCATGGTACGGGATTGCATCCAGTGTAAGTTTTCCGAACATCGTATTATTCCTCGGCCCCTTAGTGAGAGGTTTCCGCGTGACTCATGTCCATGCCTTCCATACCTTCCATGCCTTTCATATCGTCATGGGAAGCCTGTTCACCTTCCGGCTTGGTCATGTGCATGCTCCCGTGTCCCATAAATTTGTTAATCACGTCTTTAAACAAATCAGGTTTAACACTGGAGAAGTATTCGACTTTGTTGTATTCGCTTGGCGCGGCCAGTTTCTCGTAGGTCGCCATATCGTTCATGACTTCAGGAGACTGTTTCGCTTTAGCAACCCATTGGTTAAAGGTGTCCATGTCCGGCGTGGCGATAGCCTTGAACTTCATGCCGGAGAAACCTTTACCGCTGTAGTTTGACGAAATACCGTCGTAGGTGCCGGCTTCATCGGCAATCAGGTGCAGTTTGGTCTGCATACCTGCCATTGCGTAGATTTGGCTACCCAGGCGCGGAATAAAGAAGGAGTTCATCACCGAGTTAGAGGTGATTTTGAATTCCACTGGGGTATTGGCCGGGAAGGCGATTTCATTCACCGTAGCGATACCCTGCTCCGGATAGATGAAGAACCATTTCCAGTCCATGGCGATAACTTCGATGGTCACCGGCTTCGCTTCATGTTCCAGCGGGCGGCTAGGTTCAAGAGAGTGAGTGGTTTTCCAGGTCAGTACCGCGAGGAAGATAACGATAAGGATAGGAATCGTCCAGACTACAGCTTCCACTTTGTTCGAGTGCGACCAGTTAGGGCTGTATTTGGCGTCTTTGTTGGATGCCCGATACTTCCAGGCAAAACCGATAGCCATTGCAATTGCAGGGATAACGACAATCAACATCAGGCCGATGGCCGTCAGTATCAGTGAACGTTGTTCCAGTCCGATCTGTCCTTTGGGATCCAGGAGTGCAGAATCACAGCCACTGAGTAAAAAAGCGCCTGCGATTAATGACAACCATCCCAAACTTTTATTGTATTTCCTGAGTCTCATTTAACGACCTCAATTCCAGGGAGCTCTATTGTCGTTTAAAGTGTGCCGGCATTTTACGGGAAGGTTACATTACTGTAAACATGAATGGCGCAGTGTCAGTAGGGTGTTACCGGGTTCTGCCTACGATGTCACACAGAATGCAACAAACTGTAAAATCTAGCGTTGGTGCGCGGGCTCCGCAGGTTATAACGAAAACCTATGTTGGCGGAAATAGTCCGGGGAAATGAGTATAACCAGTCAAATTAAAATACATTTAATTAACAATGCGGCAGCATTTGTCACATGTTTCCAACAAATATTAATTTCTCACCGGGCTGAATCGTTAAGGATAATCTTTTAATGCTTATTGAACAAAGTAATTAAAGAAAACTGTATTTAATTACGATAAATAGTCCTCGACGGTAACACTTTATGGCCTGGGTAATTAATAGACAAAAAAAGTAACTATCCGGTATTAATTACATTTTCTTAATCACAAAGCAGGTGAAAACGACAGGGTTAAGGGCGTTAAGTAGCCACTTTATAATCAGGGATAAGATCATGGCAGGACATATTTCACCCATTATTGGTATCGATCTCGGCACATCCAATAGCGCCGTGGCCTGGTTTGGTGCTGCGGGGACAACGTTAATTTTGGGCCGCCGCGGTGAGCGTTTAACCCCTTCCGTTGTCGGGCTGGATGACGATGGGCATCTGCTGGTTGGCGAGGCGGCAAAGGCCCGACTGGTTAGTCATCCTCATCTCACTGTCGCCAGTTTCAAGCGTTATATGGGCACCGATAAAACCTTCACTCTTGGCCAGCAGTCATTTCGTGCTGAAGAGCTTGCCGCGTTAGTGCTGAGAAAATTAAAAGCGGATGCCGAAGTTACGCTTGGCCGCAGCGTCACGCGTGCGGCCATTACCGTACCGGCTTACTTCAACGATACCCAGCGTAAGGCGGTGAAAGCTGCCGGGCAGATGGCCGGTCTGGACGTTGAGCGCCTTCTTAATGAGCCCACCGCAGCCGCGCTGGCCTACGGACTGGCCGACAGCCGTGAGCAAAAATTCCTGGTCTTCGACTTAGGCGGCGGAACGTTTGATGTCTCCATCGTCGATATGTTTGAAGGCGTCATAGAGGTGCGCGCCAGCAGCGGCGATGCCTGGCTGGGGGGCGATGATTTTACCGAAGCAATCCGCCAGTGGATGCTAAGCCACTATCCCCAGCTAACGCTTGATGACCCGGCGTTTGCCGCAGAACTGACCCGCCAGGCGGAATCGTTAAAACGCCAGCTCAGCAATCAGGAAAAAGCCACTGCGAAACTGACTTGCGGTGGTGAGGAATACGGCTGGGATATGACCGAAGAGGCTTTCCAGGAATGTTGCAGTGGGCTGCTGTCCCGCCTGAAAAAACCGGTGGTTCAGGCGTTACAGGATGCGCAATTTGACGTTGCGCAACTCGACCACGTTATTTTGGTGGGCGGCGCAACCCGTATGCCGCTGGTTCGCCAACTAGTGACCCGCATGTTTGGTCGCTTCCCTCGTAATGAACTGAATCCTGACGAAGTGGTGGCGCTGGGCGCCGGCGTTCAGGCCGGACTTATAGCGGAAGACAAAGCGCTGGACGACGTGGTGCTCACCGATGTGATGCCTTATTCATTGGGGATCGAAGTGGCCCGCCGGCACGGGGACAAAATAGAAGAAGGCTTTTTCTCGCCGCTGATTGAGCGCAACGCCTTCGTGCCGGTTAGCGTGATGCAGACCTTCAGCACCATGAATGATAACCAGCGCAAGATCGAGATTGAGGTTTATCAGGGAGAATCCCGCAAAGTCAGCAACAACCTGCGCCTGGACAGCATGTCGATTCAGATCCCGCCGCGCAAAGCGGGGGAAGTTAGCGTGGACGTGCGTTTCACCTATACCCTTGACGGCATCCTGGAAGTGGAATGCAGAGTCAGCGGCGAGCAAACCGCGTCCACAATGGTTATCGAGAAATCGCCGGGCATGCTCAGCGCTGAGGATATTGCAAACCGCTTAAAACAGCTGGACGCGCTCAAACAACATCCCCGGGACGTGCCTGAAAATCGCCAATTGGCTGCCGAAGCGGCAAAACGCTATGAGCAGACCCTGGGAGACAGACGCCAGATTATCGATCATTATGCGACGCAGTTTGAACAGGCGCTGGACCGCCAGGATCTGCGTGTTATTGCTGCCGCGCGGGACGACCTGCGTCGGGTGTTAGACCAGCTTAACGACGGACTGTAAAGATGGCGACGATATGGGATGTGCTGGGCATTGAGCCTACAAGAGATGAAAGCGAAATTCGTCGGGCTTATGCCCGGGAGCTAAAGCTACGGCGACCGGACAAAGACCCGAAGGGGTTTCAGGCGTTGCGCGAGGCGTTTGATAGCGCCAAACGCTATGCCAGTTCGACGGTTGTTCTGAACGACGAAGATGAGCATTTCCCGGGTAAACCTGAACCTACGCCGATGATGGATTATGTTCGGGAACTGATGCAGGAGCAGACCTCTCAGCCACAAACACTCTGGAGCAAAAATGAACTCTGGGAACAGGCGCAGTCAGTTTCGACTCTGTTAATCAGGGATGAACTTGAAGGATTGGGGACGCTGCATCGTTACCTTGATAATGAAATCCCCGATGCACTTGAAGCCCGACACGTGTTTAGCCTGATGCTCGCCGAAGCACTAAGCGAGCAGAAGTGGCTTAACCGCAGCCTTTTAAATGAAGTCTCTGCGGTGATGGACTGGCAGATTGACAGCTACCGCTCATCTCAACTTCCTGACTGGCTGGTACATGCCCTCGAACAGCAGATTGCGATAACTAACCGGGAGAACTACTGGCAGTATCTGGCCAGGCAATATGGAGGCAATCGTTATGCTCAGTTGAAATGGCGGCTGCTGACGGAAAAAGGGATGGCGATTCCAGGGTGGGTAAGGCTGGTTCCCGATCTGCTGTCGCAGCTGGCGAAGCAGGTGGGGGAATTACGCCAGCAGTCGCCCGCATTGTTGGAGCGCCTTAATCCTTCACTCCTTGAGGTGCTGCAAAAACCAACCCTGGCGCTAAGCTGGGGAGCCATCATTGCCGTAGTTTTCTGGGGGTATACGGCCTGGCTAACGGGCCATGAGTCACCGAAAGCCGCGTTTCAGTCAGGCGTCATGCTGGCCGTAGTGGCGACTTTTCTCTGGGGATATCCGTTTCTTGAACGCCGATTTAAATCCGGAGGAGCGGCAAGCAAATGCGTCCATACTGTTTTCTGGCTGGCATCGTGGCTGCTTCTTGAGATGGCATTTTATAGCGCATGGCGTGGAGCGAGCGCATGGCAGGGAAAAGATGTCATAACGATGCGGGCGCTGGTTATCCTGCTCTTCCTTGTTATCCCGGTGGGATGGGCGCTTTGGCAAAGACGTGGAGATTGGCGTAACTTACCTGTCAGGATTGTGGTTGTTGTCCTGATGTTCCCGGTTTTATTTATCCGTCAACTTCCTCCCCTGGTGAATCTATTGGGCATGATATTGCTGCCTATGCTTTATGGCATCACCATCGAAATGGTTTACTTCATAAAATAAAAAAGCCCCCGGTTTATGCCGGGGGCTTTTGCATCAAACGTTGTGCATCAGAACATCAGCACCATCCACGGGTAGCTGATAAGCATCAGCGAACAGAGGAAGATAGCGCCAAAGATGGTACCCATTCGCCAGTAATCTTTGGTTGGCAGGTAGCCGCTGCCGTAGTAAATCGGGCTTGGACCGGTGCCGTAAGGGGTGATGATCCCCATCACGCCGAGCGAGGTCACCATCATCAGGCAGAAGACAGGCATATTGATACCCGGAATGGATGCGGCGATGGTCAGCGTGGCCGGCAGCAGGGCGGTGGTGTGCGCCGTGGTGCTGGCAAATAGATAGTGCAGCAGGTAGAACGCCACCAGCAGCATCACCGCCGACACCTGCGGGTCGAAGCCGTGCAGCAGCGCGGCACCTTCTTTACCCAGCCAGGCAATAAAGCCCACGCGAGCGAGGCCATCGGCCAGCGCCACCAGGGTGGCAAACCAGGCAAAGGTATTCCAGGCCGGTTTATTGCTGATAATGTCGTTCCAGTTCAGCACGCCGGTCCACAGCATCAGGATAATAACCAGCAGAGCGGCCATGGCAGGCTCAATCCATGCGGCGGCAAAAATCCACATCAGCAGGGCGCTGCAGACAAACAGCAGCAGCAGGATTTCGTTGCGCGACAGTTTGCCCAGTTTTTCCAGCTCTGCGGCAGCCCATTTCGGCACTTCGTCATTCACCTTCACTTCCGGCGGATAGAACCAGTAAGCCAGCAGCGGCATGGTGAGGATCAGCAGCACGCCCAGCGGCAGGAAGGCCAGGAACCACATGCCCCAGGAGATCTCAAAGCCGATGATGCTTTTCACCAGCGCCAGTGCCAGCAGGTTCGGTGCCAGCGCGGAGAGGAACATCGAGCTGGTGATACAGGCGGCGCTGATCGCCACCCACATCAGGTAAGAGCCAATTCTGCGCGAGCTTGGGTCATTGGGCAGAGAGCCATACAGCGGCGGCAGGTTAGCAATAATCGGGTAAATCGTGCCCCCACTGCGCGCGGTGTTAGACGGAGTGAACGGGGCGAGAAGCAGGTCGGCGAAGGTGATCGCGTAACCCAGCGTCAGGCTGCGTCGGCCCAGGTATTTCACCAGGATCAGCGCCAGACGGCGGCCAAACTGCGTTTTGTCGTAGCCGGCGGCAAACATAAAGGCGCCGAAGATCAGCCAAACGGTGGAGTTGCTAAAGCCGCTGACCGCCCACTGGAAGGACTGGCTCGCCAGCTTAAATTTAGGGTCTGCCAGCTCGGCCGGGCTAAACAATAGCCACTGGCTGAACAGCGCGATAACCACGATGCCTGTCAGCCCGATAACTGCGCCTGGTAAGGGTTCGAAGATAAGCCCGACAATCACCCCGACGAAGATGGCGAAGAAGTGCCATGCGTAGGGCTCTAATCCGGCCGGAACCGGAAGCAGTAATATAATGATGCTGATAAGGATAGGTAAAAATAGCAATATCAAGCGCTTTTTATTCCCCGCGTTCGGGGGCGATGCTTTCGCTGTCGCGCTTATTGGTGAGGTGTTAGTCATAGCCTGTGCCTTAAAGTTATCATGATGAATTCGATTAATATTCCCTGCAAAACCTGTTTCCCGACTTTTATTTCCACCTCATCTTTTATAGGCAGAATTTTATACATTCATGATAGTTTTTTTAACCGGTGCAAATCTGACCGCCCATCGCACCTGCTCCCTGCCTCCATTTAACCTCATATTTATTGAGTGATAAGCGATTGTTTCTCGAATCCTTCATCATACTGAAACAATGGGAGATTATCCCTTCTTTTACGCTCCTGCTGGCCGTGTCAGGTATTTGATTTTGGTTTCTGTATAGCAAAAAGCCAACGATTTTATTTAACTAAAAAATCCGCTTCATTTATATCCATAGTCTTTAAGTGGTTAAAGATCAAATCGTAACCTGATGTAAATAAGCCGCTTCGCTGATTGCCATCGACTATTCAGTAGAAGCAAAGTGATATAAAACCTTTTGTTATTTATGGTTATTATTTGTATTTGCTTTTTTTAAGGCGTTGACTAACATTCGAAAAATATATTCCGCAAAATTGCCGTTTCTGTTCTCTAATTCAAATTACGTTACTCCCTGATAATTGTGTTGCCTGCCGGGGCTATTCATTGAGTGCCGGACAATGTCGACCTCACCTGCTGGAATGATAAAGAATGAACTCCAAAACTCCGATCCTGAAGCCACTCACCTTGCCCAACGGCGCGGTGCTGAAAAACCGCCTGATCATGGCGCCGATGACCACCTGTACCGGTTTTTACGACGGCAGCGTGCCCAGCGATTTGGTTGAGTATTACCGCGAACGCGCGGGCACCATCGGCACCGTTATCGTCGAATGCTGCTTTATCGATCCTAAAGGCCCCGCTTTCCCCGGTGCTCTGGCTATCGACAGTGACAACAAAATTCCTGGCCTGGCGCGAATTGCCAGCGCGATTAAATCCCGCGGCTCTAAAGCCATTCTGCAGATTTATCACGGCGGCCGAATGGTTGAGCCGGAGCTGATTGGCGGCAAGAAGCCCGTCGCGCCGAGCGCCATTGCCGCGCCGCGTGAAGGGGCCACCACGCCAGAAGCCCTGACTGCCGAAGAAGTGGATGTGATGATCACCAAGTTTGGCGATGCCGTGAACCGTGCAATCAAAGCCGGATTCGACGGCGTGGAGATCCACGGCGCAAACACTTACCTGATTCAGCAGTTCTATTCGCCAAACTCTAACCAGCGTGACGATAAGTGGGGCGGCAGCCGCGACAATCGCGCCAGGTTCCCGCTGGAAGTGCTCGAAATCACCCACAAAATGGCCAGCCGCTTCGCCGATGCTTCCTTTATTATCGGCTACCGTTTCTCGCCGGAAGAGATTGAGGTGCCAGGCATCCGCTTCGATGACACCATGTACCTGCTGGAAAAGCTGGCGGAAAGGGGCGTTGATTACGTGCACTTCTCCGTGGGCTACTTCAAGCGTGCGTCGATCGTCGATACCAAAGATCCGACCATGTTGATCAACAAGTATCTGGCGATGCGGTCTGAAACGCTGGCGAAAGTGCCGGTTATCGGGGTGGGTGGGGTCGTTAACCGCACTGATGCCGAAGAAGCGCTGGGCCTCGGGTACGACCTGATTGCCGTCGGGAAAGCCTGTATTGCCTACCCGGACTGGGCCGATCGCATTCTAAAAAATGAAACGCTGGATCTGTTCATTGACAGCACCAAGCGTGAAGAGCTGCTGATCCCTGAGCCGCTGTGGCGCTTCTCGCTGGTCGATGCCATGATCCGCGACACCAGCACCACTGGCCGCAAATACAAAGCCGGGGTCTTCCAGGAAAAAGTGGAGGCCGAAGCGCTCAAGCTCAAAATCAGCGTCACGCTCGACACTGACCGTATCACCGACATTACTCTGGTGCAGGACGATTCGGTGGATGTCGATTTCACCCCAAGTTTCGAAATTTTGCGCTCGCGTATGCTGGTGGCCAACAGCCCGTATGTGGATGCGGTGACCGGAGCAACGGCACAAAGTGAGGCCCTGAAGAAAGCGGTCTCCCGCGCGATGACCACCTCCAGCAAAGAACATGTGATTGAAGAAGGCGGCAACCCGGATGCACCTCAAAGCTACGATGTGGCGGTGATCGGCAGCGGCGGTGCAGGCCTGGCGGCGGCTATTCGTGCTTCCGACGCCGGTGCCCGCGTGGTGATCATCGAGAAGATGCCAACCATCGGCGGCAACACCATCAAAGCCTCCGTGGGCATGAACGCCGCGGAAACGCGCTTCCAGGCGATGAAGGGCATCAAAGACAGCAAAGAGCTGTTCTACGATGAGACGCTGAAAGGCGGTAAATTCAGAAACAATACCGAGCTGTTGAAAGAGTTCGTCGAGCGCGCGCCAGGCGCCATTGACTGGCTGGCAAGCCTGGATATCGTCCTGAACGACATTACCATCACCGGCGGGATGAGTATTGACCGTACACACCGCCCGGCAGACCGCTCGGCCGTTGGTGGCTTCCTGATAAGCGGCCTGGTCAACAACGTCAACCAGCGCAGCATTGACGTACTGCTGGATACCACCGTGGAAGAGATTCTGCATGAAAACGGCGTGGTAACCGGGGTTAAGGTCGCGAACGAATATAACGAACACCATATTCTGCTGGCGAAAAGCGTGGTTGTGGCTACCGGTGGCTTCAGCGCCAACCGTAAAATGGTTGTTCACTACCGCCCTGAGCTGAAAGGTTTTGTGACCACCAACCATAAAGGTGCGACCGGGAGCGGTATTGCCCTGCTGGAGAAGATCGGCGCCGGTACGGTGGACATGGATCAGATCCAGATCCACCCGACCGTGGAGCAAACGACTTCTTATCTGATCTCCGAGTCCATTCGCGGCGGCGGGGCTATTCTGGTCAGTCAGGAAGGGCAGCGCTTCTTCAATGAGCTGGAAACCCGTGACAAGGTTTCCGCAGAGATTATCGCTCTGCCGGAGAAAAGTGCCTGGATCCTGTTTGATGAGCAGGTACGCCAGAACAACAAAGCGGCGGATGAATATATTGCCCGTGGGTTTGTGATCAGCGCGCCAACGGCGGAAGAGCTGGCGGTGAAGCTGAATATGGATGCGCACGCGCTGCAGCAAACGCTGGATCGCTACAACGGCTTTGTGAAGCAGAAAAAGGACGAAGACTTTGGGCGTACCACCGGGATGCGTTTCCCACTGGACACTGGGCCATACTACGCGATCCGCATTGCGCCGGGGGTTCACCACACGATGGGCGGTGTCACCATTAACACCAGCGCAGAAGTGGTAACCGAACAGCATCAGGTGATTCAGGGCGTCTGGGCCGCGGGTGAAGTGGTGGGCGGCATTCACGGTGCAAACCGCATCGGCGGCAACGCCGTCGCCGATATCATCATCTTTGGTACACTTGCCGGGCAAAACGCGGCAGCACACGCGCTGGCTTAAGGCGATAAAAAAGCCGGCAGGGTGACCTTGCCGGCTTTCTCAGACCGGGCGTTTATCCGCCCGGTTTTTTTATTCTTATCAGATAAGTGACGTTTTGCGCAGGGCGAGGAAGTCCAGCAGGCCGCCAAACAGAATCCCGCCGATGGCGAACAAAGCGCCCCATTCCAGCAGCTGTAAACCAAATGCCCATTCGGTTAGCCCCAGCGCATTGCTGATAATAACCAGCAGCCACGCCGCCAGCAGCAGGCAGCCAAAGCCCAGAATACGCAGCGCCAGGCGGTAAGCCGGAGCAAATTCACTGCGCGTCATGAAGGTTTCGTTTTGCTGGGTGAACTCCATCGTGCGCTTACAGACCAGTAATAATAGGATCCCCGGTACTGCGGCGACGACAGAGAACAGGTAGAACGTCGGCCAGCCGTGGGCTTCCACGAACCAGCCGGCAATCGGGCCGACATACACGCGGCCCACGGCGGAAAGCGCGGAAAGCAGCGCAAACTGGGTGGCTGAGAATGACTTGTTGCACAGCGTCATCAGCAGCGCCACGAAGGCTGCAGTGCCCATGCCGCCGCAGAGGTTCTCGAAGAACACCGCGCTTGCCATGGTAATCATGTCTTTATCCGTTACCGACAGCAGCCAGTAACCGGCGTTGGACACGCCCTGCAAAATGCCGAAGATCAGCAAGGCGCGGAACAGCGTCAGCTTTTGCATCAGCATTCCGCCAAGCAGCGCGCCGAAAATGGTGGCGCACAGCCCCAGCGTTTTATTCACCACGCCGACTTCACCGGCATCAAAGCCAACGCCACGGATCAGGAACGTGGTGGTCAGGCTCATGGCGAAGGCATCGCCCAGCTTATAAAGCACAATCAGCAGCAAAATCAGCCAGGCATTGTTGCGGCCAAAGAAGTCACGCAGCGGTTCAACGACGGCGCGCTCCAGGCTTTTAGGGACGGGGACGGCATCTGTAGGCTCTGGCGCCAAAAGCGTGGCGATAATACAGGGCACAAGCAGGGCTGCCATCAGCCAGTAGGTGGCCTGCCAGCCTAAATAGCGGTCCGCCAGCCAGAGCGCGAGACCGCCGGAAACCAGCATTGCCAGGCGGTAGCCCAGCACGCTGATGGCGGCACCGGTCCCGCGTTCCTCGGCAGACAGAACGTCAGTTTTCCAGGCATCAAAGACGATATCCTGGGAGGCAGAACAGAAGGCGATGATCACCGCCAGGGCAGCCATCCAGCGCAGCTGCGAGGAGGGTTCAAGGAACCCCATGGCGGCGATTGCCACCAACAACAGAATTTGCGTGATTAACAGCCAGCCACGACGACGCCCGAGCAGCGGCGGGGTATAGCGGTCCATTACCGGCGACCAAAGAAACTTAAAGACGTAGGCCTGGCCCACAAGCGAGAAGAAACCGATGGTTTTCAGGTCGATGTTTTCGACGGTCATCCAGGCCTGAAGCGTACCTGAAGTCAGGGCTAGAGGCAGGCCGGACGCAAAGCCCAGAATCAGTAAAATGGCTGATTTTGGCTGCTGAAAGATGCGCAGATAATGATTGGACATAGGGGAATTGTACAAACTCTGTTGTTGGCCCGCGTGAGCAGGCCAACGGGGTAAAAATTAACGAGCGTTCTGCTTAACGAAGTCGTGAACGCTGGTGTCCTGAGCCATATCCGCAATGGTATCGGTCAGCACGGAGTTAACCGCGTCAGCGATATTTTTATTGGTAGCCTGGAACGCGCCTTCAACGTTATAGCTGGAGCGGTAGTTCTTGGTCATCTTGTTACCGTTCTTCGCGGTAGCAATGATGGAGATATCCGCTTTAGTGGCGATGTTGTAGCGCACGTTACCCTGGGAAACGTCTGCATACAGCTGGTTAACGATGATCTGCAGATCAACCGGGCTGTTTGGCCCAATCATATAACCGCGGGCGGTCATCTGTTTCTCCAGCACTTCCTGCAGCAGGAAGCGCAGATCGCGGGATGGCGTTAGCGTGACTAGCTGATTGTCGCGGGTCACCTTCGCCAGCGCCTGGCTGGTACGCTGATCGGCACCGTTGATGCTTAGCGTCACGCCCATCAGGCTTGGATCCTGCTGTGGCAGGGTGATCTTTGGTGACACTTCAATGGTGGTTGGCGGTGTTGCGCAGCTGGCCAGCATAAACATGGCAACCAGCGGGAAAAGTAATTTTTTTAACATGTTCGCTTTCTCAATGTACTCAAAGGGCAGGCTGATAAAAAATCACGCCATCATAACACTGCGGTCGTGCAGGGGAAGTGCTTAACGCACGGAATTTCATCGCGTTGCCATTTTTCCGGGCTTCAGCAAAACCTTCTGACACTTTTCATTCGGTTTAGTGCCTTAACCCTATGAACGTTCTGATAACCGGGTGAAGAAAGGCCCGCGAAAGTTAAATTTTTGTTGTGTTCAAAGCAAAATCTGGCTAAAAGCGGCTAACATTTAAAGGGATGAGTGGCATCTCTACGTTGTCGAGGAGAAAGTTCATGCTGATACGCGAGCAGATAGAAGAGAAGTTAAAAGCCGCCTTTACCCCCGCGTACCTGGAAGTCGTGGATGAAAGCTATCGTCACAATGTCCCGGCGGGCTCCGAAAGCCATTTTAAGGTGGTGCTGGTTAGCGATCGTTTTACCGGCGAACGCTTTTTAAACCGCCATCGCATGATTTATGGCACATTAAGTGAGGAACTGGCAGGCCCGGTACACGCGCTGGCGCTGCATACTTACACCGTCAAAGAGTGGGAAGGGCTGCAGGACACGGTGTTTGCCTCCCCGAACTGCCGTGGCGCGGGCAGCATTGCCTGATTAACCGCTAAGCGTTTGCAACTAAGGGAACTTTTCCGTTATGTTGCGGTATGTATACTGCGTTTCCCAAAACGGCCTGCGGGCCGTTTTGTTTTGCCTGCCTCTTTAAGGGAGCGGGCAAAGAAGAATAAATGACAAAGAAGTGTGAAAAAGGCCGCAGCCGAGCGCTATTGCCGTTCTCGACTCACCCCTGTGATGCCGCTATAATGCTGCGTCTTATTTTTTGAATGTCTTCGGGATGATTCTGACGACAGGGAATGTGTTTCTGATTCAGAGAACATCCTGGTTCTGTGAAGCCACCAGGGCTTCCAGAGTTGACCGAGCACTGTGATTTTTTGAGGTAACAAGATGCAAGTTTCAGTTGAAACCACTCAGGGCCTTGGCCGCCGTCTCACGATTACTATCGCTGCAGACAGCATCGAAACCGCTGTAAAAAGCGAGCTGGTCAACGTAGCTAAAAAAGTACGTATCGATGGCTTCCGTAAAGGCAAAGTGCCGATGACCGTCGTTGAGCAGCGCTACGGTGCTTCCGTTCGTCAGGACGTGCTGGGCGAGCTTATGAGCCGCAACTTTATTGATGCGATCATCAAAGAGAAGATCAATCCGGCTGGCGCACCTAACTATGTGCCGGGCGAATACAAACTGGGCGAAGACTTCACCTACGCGGTAGAGTTTGAAGTGTACCCAGAAGTTGAGCTGCAGGGTCTGGAAGCCATCGAAGTTGAAAAACCGGTTGTTGATGTGACCGACGAAGACGTTGATGCGATGCTGGACACCCTGCGCAAGCAGCAGGCGACCTGGAAAGACAGCGACGCTGCAGCGACTGCAGAAGATCGCGTTACCATCGATTTCACCGGTTCCGTTGACGGCGAAGTGTTCGAAGGCGGCAAAGCCTCTGACTTCGTGCTGGCAATGGGTCAGGGTCGTATGATCCCTGGCTTCGAAGACGGCATCGTTGGCCACAAAGCGGGCGAAGAGTTCACTATCGAAGTAACCTTCCCGGAAGAATATCACGCTGAAAACCTGAAAGGGAAAGCGGCGAAGTTCGACATCGTGCTGAAGAAAGTTGAAGCGCGCGAGCTGCCAGAATTCACCGAAGAGTTCATCAAGCGTTTCGGCGTTGAAGATGGTTCCGTGGCTGGCCTGCGTACCGAAGTGCGTAAAAACATGGATCGCGAACTGAAAGGCGCCGTGCGTAACCGCATCAAGTCTCAGGCAATCGACGGTCTGGTTAACGCTAACAACATCGACGTGCCAGCTGCGCTGATCGACGGCGAAATCGACGTTCTGCGTCGCCAGGCTGCACAGCGTTTCGGTGGCAACGAGAAACAGGCTCTGGAACTGCCACGTGAACTGTTCGAAGAGCAGGCTAAACGTCGCGTTGTTGTTGGTCTGCTGCTGGGCGAAGTGATTCGTACCCACGAGCTGAAAGCTGACGAAGAGCGTGTTAAAGGTCTGATCGAAGAAATGGCTTCTGCCTACGAAGATCCGACTGAAGTCATCGAGTTCTACGGTAAAAACAAAGAGCTGATGGACAACATGCGCAACGTTGCGCTGGAAGAGCAGGCTGTTGAAGCCGTTCTGGCTAAAGCGAAAGTGTCCGAAAAAGCGACCACTTTCAGCGAGCTGATGAACCAGCAGGCGTAAGTGCTTTTTGGCTGATTAGCCAAAAAACGCAGCATCGGGCCCGTCACCTTTTGGTGGCGGGCTTTTTTATTGCTAAATCACACGATAAGCCATCAATAAAACCCCATTTCAGGGTTAGCGTAACAACAAAAGGTTGTTATGCTTGAAACAGGGCAAATCATCCCCATTATTCGGGTGAGGTTCCATTAACAATCCCTGACTGACTCCGTCCAGAATCGGCGCAAGGAACATAGTCAATATCCTGCGTCTCAAGTAGAATCAGTACAGTAGGCTTAATTACTCCAGGAGACGGACATGTCATACAGTGGCGAACGAGATCAATTAGCACCCCATATGGCCCTGGTGCCGATGGTTGTTGAACAAACATCCCGCGGCGAACGTTCATACGATATCTATTCTCGTCTGCTTAAGGAGCGCGTCATCTTCCTGACCGGTCAGGTAGAAGATCATATGGCTAACCTGATTGTGGCGCAGATGCTGTTTCTGGAAGCAGAAAACCCGGAAAAAGATATCTATCTTTACATCAACTCTCCGGGTGGCGTAATTACGGCCGGGATGTCGATTTACGACACCATGAAGTTTATTAAGCCTGACGTCAGCACCATTTGTATGGGCCAGGCTTGCTCGATGGGCGCATTCCTGCTGACCGCTGGGGCAAAAGGTAAGCGTTTCTGCCTGCCGAACTCCCGCGTCATGATTCACCAGCCGCTGGGCGGCTATCAGGGCCAGGCGACGGATATCGAAATCCACGCTAAAGAGATCCTGAAAGTGAAAGCACGTATGAACGAGCTGATGGCGGAACATACGGGCAAATCGCTTGAACAAATCGAGAAAGACACCGAGCGCGATCGTTTCCTCTCCGCAAGCGAAGCGGTAGAGTACGGTTTAGTTGATTCGATCCTGACTCACCGTAACTAATGCCCGAAGCTTTAGGCCGCTATACTATAGTCAACGTCGCGGCCTGACTTAACGCTTCACTATCGGCTGCGCCGTAGAGTGGCACTTGTGCTACCGGTGGTAGCACACAGAAACAGAGAAGAGGTTTTACTGATGACAGATAAGCGCAAAGACGGTTCAGGCAAACTGCTGTACTGCTCTTTTTGCGGCAAAAGCCAGCATGAAGTGCGCAAGCTGATTGCCGGGCCGTCAGTGTATATCTGCGATGAGTGTGTCGATTTATGTAACGACATCATTCGCGAAGAGATTAAAGAAGTTGCGCCGCACCGTGAACGCAGTGCGTTGCCAACGCCGCACGAAATTCGCCACCATCTTGACGATTATGTTATCGGCCAGGAGCAGGCGAAGAAAGTGCTGGCGGTTGCGGTTTACAACCACTACAAACGTCTGCGCAACAGCGACACGTCCAACGGCGTTGAGCTGGGTAAAAGCAACATCCTGCTGATCGGCCCGACAGGTAGCGGTAAAACGCTGCTGGCAGAAACGCTGGCTCGCCTGCTGGATGTGCCATTTACTATGGCCGATGCAACCACGCTGACCGAAGCAGGTTACGTGGGCGAAGACGTTGAAAACATCATTCAGAAGCTGCTGCAGAAATGCGACTACGACGTACAGAAAGCCCAGCGCGGCATCGTGTATATCGATGAGATCGATAAAATCTCCCGCAAATCTGATAACCCGTCCATCACCCGTGACGTGTCCGGTGAAGGTGTACAGCAGGCGCTGCTGAAGCTGATTGAAGGCACCGTGGCTGCCGTTCCACCTCAGGGTGGCCGTAAGCATCCGCAGCAGGAATTCCTGCAGGTTGATACCTCCAAGATTCTGTTTATCTGCGGCGGCGCATTTGCAGGCCTGGATAAAGTGATCGCCAACCGCGTGGAAACGGGTTCTGGTATCGGCTTTGGCGCAACGGTAAAAGCGAAGTCTGAGAAAGCCAGCGAAGGCCAGCTGCTTGGCCAGGTAGAACCGGAAGATCTGATCAAATTTGGTTTGATCCCTGAGTTTATCGGTCGTCTGCCGGTGGTCGCAACCTTAAGCGAACTGAGCGAAGACGCGCTGATCCAGATCCTGAAAGAGCCGAAAAATGCGCTTACCAAACAGTATCAGGCATTGTTCAACCTGGAAGGCGTAGAGCTGGAATTCCGTGATGAAGCGCTCGACGCGATTGCGAAGAAAGCGATGATCCGTAAAACCGGTGCTCGTGGCTTGCGTTCCATCGTGGAAGGCGCGCTGCTGGACACCATGTACGATCTGCCATCTCTGGACGACGTGGAAAAAGTGGTGATTGACGAGTCCGTCATCGCTGGCCAGTCCAAGCCGCTATTAATTTATGGTAAGCCGGAAGCACAGCAGGCATCCGGTGAATAATTCGCCAGAATAACCAGTCAGTTAATAAGAAAATGGGGGATTTTATCCCCCATTTATTTTTCCTGCATTCCCACAGTTGAATGTCCGGGAAACAGCCCCATATACTGATTTACTTGTTGGTGGAGCGGAAGCGTTCACCAAATCACCTGGCGGACACTAAACTAAGAGAGAGCTCTATGAATCCTGAGCGTTCTGAACGCATTGAAATCCCCGTATTGCCGCTGCGCGATGTGGTGGTTTATCCGCACATGGTTATTCCACTGTTTGTCGGGCGTGAAAAATCCATTCGCTGCCTGGAAGCTGCAATGGACCATGATAAGAAAATCATGCTGGTGGCGCAGAAAGAGGCTTCGACGGATGAGCCAGGTGTTAACGACCTGTTCACTGTAGGTACCGTTGCTTCAATTCTGCAGATGCTGAAACTGCCCGACGGTACAGTAAAAGTACTGGTAGAAGGGCTTCAGCGCGCGCGTATCACCACGCTGTCTGACAACGGCGACCACTTCTCTGCGCAGGCGGAGTACCTGAACTCGCCGGCGATTGAAGAGCGCGAGCAGGAAGTGCTGGTTCGCACCGCAATTAATCAGTTTGAAGGCTACATCAAGCTGAACAAAAAAATTCCACCAGAAGTGCTGACGTCGCTGAACAGCATCGACGATCCTGCACGTCTGGCCGATACCATTGCCGCCCATATGCCGCTTAAGCTGTCGGACAAGCAATCTGTGCTTGAGATGTCCGATATCAACGAGCGTCTGGAATACCTGATGGCGATGATGGAGTCGGAAATCGATCTGCTGCAGGTGGAGAAACGCATTCGCAACCGCGTTAAAAAGCAGATGGAAAAAAGCCAGCGCGAGTACTATCTGAATGAGCAAATGAAGGCGATTCAGAAAGAACTGGGCGAAATGGACGATGCGCCTGATGAAAATGAAGCGCTGAAGCGCAAAATTGACGCGGCAAAAATGCCGAAAGAAGCGCGCGAGAAAACCGAAGCCGAGCTGCAGAAGCTGAAAATGATGTCGCCAATGTCTGCGGAAGCTACCGTGGTGCGCGGCTACATCGACTGGATGGTTCAGGTTCCGTGGAACGCCCGCAGCAAGGTCAAAAAAGATCTGCGTCAGGCGCAGGAAATCCTCGATACCGACCATTACGGTCTGGAACGTGTGAAAGATCGCATTCTGGAATACCTCGCAGTCCAAAGCCGTGTCAACAAGCTGAAAGGGCCAATTCTTTGCCTGGTTGGGCCGCCGGGGGTAGGTAAAACCTCTCTGGGCCAGTCCATCGCTAAAGCCACGGGTCGTAAATACGTGCGTATGGCGCTGGGCGGGGTGCGTGACGAAGCGGAAATCCGTGGTCACCGCCGGACCTACATCGGCTCTATGCCGGGTAAACTGATTCAGAAGATGGCCAAAGTCGGCGTCAAAAACCCGCTGTTCCTGCTGGATGAAATCGACAAGATGTCTTCCGACATGCGCGGCGATCCTGCTTCTGCGCTGCTGGAAGTCCTTGATCCAGAACAGAACGTGACGTTTAACGATCATTACCTGGAAGTGGACTACGATCTCAGCGACGTGATGTTTGTGGCGACCTCTAACTCCATGAACATTCCGGCGCCGCTGCTGGATCGTATGGAAGTGATTCGCCTGTCTGGCTATACCGAAGACGAAAAGCTGAACATTGCCAAACAGCACCTGCTGCCGAAGCAAATTGAGCGCAACGCCCTGAAAAAAGGCGAGCTGAAAGTGGATGACAGCGCCATTGTGGGCATCATTCGCTACTACACTCGTGAAGCGGGCGTCCGTAGTCTGGAGCGTGAAATCTCCAAACTGTGCCGTAAAGCGGTGAAACAGCTGCTGCTGGATAAATCGCTCAAGCACATCGAAATCAACGGCGACAACCTGAAGGATTACCTTGGGGTGCAACGCTTTGATTACGGCCGTGCCGACAGCGAAAACCGCGTAGGCCAGGTGACCGGGCTGGCGTGGACGGAAGTGGGCGGCGATTTGCTGACCATCGAAACCGCCTGCGTACCGGGTAAAGGCAAGCTGACTTATACCGGCTCCCTCGGTGAAGTTATGCAGGAGTCTATCCAGGCGGCGCTGACCGTTGTCCGTGCTCGTGCTGAAAAACTGGGTATCAACGGTGACTTCTACGAAAAACGTGATATTCACGTTCACGTGCCGGAAGGGGCAACGCCAAAAGACGGCCCAAGCGCCGGTATCGCAATGTGTACCGCGCTGGTGTCCTGCCTGACAGGGAACCCGGTTCGTGCCGATGTGGCAATGACCGGTGAAATTACCCTGCGTGGCCAGGTATTGCCGATTGGTGGCCTGAAAGAGAAACTGCTGGCAGCGCATCGTGGCGGCATCAAAACCGTGCTGATCCCGGACGACAACAAGCGCGATCTGGAAGAAATTCCGGACAACGTGATTGCAGACCTGACGATTCATCCTGTGAAGCGTATTGAGGAAGTTCTGGCCCTCGCGCTGCAGAATGAGCCTTCCGGCATGCAGGTGGTCACCGCAAAATAGTGACCTGACGCAAATACAGTCAATAAAATTAGGGCTGGTAAGTGAATTGTCACTTGCCAGCTTTTTTTTGTGTCGCTAATTTAGTTGCTGGCTGAGCTTATCGTCCACAACTCCTGTTGTAAGGGCATGACGAGCCTGTTATAACTGCTGCGCGGTCGCGCCTGAGGGATATCAGGTGCGATATAAATTATAAAGAGAGGAAGAGAAGAGTGAATAAATCTCAACTGATAGACAAAATTGCCGCAGGTGCTGATATTTCTAAAGCCGCGGCTGGACGTGCATTAGATGCTGTTATTGCTTCTGTTACTGAATCTCTGCAGTCCGGGGAAGACGTAGCACTGGTAGGTTTTGGTACCTTTGCTGTTAAAGAGCGTGCTGCCCGTACTGGCCGCAACCCTCAAACCGGTAAAGAAATCACCATCGCCGCAGCAAAAGTACCAGGCTTCCGTGCTGGTAAAGCGCTGAAAGACGCTGTTAACTGATTTATTGGCCCCGACTGACTGGGGTAGATGGTGTCAGGTATCGCAGGGGCGCATCATTTGATGTGCCTTTTTTATTGCCTGAAGCCGAATTTTACGCAGGTGTTGATGATTTGCAGCGGGTTTCTTGTCACAATACGCCCTTGCGCGCAGCACAGGGCAGCTTGAGTCATTAAGGATGCCAGCTTAGCGCCTGCGCAGGTTTACCAAGTCATACTACAGCGGAGTGTTGTTACACCATGATGGACAATTTACGAGCGGCGGCTAACCATGTCGTGCTCAAGATCATTCTGGGTTTGATTATCTTGTCATTCGTTCTGACTGGCGTGGGTAGCTACCTGACTGGCGGTAACAATAATTATGCCGCAAAAGTAAATGGCCAGGAGATTGGCCGTGGCCAGTTCGAAAATGCCGTAGCGAACGAACGTAATCGTCAGCAGCAGCAGCTGGGCGACCAGTTCTCCGTTCTTGCCGGTAACGAAGGCTACATGAAGCAAATGCGCCAGCAGGTTCTCAACCAGCTGATTGATGAATCGCTGCTTGACCAGTACGCCAAACATCTGGGCCTCGGTATCAGCGACGAGCAGGTAAAAATGGCTATCTTCAGCCAGCCTGCCTTCCAGACTAACGGTAAGTTCGATAACGCTCGCTATAACGCCATCATCGGCAATATGGGATTAACTGCCGACCAATATGCACAGGCGCTGCGCAATCAGCTCACCACCGACCAGCTGATCAAAGCCGTGGTCGGCACCGACTTTATGCTCACCGGCGAAACCGACGAGCTGGCGGCATTGGTCTCCCAGCAGCGCGTCGTGCGTGAAGCCACAATCGACGTGAAAGTGCTGGCCGCGAAGCAAGGCGCTTCCGAGCAGGAAATCAACGCCAACTACGAGCAGAACAAAAACCGCTACATCACCCCTGAACAGTTTAAGGTTAGCTACATCAAGCTGGACGCGGCTTCCATGCAGGAAGAGGCCAGTGATGCGGACGTTCAGGCTTACTACGACCAGCACAAAGACGAATTCACCCAGCCGCAGCGTAACCGCTACAGCGTGATTCAGACTAAAACCGAAGATGAAGCGAAAGCGATTCTCGACGAGCTGAACAAGGGCGGCGATTTTGCTGCACTGGCGAAGGCTAAGTCTGCTGACATCATCTCTGCCCGCAACGGCGGTGATATGGGCTGGCTGGAAGCCTCTACCACGCCTGACGAACTGAAAAATGCCGGCCTGAAAGAAAAAGGTCAGCTGTCCAGCGTCGTTAAATCTTCCGTTGGTTTCCTGATCGTTCGCCTGGATGACATCCAGCCTGCCGTTGTGAAGCCGCTGGCGGAAGTTCGCGATGGCATCGTGGCTAAAGTGAAGCAGGAAAAAGCCGTTGATGCTTACTATGCGCTGCAGCAGAAAGTGAGCGATGCCGCGAGCAACGACAACGAATCTCTGGCAAGCGCTGAGAAAGTCGCCGGGGTTAAAGCGGTTGAAACTGGCTGGTTCGGCCACGACAACCTGCCGGAAGAGCTGAACTTCAAACCGGTTGCCGACGCTATCTTCAGCGGTGGTCTGGTGGGTGAAAACGGTTCGCCGGGCAGCAACTCAGACATTATCACCGTCGATGGCGATCGCGCTTTCGTCCTGCGTGTTTCCGAGCACAAAGCTGAAGCGGTTAAACCACTCACCGAAGTGCGTGACCAGGTGATTGCCGCCGTGAAGCAGCAGAAAGCGGAGCAGCAGGCGAAGCTGGATGCTGACAAACTGCTGAACGCGCTGAAACTGGGCAAAGGCAGTGACGAACTGAAAGCAGCGGGCCTGAGCTTCGGCGAAGCGAAAACCCTGAGCCGTACCGGGCAGGATCCGATCAGCCAGGCCGCCTTTGGGCTGCCTCTGCCGGCGAAAGACAAGCCGAGCTATGGCGTCGCCAATGATATGCAGGGCAACGTTGTGCTGCTGTCTCTGGATGAAGTGAAAGCAGGCTCTATGCCGGACGAGCAGAAAAAAGCGATGGTGCAGGGGATCACCCAGAACAATGCCCAGATTGCTTTCGAAGCGCTGATGTCCAACCTGCGCAAAGAAGCGAAGATCAAACTGGGCGATAGCATCGACCAACAGCAGTAATCCTCGCAAATTTTTGCAACGCAGTGTAATACCTGAAGGCCGCTTTCGCGGCCTTTTCCACATTTTAAATCCGGCGTTTGTTCCTGATTTTTATCCTCGCTATGGTGACCGGGCTGTCAACATACATGGAGGACACAGCATGACATCAGGCATTAAAGCATTTTCACTTTCCCTCGTTCTGGCCGGTTTACTTGGCTGCGCCCCGGCACATGCTGCCGCAGAAAAAGCCGGTTCGGCCTCGGTCAGCTCGGCAGCGACGCAGCCTAAGACCGCCTCCGCCAAAACGGCAGAGCAAGGGGAGGGGCTGGTGAGTATCAATAGCGCCCCGGCGGAAGAACTTGCCCAGAAAATGAATGGCGTGGGATTGAAAAAGGCGCAGGCCATCGTCAGCTACCGTGACGAGTTCGGCCCGTTTAAAACGCTAGATCAGCTGCAGGAGGTCCCGGGCATTGGCGCATCGCTGGTAGAACGTAATCTGGCTCGCATAAAACTTTGAGTTTACGTGCTCAGGCTTCCACCTGAAGAGAAAAGTTTGCTACGCTGAGTTAGAGGTCATACCAGTTGTCGGGGTATGGCCTCGCTTACCTTCACCTGATGACAACAAGAACAGAACAAGGGCTTCGCGCTATGCAGACACATATCAAAGTTCGTGGATACCACATGGACGTCTATCAACACGTTAACAACGCCCGTTATCTTGAGTTCCTCGAGGAGGCCCGCTGGGAAGGGCTGGAAAAAACGACTGGCTTCCAGTGGATGACGGAACACAACATCGCTTTTATCGTGGTGAACATCAATATTAGCTACCGCCGTCCGGCGGTACTTGGGGATCTGCTGCGCATTGACAGCAAACTCCAGCAGATTAACGGTAAAAGCGGTGTGTTGAGCCAGGTGGTGACGCTGGATCCTGAAGGCGAAGCCGTGGCCGACGCGCTGCTGACCTTCGTCTGCATTGATTTAAAGACGCAAAAGGCCGTTCCGCTGGAAGGTGAACTGCGTGAGAAACTAGAACAGATGATGAGTGCCTAAAATGGCCGACAAAGAGGGAAAAGCCTGGTTTTCCCTCTTTGTTATTATCAGCCGAAAATCAATGAATTGATTTTCCGGTCTTTTTACAAACTGTCCGGTATTTCTTCTATCGACAGAGGTTTGTGACCACGCCGTTATGTTTTATTTGAGGCCTGTTTTTTGCTTCATTGCGGCCATGACTGCGGGTTTATTGGCCAGATAGTGGTTCAGGCCCTTAGCTCGCAGATTACAGGCGGCGCATTCGCCACAGCCGTCGCCCTGGATGCCGTTGTAGCAGGTCAGCGTCTCCTGGCGGACCGTTTCCAGGCTCTGCCAGTAATCGGCCAGCGCCCAGGTTTCCGCTTTGTCCAGCCACATCAGCGGCGTTTCAAACCGGATATCTCTTGCCATCCCGAGGCTTACCGCATGGTTAAGTGCTTTGACAAACTCGTCGCGGCAGTCCGGGTAGCCAGAGAAGTCCGTTTCGCAGACGCCGGTTATCACGGATTCCGCTTCAACCTGATAAGCGTAAATCGCCGCCAGGGTCAGGAACAGGATATTGCGGCCTGGGACGAAAGTGCTTGGGATGCCTTTGTCCTCCGGGTTATAACCCGGCACCGGAATGCTGTCTCGCGTCAGGCTGCTCACCGCCAGTTCGTTCAGCAGGGTAACGTCCAGGACTTTATGCGCACGGGCGCCAAGTTTCAGCGAGAGCTTTTGGGCCACGTCAATTTCTGCCCGATGGCGCTGACCATAATCAAAGGTCACACAGTGGACTTCATCGTATTGCTGTAAGGCCTGAATCAGGCAAGTGGTGGAGTCCTGTCCGCCGCTGAAAACCACGACTGTACGTTTCATTCTCTATCCTGTCGTTCATTAGGGTGTCTGGAAAAGGCTATGGTAACGTCCCGCCAGGGCGTGAGCCAGCTTCTTCACGTCATTCCCGGCGGCGGGAGCCAGGCTTCGCAAAAATCAAACCAGCCCCAGGCATTCAGTTCAATGCCGTTCACGCCGGGTGGGGCGCTTATCTGGTAGCGATAATTAAACAGCGGTGTGACCACGGCATCCCGCATCAGGCCATGAAAAACGTCTTTCAGCCCTTCATTGCGTTCATAAGAAGGAGGGGAAGCCTGCACGGCATCCAGCGTGGCCTGCAGATGGGCATAATGGCCGGCGCTCAATAAATTGGGCCACAATACATCGCTGCGCAGCCATTGCTCCAGGGTGTATTCCGGCGCTTCGCCAATCAGCCTGTCGCCCATCACGATATCGGCCTGGGCTAAATCTTCGCAGCCAGCCCAGGTTTTAGCGTCGTGAAAAATGACCGTCAGTTCGCAGCCGCGCTCTGCCAGATAGTGCCTGAGCTGAAGAGCCATCGCATGAAGCTCGACCGGCAAATGGTAAACCAGGGTCAGTTTTTTCGGTAACGTGACGGCTGTGTGCGCATCCCAGCCGGGAATCTGCCAGCCAGGGATCATCTCCCTATTGGGCGTGATCAGCTCACTGTTAAGCGGCAGCGAGCCTATCATCTCTGGCTCCCGGACAATCTGCATGATTGTTCTGGCCTGCTCTGCGCTGAGCCTTCCCTGTGGCCTGATGCCTAAATAGCAAAAGCCCAGGCTGATGCTATTACTGACCGGGCGCAGGTTCTCCAGCTCATCCTGCTGGCCGATGGCGATTTGCACCGGATGCAGGCAGCTTGTGCCGAGCGTGGTTTCGAAGAGCTGCGGGGTGATCCAGTATTCGATGGCTTTCAGCAGCGGGTGTTTCAGATGATAACTTTCAAAGCTTTCCAGCCGCACCAGGTTCGGCTTGAAGCTGACAATGCGGAATGGGCCGCAGCCCAGTTGTGTATCCTGCGGATGGGCCAGGCGGCTGCAGTAGCTCGCCAGGCGATGCGCGAGCCAATAGTCCGGCCGATGCAAAATAAAGCGCAGGCACTGCGCGTGAGGGATCTCAATACGCTTGACGCTGATAAACAGCCGCCGCAGGGCGGGCAGCTCGAGCAACATCATCAGCCGCTGTTGAAGCTGATGGGTTTCTACGGGTTCGCCATTGTGCCAGTGCAGGGTTGAGCGAATAAAAAAGTCCCAGCACAGGCCATTGTTTGATATTTGCCAGTGGTGGGCGAGGTCAGGCTGGGGCTCCGGGCTTTCACGGGTAAAGCGCGTGAGGCCGGAAAACACCTGCCCGGCGAGGTGCTGCTCGGCTCTACCCGGCAGAAAACCAGGGGCAACGGGATCGAGAGGGCGATAATAAGGAATACGCAGCGTGGGGACGTCATTTTGCCACTGGCCGCCGAGGAACGGCTGTAATAACTGGCGAAGCTGTTCCGGCGCAAGCTGAGCCAGCTCCAGCGCATTCTGATGCTGGCCCTTATCCAGAACCTGCTCCATCATGCCGGAACGCACGTTTTCCGGCGAAACCAGAAAGGTCAGGTCACCGCGTTTACCGCGGCCAGACTGTGCACGCCAGCGCAGCCAGCCCGCCTCTTCAAGCTGATTAAGCAGCGTCCTGACGTGGCGATCGCTACAAAAACAGCGCTCGGCCAGCTCGGCAACGGTCACCTGCTGCGGTTCCCCGCCGGAAGGCTGCCATAAACGCTGGAATTGATTGAGCCGATTCAGAAGTCGCATAATAAACCCGGAACATTTTTTCCCAAGTATTCACTATTAGTTCCGTATATTCCAGAGGATACTTTTGCCTGTCACGATCACTTCTGGAGTAACCATGGCTCGTCTGGCTGCATTTGATATGGACGGCACGCTGCTGCTGCCCGACCATCACCTTGGGGAAGCAACCCTGAATACGCTGAAGCGCCTGCGTGAAGAGCGCCAGATAACCCTGGCTTTTGCAACCGGCCGCCACGAGCTGGAGATGCGCCATATTCTCGGCAAGATCGATCTCGACGCTTTCCTGATCACCGGCAACGGCACGCGCATTCACAGCATGGAAGGTGAGCTAATGCATCGCAACGATCTCTCGCCGTGGGCGGTAGAGACGGTGCTGCACGGCCACTGGGATACCGAAGCGAGCATGCATGCCTTTAACGATTCAGGTTGGCTAACCAGCCATGAAATCCCGGAGATGCTTCATGCACACGTATACAGCGGTTTCCGGCCACATATCGTCGATCTTCGTCGTTTACCGGCTCACGAGGTCACCAAGATCTGCTTCTGCGGCGATCATGACGATCTGTGCCGCCTGCGCATTCAGCTCAATGAAGCGCTGGGCGATCGCGCCTTTCTTTGCTTCTCGGCAATGGACTGCCTGGAAGTGCTGCCGGTGGGCAGCAACAAGGGCGCAGCGCTTGATGTACTGAGCGCCCACTTAGGTTTGACTCTGCAAGATTGCATGGCATTTGGCGATGCGATGAACGACCGCGAAATGCTCTCGGCGGTTGGGCACGGCCTGATTATGGGCAACGCCATGCCGCAGCTAAAAGCGGATTTACCCCATCTGCCGGTTATCGGCCACTGCCGTAACCAGGCGGTCTCGCACTATTTGACGCACTGGCTGGACACTCCACATCTCACCTATTCCCCCGAATATTGAGACCTTACAGCGCCGGGCATTTCGCCCGGTTTTTTATTTAATCAGACAGCCAATCTCAGCCTTAAACGGTGAGAGATCGCCGATATGATCGTTGACCCAGGCTGAATTGTAGTAGGACTCAAGGTAGCGTTCGCCGCTGTCGCAAAGCAGCGTCACGATAGAACCACTCCGGCCTTCCTCACGCATTCTCGCGGCAAGCTGCAATACGCCCCACATATTGGTGCCGGTTGAGGCCCCCACTTTGCGGCCAAGCTGGGATTCAAGCCATTGCATGGTGGCGACGCTGGCGGCGTCCGGCACGCGCATCATCTCGTCAATCACATCGGGAATAAACGAAGGCTCGCAGCGCGGGCGACCAATCCCTTCGATTTTGCTGCCCACTGCGCTTTTCAGGCCACAGTCGCGCTGCTGCCAGTAATCAAGAAATACTGAGTTCTGCGGATCGACGACGACCAGCTTTGTGTCGTGGCCCTGGAAGCGAAGATAACGACCAATGGTGGCTGAGGTGCCGCCGGTCCCCGCGCTCATCACGATGTAATCCGGTACCGGATTCGGCTCAAGGGTCATCTGGCGGAAAATACTGTCGGCGATATTGTTGTTCCCGCGCCAGTCGGTTGCCCGCTCAGCGTAGGTGAACTGGTCCATATAATGGCCGTTCAGCTCGCGGGCAAGCATTTCCGAAGCGGCGTAAATTTCGCAGGCGCTGTCTACAAAGTGGCAGCGGCCGCCGTAGAATTCGATCTGTTCAATTTTGCGTTTTGCGGTGCTGGCGGGCATTACGGCAATAAACGGCAGGCCAAGCAGACGAGCAAAATAGGCTTCTGACACCGCCGTTGAGCCAGAGGAGGCTTCGATAATCGTGGTGCCTTCTTTAATCCAGCCGTTACACAGCCCGTACAGGAACAGGGAGCGCGCGAGGCGGTGCTTCAGGCTGCCGGTCGGGTGAGTGCTCTCATCCTTCAGATACAGCTGAATACCCGGAAAAGCGGGCAAAGCCAGGCGGATCAGATGCGTATCCGCAGAGCGTTGATAGTCGGCGTTGATCTCGCTGATGGCGTTGGTCACCCAGGTACTGGTCATGGAAAATTCTCATTTATCAATTTGTGCTTAGCGTAATCCAAAGTCAGGATAAAAAAGTTGCCATTTTGCCTGTTTAGCGCTTCCATTAGAGAAAATATTTCTCTCCGGTGGTCTCATGATAGATAAAATTGACCAAAAGCTGCTTGCGATGCTGCAGCAGGACTGTACCCTGTCTTTGCAGGCGCTGGCGGATGCCGTTAATCTGACCACCACCCCGTGCTGGAAACGCTTAAAACGTCTGGAAGACGAAGGCTATATTCGCGGCAAAGTGGCGCTGCTGGACCCGGAAAAACTCGGCCTGGGCCTGACGGCCTTTGTGCTGATTAAAACCCAGCAGCACAGCAGCGAGTGGTACTGCAGATTTGTCTCGGTGGTGGAAGCCATGCCCGAAGTATTGGGGTTCTGGCGCATGGCCGGCGAATATGACTATCTGATTCGGGTTCAGGTCGCCGACATGAAGCGGTACGACGACTTTTATAAGCGGCTGGTGAACGGCATCCCGGGATTAAGCGATGTCACTTCGAGTTTTGCCATGGAACAGATAAAATACACCACAGCATTACCTCTAACTTCCTGATTCCGCAATGTGCGGAACAGTAGCCTCCACTCTTTTGCCCTGGCCGGCAGGCAGCATTTCAGGATCTAAACTTCGTGCGATTATTTGCTCAATTAAGCTGGTACTTCACCCGCGAGTGGCGACGCTACCTCGGCGCGGTGGCATTGCTTATTATCATCGCTATTTTGCAGCTCGTGCCGCCAAAAGTGGTGGGCGTGATTGTGGATGGCGTGGTGCAGCAGAGTCTCTCCTCTCAGCAGGTGCTGATGTGGATTGGCCTGATGCTGCTTATTGCTGTGGTAGTTTATCTGGTGCGCTACGTCTGGCGCGTCCTGCTGTTCGGGGCGTCTTACCAGCTTGCGGTTGAGTTGCGGGAAAACTATTACCGCCAGCTAAGCCGCCACCACCCTGAATTTTATCTCCGTCACCGTACCGGTGACCTCATGGCGCGCGCGACTAACGATGTCGATCGCGTGGTATTCGCCGCGGGGGAAGGGGTGCTAACGCTGGTGGACTCGCTGGTCATGGGGTTGGCGGTGCTGATAGTCATGTCCACCCAAATCAGCTGGGAGCTCACATTGCTGGCGCTTCTGCCGATGCCGATTATGGCCGTGGTGATTAAACGTGACGGCGCGCGTTTGCACGATCGCTTCAAAGTGGCGCAGGCGGCATTCTCAGCCTTAAACGATCGTACTCAGGAAAGCATGACCAGCATCCGCATGATCAAGGCGTTCGGCCTTGAAGACAGGCAGTCGGCGCTGTTTGCCGCAGAAGCTCAGGATGCCGGGGCGAAAAACATGCGCGTCGCGCGCATTGATGCCCGCTTTGACCCCACCATTTATATGGCGATTGGGGCCGCAAACCTTTTAGCCATCGGCGGCGGAAGCTGGATGGTTATCGAGGGCTCGCTTACCCTGGGGCAGCTCACCAGCTTTGTGATGTACCTCGGCCTGATGATATGGCCGATGCTGGCGCTGGCCTGGATGTTCAATATTGTCGAACGAGGAAGTGCGGCCTACAGCCGCATCCGCGCGATGCTGGAAGAAGAGCCGGGCGTGGTCGACGGCGATAAAACGCTGCCGGAAGGGCGGGCTGAACTGGTGGCTTCGATTCGCCAGTTCCACTACCCGCAGACTGCTCAGCCGACGCTGCAAAACGTCAACTTCACCCTTAAACCGGGTGAAATGCTTGGCCTGTGCGGGCCAACGGGGTCCGGTAAAAGCACGATTCTCGCGCTGATCCAGCGTCATTTCGACGTGGAAGAGGGCGATATTCGCTACCACGATATTCCGCTCACGGCGCTGAAAATTGACGGCTGGAGAAGCCGTCTGGCTATCGTGAACCAGACGCCGTTCCTGTTCTCTGACACCGTGGCCAGCAACATTGCGCTGGGTAAACCGGGTGCCACCCAGGAGGACATTGAGCGTGTCGCTCGCCTGGCCAGCGTTCATGAAGATATCCTGCGCTTGCCGCAAGGGTACGATACCGAAGTGGGTGAGCGTGGGGTCATGCTTTCGGGTGGGCAAAAACAGCGTATCTCTATTGCCAGGGCGCTGCTGCTTGATGCCGAAATCCTGATTCTGGATGACGCGCTTTCCGCAGTAGATGGCCGCACCGAGCACCAAATTCTGCACAACCTGCGCGAGTGGGGTGAACACCGCACGGTCATTATCAGCGCCCACCGCCTGTCTGCATTAACGGAAGCTAGCGAGATCCTGGTGATGCAGCACGGGCATATCGCCCAGCGTGGCAGCCATGATGCGCTCGCGTCTCAGCCGGGCTGGTATCGGGATATGTACCGCTATCAACAGCTGGAGGCCGCGCTGGACGAAGCCCCGGAGCAGGAAGATGTCAGGGAGAGCGCCAATGAGTCGTAAACAACAGTGGCCTACCATTAAACGCCTGCTGGCTTACGGATCGCCGTGGCGCAAACCGCTGGGTGGGGCGATGCTGATGCTCTGGGTTGCGGCTGCCGCTGAGGTTTGTGGCCCGGTGCTGGTGAGCTATTTTATTGATAACCTGGTGGCGAAAAACCAGATGCCGCTTGGCCTGGCGGCCGGACTGGCGGTGGCTTATATCCTGTTGTCGATTAGCGCTGCCGGGCTGCACTACCTTCAGGCGCTGCTGTTTAACCGCGCGGCGGTAGGTGTGGTGCAAAAACTGCGTACCGATGTCATGGACGCTGCGCTGCGCCAGCCGCTAAGTGCGTTTGACACGCAGCCGGTAGGGCAATTGATCTCGCGCGTAACAAACGACACCGAAGTGATCCGGGACCTGTATGTTACCGTTGTGGCAACGGTGCTGCGCAGCGCGGCACTGATCGGCGCTATGCTGGTGGCGATGTTCACGCTCGACTGGCGCATGGCGCTGGTGGCGATCACCATCTTCCCAGCGGTTATCGCCGTGATGTTTATCTACCAGCGCTACAGCACGCCGATTGTGCGCCGGGTACGCAGCTATCTGGCGGACATCAACGACGGGTTTAATGAAGTCATCAACGGCATGAGCGTGATTCAGCAGTTCCGCCAGCAGGCCCGCTTCGGCGAACGCATGGGGCAGGCAAGCCGCTCTCACTACCTGGCGCGGATGCAAACCCTGCGGCTTGATGGCTGGCTTCTGCGGCCGCTGCTTAGCCTGTTTTCGGCGATGATTCTGTGTGGCCTGCTGATGCTGTTCGGCTTCACCTCGCGCGGTACCATCGAAGTTGGCGTGCTATATGCCTTTATTAACTACCTTGGCCGCCTGAACGAACCGCTTATTGAGCTGACCACCCAGCAATCCATTCTGCAACAGGCGGTGGTGGCCGGGGAACGCGTGTTTGAGCTGATGGACGGCAAACGTCAGGATTACGGCAATGACAACCGGCCCCTCGCCAGCGGCGCGATCAGCGTCGACAACGTCTCATTTGCCTACCGTGGCGATCGCCTGGTGCTGCAGGACATTAATCTGGAAGTGCCTTCGCGGAGCTTTATTGCCCTGGTCGGGCATACCGGCAGCGGAAAAAGCACCCTGGCCAACCTGCTGATGGGCTATTACCCGTTAACGAAAGGCGAAATACGCCTCGATGGCCGGCCGCTGGACTCCCTCAGCCATGAAACGCTGCGCCGCGGCGTGGCGATGGTGCAGCAGGATCCGGTGGTGATGGCCGATTCGTTCTTTGCCAACGTAACCCTGGGGCGGGACATCAGCGAAGAGAGGGTCTGGCAGGCGCTGGAGACGGTTCAGTTGGCCGAACTGGCGCGAGCGCTGCCGGAAGGTATCCATACCCGCCTGGGCGAGCAGGGGAACAATCTCTCCGTTGGCCAGAAGCAGCTGCTTGCTCTGGCGCGCGTGCTGGTTGAAGCCCCGCAGATCCTGATCCTCGACGAAGCCACGGCGAATATCGACTCCGGCACCGAGCAGGCTATTCAGCGGGCGCTGGCGGTAGTTCGTCAGCACACAACCCTGGTGGTGATTGCCCACCGTTTGTCTACCATCACCGATGCCGACACGATTCTGGTGCTGCATCGCGGGCAGGCCGTGGAGCGCGGTACGCACAGTGAACTTCTGGCACAGCAGGGCCGCTACTGGCAGATGTATCAGCTTCAGTTAGCCGGTGAGGAACTGGCCGCCGCCGCGCAGGAAGAATCGCTCACGGCCTGATGCACCACAACTATGCAACGCGACGCATAAAAACCTTCGCTTCTCCGCGTTGGTGCAAAACAAAAACGCATCCTGCACCGCAGTGGTGCGTTTTTTCTTTTCAGACTAATCCCGCCCGATCCGACGCCTTCATCTGGCTTTCCGGTAACCCGCCTGAAGCCTGAAAACGCGCTGAATAATCCTGTTTTTTTATTCCTGGCATGGGCTTTGCTTTGCTCTCTAGGTGCAGGTAACGACCTAATTCTGAGTGGAGAGAATTTATGAAGCTGGTAACCGTGGTAATCAAACCGTTCAAGCTTGAAGACGTGCGTGAAGCGCTCTCTTCAATCGGTATTCAGGGGCTTACCGTGACCGAAGTGAAAGGTTTCGGCCGCCAGAAAGGCCATGCGGAGCTTTACCGTGGCGCCGAGTACAGCGTCAACTTTCTGCCTAAAGTAAAAATCGATGTTGCTATTGCTGACGACCAGCTCGATGAAGTCATCGACGTGATCAGCAAAGCCGCCTACACCGGCAAAATCGGTGATGGGAAAATCTTCGTTGCAGAACTGCAACGCGTTATTCGTATTCGTACCGGCGAAGCCGACGAAGCCGCTCTGTAACTGCTGGCAAGCCTTGATTGGGATGGGAAAAATGAAAAAATTAGCTGCACTCCTTGGTTTAGGCACCCTGGCATTACTGCCAACGCTCGCCTTCGCTGCGGACGCGCCTGCGGTCGCGGACAAAGCCGACAACGCCTTTATGATGATATGCACCGCGCTGGTGCTGTTTATGACCATCCCTGGCCTTGCGCTGTTTTACGGCGGTCTGATTCGCTCTAAAAACGTGCTGTCGATGCTGACGCAAATCTCCGTCACCTTCGCCCTGGTTTGCGTGCTGTGGGTCGTGTATGGCTATAGCCTGGCGTTTGGCACCGGCAATAACTTCTTCGGCAGCTTTGACTGGGTGATGCTGAAAAATATCCAGTTGAAAGCGCTGATGGGCACTTTCTATCAGTATATTCATGTGGCGTTCCAGGGCTCTTTCGCCTGTATTACCGTTGGACTGGTGGTAGGGTCTCTCTCCGAACGCGTGCGCTTCTCTGCAGTGGTAATTTTTGCTGCCGTCTGGCTGACGCTCTCTTATGTGCCAATTGCGCACATGGTCTGGGGCGGCGGTATTCTGGCTACGCACGGCGCGCTGGACTTCGCGGGCGGTACAGTCGTGCACATTAACGCCGCTGTTGCTGGCTTAGTAGGTGCTTACCTGGTGGGTAAACGTGTTGGCTTCGGCAAAGAAGCGTTCAAGCCGCACAACCTGCCAATGGTGTTTATCGGCACCGCAATCCTCTACTTCGGCTGGTTCGGTTTCAACGCCGGTTCTGCAAGTGCGGCCAACGAAATCGCTGCGCTGGCGTTCGTGAACACCGTTGTCGCCACTGCGGCGGCGATTCTCTCCTGGGTCTTTGGCGAGTGGGCGCTGCGCGGTAAACCTTCTCTGCTGGGTGCCTGTTCCGGTGCTATCGCGGGTCTGGTGGGTATTACCCCGGCGTGTGGCTACGTTGGCGTGGGCGGTGCACTGCTGATTGGTCTGGTTGTTGGTCTGGCCGGTCTGTGGGGCGTGACGACGCTGAAAAAATGGCTGAACGTGGATGACCCATGTGATGTGTTCGGCGTGCACGGCGTCTGCGGCATCATCGGGTGCATCATGACCGGTATCTTTGCGGCAACTTCTCTGGGCGGCGTGGGTTATGCAGAAGGCGTGACTATGGGGCATCAGCTTCTGGTTCAGCTTGAAAGCGTGGCAATTACCATTGTCTGGTCCGGCGTGGTGGCGTTCATCGCGTTCAAGATTGCTGACCTGACCGTAGGTCTGCGTGTTCCAGAAGAGCAGGAACGCGAAGGCCTGGATGTTAACAGCCACGGCGAAAACGCGTACAACAACTGATTCGTTATCAAAACCTCGCCCGGTTGGACGAGGTTTTACTTCTCTCTAAATGCCACCTGTTATGCAGGTGGTTTTTTTATTTCAGCGTTAACTACCCGCGATGGCGCATGACGCCTTCCTGAACCGTCGACGCGACCAGCACGCCATCCTGCGTATAAAACTCTCCACGGACAAAGCCGCGAGCGCTCGACGCGGAGGTGCTTTCCACGCTATACAGCAGCCATTCGTTCATGTCGAACGGACGATGGAACCACATTGAGTGATCGATAGTCGCGACCTGCATCCCCGGTTCCAGGAAACCTACGCCATGCGGCTGTAGGGCGACCGGCAAGAAATTGAAGTCGGAGGCGTAGCCGAGCAGATACTGATGCACGCGCAGATCCTGCGGCATGTTGCCGTTCGCGCGGATCCAGACCTGGCGGGAAGGTTGATCGACATGGCCTTTCAGCGGGTTGTGGAATACGGCCGGGCGAATTTCCAGCGGCTTTTCGCTAAGAAACTTCTCTTTCGCATGCGGCGGGAGGAATTTTTCCAGAGAGCGGGCGATGTCCGTTTCGGACGGCAGGCTATCCGGTTTTGGCGCTGGGGGCATCTCTTTCTGGTGCTCATAGCCAGATTCAGGGGCCTGGAATGACGCGGTCATATAGAAAATCGGCTTGCCGTTCTGCACCGCAGCAACGCGGCGGGCGCTAAAACTGTTGCCGTCGCGCAGGGTTTCTACGTCATAAACAATGGGCTTTTGGCTGTCGCCCGGGCGTAAAAAATAGCTGTGGAAAGAGTGAACAAGGCGCTCTTCCGGTACGGTTTCTTTAGCTGCGTAAAGCGCCTGGCCGACCACTTGCCCACCAAACACCTGACGCAGGCCTAAATCCTCGCTTTGGCCACGGAACAATCCCTCTTCAATTTTTTCCAGGTTAAGTAACGCCAATAAATTGCTGAGCGCCTGACTCATAAAATGTCCTCAATAAAAGGGAATGCGGCAAATTTTCTCGATTATAACATGCCCGTAAACAGCGTATTTGATGCACTGCCGCTGGGAACATTCCTGGTTTTCAGCAGAATTCAGTGATCTGTGCCACACTTAAGCCGTTAAGCGCGTTTTTCAACGGGGTTAGTCCCCGGCGCGACATTGATAATAAGGAGAAAAAATCAATGAAACTTGTGCCTATGTTAAGTGCTTTGGCTATCGCGGTTGCTGTTGCAGGTTGCGCACACAAGAGTGCTGATGTGCCTACTCCTGCGCCGAGTGCATCCGCTGGGGCCGCATCTGCCCAGCAATCTAACATCGCAATGCCTAACGTCTCCGGTACGGCATGGATCCGTCAGCGGGTTGCTCTGCCGCCAGATGCCGTGCTGACGGTGACTGTCTCTGACGCTTCACTGGCCGATGCCCCTTCGAAAGTCATTGCTCAGAAAGTCACGCGTACCGAAGGTAAACAGGCGCCTTTCAGCTTTGTGATCCCGTTCAACCCGGCTGACATTCAGCCGAACGCGCGTATCCTGCTGAGTGCCGCCATCACCGTGGACGGTAAGCTGATGTTTATCACCGATACCTTCCAGCCGGTGATCAACCAGGGCGGGACGAAGGCCGACCTGACGCTGGTGCCGGTACAAAATACGGCGATTCCAGTTCAGCAAGGCGGTGGGGCGGCAACAACCGTGCCATCCACCTCGCCGACTCAGGTCACGCCATCTTCAGCGGTGCCTGCGCCAACAACTTACTAAAGCGAAACGCCCCCAAATTGGGGGCGTTTTAATATTTCCAGCGGTAACGCAGCATATCAATATGACCGTCGCCTGACACCATCACTCCTTCAGAAAGCAGCGCCTGGCGCTGACGCTGGAGATCGGGTCCTGTCAGTGAAATCACACCCTGCCGGTTCACCACCCGATGCCACGGTAAACGGCTGCCTTCGGGCAGACGCTTGAGTACGCCACCCACCTGGCGGGCAGCCCGGGGCGACCCGGCAAGCGCGGCAATTTCGCCGTAGGTGGTCACGCAACCTTCGGGAATGGCGGCAACAATTTGGTAAACGCGCTGTGGAAAGGAATCGTGCTTATCCATAGAGAACTCCTGGCAAAATCGCTTTTAAGGATAATCGGCGACGGAGAAAGCACCAAGTTAAACCGTTGATGCGCAATAAACCAACACCTGACCGCCGCTGGCTTGCAATTCGCGGGGGGGATGTGGATAATGCGCCAGCGCGTTGGATAACAACGCTCTCAATGGGGGCCCTGTTGGTTCTCCCGCAACACTAACTTGTGAACTCGGTCAGGTCCGGAAGGAAGCAGCCGCAGCAGGCGACGTGTGTGCCGGGATGTAGCTGGCAGGGCCCCCACCCAATTCTGGCTACCCCTTAGCCAGCAATGTTTTAGTCATACGCTTTTCTCCCCATCCTAAGTTGATCCCAGCCGCTGCCAGCAAAATCATCGCGCCACCGATAAACTGAATCGGGCTCAGACTGTGATGGAAGACGAAGCGATCCACGATCACCGCCACAATGGGGTAGATAAACGAGAGTGAGGCGGTAATTGACGTCGGCAGCTTTTGGATCGCGCCATACAGCAACTGGTACATAATGCCGGTATGCACTATGCCCAGCGTGGCGACAATTCCCCAATGCGTGAATGTCATATGCGACTGGAAATCTACCAGTGGCAGCAGTAGCAGCGTGCCGACGGCCACCTGAACGAGTGCGATTTGCTGTGGAGGAATGCCCCTCAACTGGCGTGTGATAAGCGCCGTCAGGGCATAAAAGAACGCGGCGCCCAGCGCCAGCACGATGCCCAAAAGCCAGCCACCATTCCCGTCATGATTTAGCCCGCTTGAGAGCACAAGCAGCATGCCGATAAAGGATGCTCCCAGCCAAAGCCACTTGCTGCGGCTGACTTTCTCTTTCAGGATAAAAACGCCCATCCCGACCAGCATCAGCGGCTGCGTATTGTACAGGACCGTGGCAAGCCCAATGGACGTTCGTGAATAGGCAGCGAACAGCAGCAGCCAGTTGACGACCAGCGCCACGCCGCCGAGGGCGGATATCGCAACGACCCTGCGGGTCAGATGGCTGCGCCAGTTACCGCTCATCAGGCCCAATATGAACAGCGTAATAGTCGCAAACACGCAGCGCCAGAAAACGACGTTGGCGATAGGCTGCTGAGATATTACTACGAGGGCGCCGATGGTGCCGGAGATGAGCATCGCCACAATCATTTGCAGGCTGCCGGTTCTTATCTCGCGAATCATTTTGTCTCTCCAGAATAAAGAACTTTATTCTGCGCACTGCGGCGAACTCGTTGAAGTGTAAAAATTAGGTTATAAGATACTTTTGCCTTTATAAATGAGATAAAAATGAGTGATTACCTTCCTGATGATATCGACAGGCATATTCTGACTATTCTTGCGGCGGATGCGCGTATCTCCCTGAAAGTGCTTAGTGGAAAAATTGGTCTCTCTTCACCGAGCACGGCAGAACGAGTAAAGCGGCTGGAGGAACGCGGCGTGATTAACGGCTACACCATGAACGCCAATCTCACGGCTCTGGGTTACACCCTGCAGGGACTGGTTCGCATGAAACCGTTACCGGGTATGCTGCATAAAGTGGAGAAGATGATTCAGGCGATTCCCGAGTGTATAGAATGCGACAAAATCACCGGTGAAGATTGCTTCATCATCCGGCTGGTGATCCGCTCTATTGAGCAACTTGATGAAATTCTTGATGAGCTGGCTGAGTTTGCCCAGTGCAATACGTCTATCGTCAAAAGCACGCCGGTGAAACGCAGGCTGCCGCCTTTGTAAATAAACCTGATATATTTTCCGGGTATTTGAATTATGACAGAAATATTAAATTTATCTCACTGGCTGGATCTTATTTATTCTCTATAGTATTAAACACCAACCTCTGTTTAAGCACTAAGGATTTGCAATGACGACGGCTACGCTGAACGTAAAAATAAGCATCGAGTTAAAAGAGAAGATTCGTCACTATGCGGAAGAGAATAGTGAAACCCTGGCAAGCGTAACGGAACGACTTCTGTCCAAAGCCTTTGACGAGCTCGACAGCGACGTGGGCGTCGATGAAGATGATGTGGACAGTCAGCATACTTCTGAGGCCCGCGTGACGCCATTAAACGATCGTGAGATCAAGGCATTGCGTAAACTGTTGAAGAAGAAAAAATGAACGCCGGTACGGACAGTACCGCCTACAGCTATCAGCAAGCCTGTGAGTTATTGCGTTCAGGTTACCTGAAAAAAGTGAAGCTGGGCTGGAATATTGGCAGCGATGAGTTTTTCCGCATTGCTTCAGACTGGTGCGATACCGGGGCCAGTATTAAAAAAGAGGGTGAACATTTCACCATCACCCTAAAAGGGTTCGCTATTCCCAGAATTTCACAAAACTAATTTGTTGCATCGCCTTATTGCTGTGCTTGCAGAATAATATTTCCCTCTTTTATTTTAGAGGGAAATATTTCGCTTTCTAAAATACCATTCCCCGCAGACTTTCATTTCTTGTTGCCGCCAGGTGATGCCAAAGCGGCTGCAGCCGCTGCAGGGCAAGCTGCATCTCTGCGGGTTCAAGGCTGAAGGGAAGGCGTAAAAAGCGCTCAAAAGCCCCATCGACCCCAAACCTTGGCCCGGCACCGATCCGAATGCCCTGACTCTCGGCGGCGGCGGCAAAAATCGTGGCCAGCGGTTTCGGTAGTTCCACCCACCACGACAGGCCGCCTTCCGGGGGCGATGTTTGCCAGTCCGGGAACAGCGCTTGCATCGCGGCGAAGCTGGTTTCGCAGCGTTGGCGCAGCATCTCTCTGCGCTGAGGCAAGAACTGCGCCGCGTCGGTAAACAACTGCGTGGCAGCCAGTTGCTCCAGCAGAGGCGTCCCTAAATCAAAGGTATTGCGGATTTGTATCAGCGAACTGATGGTTTTGCCTGAAGCCCTTATCCAGCCGAGGCGCAGCCCGCCCCAGAAACTTTTCCCGGCGGAGCCGAGCGAGATGGTGTGTTCTTCCGGGCCAAAAGCCGCCAGGGGAGGAGGAGGAGGGGCATCAAACCAGAGATCGGCCATCGTTTCGTCCACAACCAGCGTGGTGTGGCTGCGGGCGGCTATCTCGTTCACCCTTTGGCGCGTGGCCGCATCCATACAGCGGCCAGTTGGGTTATGGAAATCTGGAATCAAGTAAGCCAGCCGGGGAGAAGTCTGGGCGATAGTCGCCGCTAAACCGTCAACATCCCAACCGATTGCGGGCAGGCTGACCGGCACGGGGCGGCAGGAGGCGCCGCGAATCGCCGCCAACGCCATCGGGTAAGTGGGATGGTCTACGACGACACGATCGCCCGGGCCGGTGAACAGTCTAAGTATTAGCCCCAGTCCGCTGACGGCACCGTTGACCACCATGATTTGGTCAGGCGTCGTGGGTAATCCCCGTGACGCATAATGCCGCGCAATTGCTTCTCTTAGCTCCGGCAATCCCTGGCTGTCATAGCCGGTTGAGGACAAATGTTCCGGCAGGAAAGTGAGGGCGGTGGAGTAGGCCCGATGAATTTCCGGCCCGGCGCTGAGGGCGGCGGTGGAGAGATCCAGTACCGGAGCATTACCGGGTAAGGGGGAAATGGCCGGGCTGCTCTCGGGCAGCATGGTGACGGAGCCTGAGCCCTGGCGGCTCAGCAGATACCCTTCCTCCCTGAGCTGCGCCAGCGCAGAGGCCACCGTGGTGCGGCTCACGCCCAGTGCGCCAGAAAGCTCTCTTTCCCCCGGCAGCCTGCTGTCGAGCGGTAGGCGGCCATCCAGGATCAGCAGCCGTAGCCCGTCCGCCAGTTGCCGATAGACAGGCGAGCGGGATGAGGCCTGATGCCAGTGGCCCAGCAGGCGTGTTAAAGATGAAATTCCGATTCTGCGCAGCGTCATAGCAGTCCACTTTCTGATAACTGGACCTTAATACTAGGTCCATTTTGCGAGAGGGTATAGCCATAAAAACACACTGAGGATCTTTGTCATGATGGCTCGTCGCCTGCTGCAGCTTTATACCGGCCTGGTCTTTTACGGCATTTCAACCGCCATGTTCGTGCGTGCCGATCTGGGCGCGGACCCGTGGAACGTTTTCCACCTCGGCGTGGCCAGGCTTTTTTCGCTCAACCTCGGGCTGGTGATGATTATTGTGGGGGCGCTGGTGTTGCTGCTGTGGATCCCGCTGCGTCAGCGTCCAGGCCTTGGCACCATTAGCAACGTGATTGTGTTGGGGCTGGCGGCGGATGCCACGCTGGCGCTAATGCCGCCGCTGGAATCGCTTCTTGCGCGCTCCGTTTTGCTGGTCGGTGCTTTGGTGGTTAACGCCCTGGCGACGGGCATGTATATCGGCGCTGGTTTTGGTGCCGGGCCGCGAGATGGGCTGATGACCGGGATCCATGCCAGAACGGGCTGGTCGGTGCGCAGCGTGCGTACCGCCATTGAGGTGACCGTACTGATCTCCGGCTGGCTGATGGGCGGCAGTTTTGGCGTGGGCACCGTGCTTTATGCGTTAGCTATCGGGCCTCTCATTCAGCTTTGCCTGCCGTGGTTTCGCGTTAAGCCGTTGAATAACACAGCGACTCCTGCACAGGAAGCTACATTCTGATGCCGTAGCTGTGCTAAACATTATCTTCCGGAGAATAATAATTGCTTAAAACGGGAGAGAGTATGCGGCACGAGATTGTGAGTAAACCCGCGCTGAACTGGAACAGCTTTCAGCTGGCAGAGATATTAACCCACTGTTTTGAACAGTACGTGGTGCCTTTTCGTCTGGAAGGGGAAACGTTCGGCTGGCGTTTTGCCTCAGAAGATCTTTTCCCAGGCGACAGCCCTATCTGGCTTTACCGTGGAGAGCCCAAAGCCATGGCGCTGGTGACACGACGCGGGCAAACCTGCCGCCTGGCCGCGTTTGCGATTCGCCCGGAACTGCGCGGGCAGGGTTTAGGCAAGATCTTCATTCAGCAGCTTATTGATGCCGCGCGCGAGCGCGGGGATAAGCAATTTTATCTGGAAGTGATTTTAGGCAACGAAGGCGGGCTGGCGCTCTATGAGCGAATGGGCTTTGTGCCCCAGCAAACGCTGGTGGGCTTCCAGTCTGCAGGTGTTCCTGAAGGCGAGGCCGACGGCGAACTGCTGGAAATCGATCCGCTGCAAATGACCCATAGAATGATGGCCGCTAACGATGCGCCGCTGCCGTGGCTTTGCGCGGCTGAAACGCTGTATAAGCTGCCCGGTAAGGCTTTTGTACTGGATGAAGTGGCTTATGCGATGGTCGTTCCCGGCGAAATACCGAAGCTCAGAGGGCTGTTTGTTGAGCCGTATGCGCGACGATCCGGGAAGGCAAAAAAGCTGCTGGCTTTACTTCAGCGCCAGTTCCCTGGATTAGTGACTATTCCCAGCCTGCCCGAAACCGTTTCGCCGGTGTTTTTAGGCAGCGGCTTTACCCAGGATAAGATTCGGCAATACGAGATGAAGCTTACCTTGTAGGCAGAGAAGGTGAGGGCGAAGGCCCTCACCCTGCAAGTTACAGCACGCCCTGAGCCAGCATAGCGTCCGCGACTTTTACGAACCCGGCGATGTTCGCGCCGCGAACGTACTGGGTTTGTTTTCCTTCGCCACCGTAATCCACGCAGGCCTGATGAATATCAAGCATGATGTGGTGCAGGCGAATATCTACTTTTTCGGCCTTCCAGCTCAGACGGGCCGCATTCTGCGCCATTTCCAGCCCGGACGTTGCTACACCGCCTGCGTTTGCCGCTTTACCCGGCGCGAACAGCACGCCAGCTTCCACAAACAGATCCGTCGCAACAATCGTGGTTGGCATATTTGCCCCTTCGGCTACCGCCTTCACGCCGTTGGCGATAAGCGTTTTGGCAGCATCGACGTCCAGCTCGTTCTGTGTAGCACAAGGCAGAGCGATATCGACCGGCACGCTCCACGGCTGCTGGCCTTCCAGATAAGTCAGGCCAAACTCTCGGGCATAGTCGGCGACGCGGCCATCGCGGCTGGCTTTGATTTCGCACAGGCGGGTCAGTTTCTCTGCGTTAAAGCCTGCTTCATCTACCACGGTGCCGTTGGAGTCAGACGCCGTGACCACGCGAGCGCCGAGCGACATGGCTTTTTCAATCGCATACTGAGCGACGTTGCCGGAGCCGGAAACCGCCACGCGCAGGCCTTCAAAGCCCAGGCCGTGGCGCTGCAGCATGGCATCGGTGAAGTAGATCAGGCCGTAGCCGGTTGCTTCCGGGCGGATCAGACTGCCGCCGAACGACAGCCCTTTGCCGGTAAACACGCAGGCGGTGTTGTTGGAGAGCTTTTTCATCATCCCCGCCATGTAGCCGACTTCGCGGCCACCAACGCCGATATCCCCCGCCGGGACGTCGGTGTCCGGGCCAAGGTGGCGATAAAGCTCCAGCATCAGCGCCTGGCAAAAGCGCATGATTTCGCCTTCGCTTTTGCCCTTCGGATTAAAGTCGCTGCCGCCTTTGCCGCCGCCCATCGGTAGCGTGGTGAGGGCGTTTTTAAAGGTCTGTTCAAAGCCGAGGAATTTGAGGATCGACAGATTAACGGAAGGGTGGAAGCGCATGCCGCCTTTGAACGGGCCAATGGCCGAGTTGAACTGCACGCGCCAGGCCCGGTTCACCTGCACCTGATTGTTGTCGTCCACCCAGGCGACGCGGAACTGAATCACGCGTTCTGGCTCAACCAGACGTTCGAGCAGCGCCTGCTGGCGGTATTGCGGATTGTTTTCCAGAAACGGCCACAGCGTGCTCATCACTTCGCGAACCGCCTGAGCGAATTCTACCTGGTGCGGATCGCGGGACTGTACTGAGGTTAAAAAGCCTTCGAGGGATAATGCTTGAGCCATCAGAGGTAACTCCTTGTTGAAAATTATGTTGTCTGTCTTTTTTTGGGTGATTTTTCGACTATAACATTTTCTTATGAACGGGCATCAAGCGATTTTTTCACCGGAAAGGCAATAAAGAAGGGAAGCGTTTAGTCGGGCTATTAACCCTAAAAAAATCTAAATTTCGGTCTAATAACAGACAATAAATTGTCTTCTCTGTTTTTCGGCCGTTGGCGATCAATTTGGGAGGCTTATTAGCCTCCCGAACCGAGCTTAGAAGTGCGTATTGACGCTCATGTAGTACGTGCGGCCAGGCTCGTTGTAGGTCTCCGCGCCAGCGCCGTACATGTAGGATTTGGTCGTGTCATTCCCGGTGGTCTGGGCGTTACCTGCGCGCCAGTGGCGCTTATCCAGCAGGTTGTCGATCCCGGCTGTGAAGCTGACGTTTTTGGTCGCGTCCCAGGTCGCGCTCATGCCAAGGATGCTATAAGGGCTGACCTCGTTGGTGTCGCTGCCGGCGACAGGAACTCCCTTATAGTTGTACTTCTTCGGTGCCTGTTTGCCGTACCACGTCAGGGTGCTTTGCAGCGAAATGTCCGGGCGAACCTGCCAGCTAAGCGTGGAGTTAAGCGTGTATTCAGGGATGATCGACAGGCGATCGCCGGTTTCCTTATTTTTACTTTGCAGCATGTAAGTCAGGTTGTTATTCCAGCTTACGGTCTCCGTCAGCGGCAGATTAATCGTACCTTCAAGACCTTCCACCACCGCTTTAGGCACGTTGCCCCACTGGTAGATGTCGGTTTTCTTGCTGTTAGAGGCAATAGGTGAATAGCCGGATTCAATTTTGTTGCGATAGTCGTTCCGGAACCAGGTGATCCCGGCCTGATAGCCGTCACGCTTGAACTCCAGGCCAATTTCTTTGTTGACGCTGGTTTCGGCTTTCAGATCCTCATTCCCCATCAGATAACACGCCCCGCCGCTGGCCGCACAGCCCTGACCGCGGCTGTAAAGGATGTAGTTCGGGTTGGTCTGATACAGACTTGGCGCTTTATAAGCCCGGGCAATACCGAGCTTCAGCGTCAAGTCTTCCACCAATTCCTGGCTCAGATTCAGCGACGGGCTCCAGTTATCCCCCACGATGGAGTGATGATCGAACCGAAGACCCGGTGTCAGCATGGTGCTGCTGGTTAGCTCCATATTGTTTTCGGCAAACAGAGAGAAGATCTCCGCTTTGGAATAAGGGCTTCGGCCGGTGGATGAGAGCCCCGGAATCGGCCCGCCTTCGCTTAACGACTGGGTGTTGGAGGTGCCGTCTTTCATGCGCTGCTGATTCCATTCGCTACCGACGGTGAGGTTTTGATTCACCAGCAGGGTAAACGGAATGCTTGCTTCGCTGTGCAGCATGACATCGCTGAGATCGATATCTGAGAACTGGTTGTTGGAGAAAATCCCCTCCGTGCCGCCAGCCAGGCCCTCATTCATGCGCGAGTTACGGGTGTGTTCGTATTGCGCATAAGTGTTGGTGGTGACGCCGTTATCCCAGCCGCCGGTCCAGGTCACGGCGTAGGTCTGGCGGTAGAGGCGATTGGTCTCTTTGCCGTAGTTGTCCTTCACCAACTGGCTGGTATTCGTATTCTGTGTATCACCTGAATAGAGATTCCCCTGGCGACTGTAGCCGGTTTCAAACTCCAGCGCCTGCATCGGGGCAAATTCCCAGCGGATCATTCCGTTCAGGTCTTTATGGATAACGCCTTCTCGGCCCGCTGGCAGCGTGTTGGCGTAAGACCCGGTGCGCAGTGACTGGTGCCCCTGGTTGATGTCCCAGGCGTCCGCCTGCGTTTTATCGAGGTTGCCGTAGAGGCGGAAACTCACGTCGTCACCGAGCGGCCCGGTCAGGCTGAAGTTGGTGCGTTTCGTTGCGCCTTCATCTTTGTGCTCCGGGGCATTGAAATAGGTGTTCCAGCTGCCGTGGAATTCGTTGCTGCTGCGTTTGGTGATGATGTTCACCACGCCGCCAGCCGCCCCATTGCCGTAGCGGGCTGCTGCCGGGCCGCGCAGGACCTCAATGCGTTCGATCATTTCCGGTGGAACCCAGGAGGCATCGCCGCGGGTATCACGCTCGCCGCGCCAGCCCAGGCGCACTGAATTGCGGCTGGTGACGGGTTTACCGTCAACCAGGATCAGCGTGTTTTCTGGCCCCATACCGCGAATGTCGATCTGGCGGCCGTTGCCGCGCTGCCCGCTGGTGGAGTTGCCGGTCAGGTTAACTCCCGGCATGGTGCGAATGATTTCAGAGACATCGCGCGCGACCGGGTGCTTCTTTAATTCGTCGGAAGTAATCACCGACACGCCGGGTGCCTGCAGCGTTTGCTGGGCTGCGGTGACGACGAGCGTGTCTTCGTTTTCAGCGGGGGTTACCTCTGCTGCTGCCGCTGAAAAAGCGGTGCCGTAGAGGCCCAGACTCACCAGTGTGGCGAGGGAGTACGATAATGTATTGTTCATTATTTATCCTGAGTGTCACCGCCTGCGTCCCTTAAGTTCCTTTCCCAAACGAGGAAGGACGCGGCAAAAGTGCCTGGAGTTGAAAGTGCGGAAATACGCTATTGCAAATGAAAACAATTATCAATGTCTTTATCAATTGCATTTTTGCAATCTATTAAAGCCGCTAATTAATCAGCCCGGGTTATTACTCCCCGTATCAATCATTCATTAACCTGATGTTCCACAATTGACCTTCCGCTGTTACGGTTCCGATACATATTTAGGTGATCTCATTAACAAACTGAGGTAAATGCCTCGTGTTTTGCCCCCTTCCGATTGTGAGAATCGCTATTCCAGGCTAGAAACAAAATGTAACAACTCTCGGTATCCACTTAGAAAACGGACAAAATTGATGGATAGATTTGGGAAACACCTCGTCTGGGTCGTGCTCGCTTTGATCGGCGCATTCGCCCTCGGCTACATCGCACTGAATCGCGGTGAACAGATAAATGCGCTGTGGATTGTTATTGCCTCAGTTTGTATCTACCTGATTGCCTATCGTTACTACGGTTTGTTTATCGCTAAACGCGTGCTAACGGTGGATGCCACGCGCATGACGCCGGCCGTGCGAAACAATGACGGCCTTGATTACGTCCCAACGGATAAAAAAGTGCTGTTTGGCCACCACTTTGCCGCCATCGCCGGGGCGGGGCCGCTGGTGGGACCGGTGCTTGCCGCACAAATGGGCTACCTGCCGGGCATGCTTTGGCTGCTGGCAGGCGTGGTGCTGGCGGGCGCCGTGCAGGACTTTATGGTGTTGTTTGTCTCCACGCGTCGCAACGGGCGTTCGCTGGGGGAGTTAGTTAAAGAAGAAATGGGCAACACTGCGGGGGTTATCGCACTGGTCGCCTGCTTTATGATCATGGTGATTATCCTGGCCGTGCTGGCAATGATCGTGGTGAAGGCGTTAACCCACAGCCCGTGGGGGACTTACACCGTGGCCTTTACCATCCCTCTGGCGCTGTTTATGGGCGTCTACATTCGCTATTTACGCCCGGGGCGTATCGGCGAAGTGTCGGTGATTGGCCTGGTGATGCTTGTGTTTGCCATTATTTCCGGCGGCTGGGTAGCGGAGAGCCCGACCTGGGCGCCGTACTTTGATTTTACGGGCGTGCAGCTCACCTGGATGCTGGTAGGGTACGGTTTTGTGGCCTCGGTGCTGCCGGTGTGGCTGCTGCTGGCCCCGCGTGATTACCTCTCCACCTTCCTGAAAATCGGCACCATCATCGGGCTGGCTATCGGCATTTTGATCATGCGTCCGACGCTGCAAATGCCATCATTAACAAAATTCATTGATGGCACCGGCCCGGTCTGGAGTGGGGATCTGTTCCCGTTCCTGTTTATCACCATCGCCTGTGGGGCCGTTTCCGGCTTCCACGCGCTGATTGCTTCCGGCACCACGCCAAAAATGCTGGCGAACGAAAATCAGGCCTGCTTCATTGGCTACGGCGGCATGTTGATGGAGTCCTTCGTAGCGATCATGGCGCTGGTGGCAGCCTGTATCATCGATCCGGGCGTGTACTTCGCGATGAACAGCCCGATGGCTGTATTGGCGCCTGCCGGCACGGCGGATGTTGTCGCTTCTGCCGCGCAGGTGGTGAGCGGGTGGGGCTTCCATATCACTCCGGAAACGCTGACCAACATTGCCAACGAAGTGGGCGAACAGAGCATCATCTCCCGCGCCGGTGGGGCACCAACGCTGGCCGTTGGCATGGCGTATATTCTGCACGGCGCGCTCGGCGGGCTGATGGACGTCTCGTTCTGGTACCACTTTGCCATCCTGTTTGAAGCGCTGTTTATCCTGACGGCGGTGGATGCCGGGACTCGTGCGGCACGTTTTATGCTGCAGGATCTGCTGGGCGTAATCTCTCCGGGACTGAAACGGACGGATTCGCTGCCGGCCAACCTGCTTGCCACCGGGCTTTGTGTGCTCGCCTGGGGTTACTTCCTGCATCAGGGCGTGGTCGATCCGCTGGGCGGCATTAACACGCTGTGGCCGCTGTTCGGTATCGCCAACCAGATGCTGGCGGGCATGGCGCTGATGCTGTGCGCCGTTGTGCTGTTCAAAATGAAGAAGCAGCGCTATGCCTGGGTGGCGCTGATGCCGACCGCCTGGCTGCTGGTGTGCACGTTAACCGCTGGCTGGCAGAAAGCGTTCAGCTCGGATGCAAAAGTGGGCTTCCTCGCCATCGCCAATAAGTTCCAGGCGATGATCGACAGCGGTAATATTCCGGCGCAGTACACGCAGTCGCAGTTGAGCCAGTTGGTGTTTAACAACCGCCTGGATGCGGGGCTGACCATCTTCTTTATGGTAGTGGTTGTGGTGCTCGGCTGGTTCTCGCTGAAAACTGCGCTTAAGGCGCTGAAGTCTGAGCAACCGACGTCGAGCGAAACGCCGTATGAGCCGATGCCTGAGAATTACGAACAGATCGTGGCGCAGGCGAAGAGCGTACATTGATTTTTACCCTCACCCGAACCCTCTCCCTGAAAGGGAGAGGGGATAAATTGGGTTTTACCTTAGCTCTGAGCGGAGAAGGGCGCATTTTTTTATCTTTTCCCCTCTGCCCTTTGGGGAGAGGGCTGGGGCGAGGGGCAACCCACTGGAGGTACCATGTTCGATAGTCTAGCCAAAGCCGGGAAATACCTCGGTCAGGCCGCGAAGCTGATGATTGGCGTACCCGACTACGACAACTACGTGCAGCACATGCGCCTGACGCACCCTGAGCAGACGCCAATGACCTATGAAGAATTTTTCCGCGAGCGTCAGGATGCCCGCTACAGCGGTAAAGGCGGCGGACGCTGCTGCTAAGACTTAGCATTTAACAAAAATGTGACATTTAGCTCGTTTTTTAGCTGACGGTAAAAATCCTGTTGTGCGAAACCAGCGAGTATGATTTTATCAATATCGACTTTTAATCTTGATTCAGGAAACCCATGACTCATTCCCTGCAGACTTCGACCCTACTAGTTACCGCGCTACCAGCCGCGGTGGTCGTCGTGCGTGTGGTGGTGGTCGTCGGCAATGCGCCGTAGGGACTGAATCAACGCATCGATTCCAAACCCCGCCGGCGCAAACCGGGCGGGGTTTCTTGTTTTAAGTGCCTGCCCAGAAGCGAACCGGCTAATTAGAAGGACTGGAGCATGGCAATTTCGGACACACCCGCACAACGCATCACCGGCGCCCAGCTGATTGTAAAAATGTTGGAGCATCATGGCATTACAACGGTTAGTGGCATTCCCGGTGGCACCGTACTGCCGCTCTACAATGCCTTGAGCCAAAGCCCCCGCATTCGCCACGTTCTGGCTCGCCACGAGCAGGGCGCGGGATTTATGGCGCAGGGCATGGCGCGTACCAGCGGCAAACCGGCGGTCTGCATCGCCTGCAGCGGGCCGGGGGCCACAAACCTTGTCACCGCCATTGCCGACGCGCGTCTCGACTCTATTCCGCTGGTTTGTATCACCGGCCAGGTCCCCACTTCAATGATTGGCGCCGATGCTTTCCAGGAAGTGGACACCTACGGTATTTCGATTCCTATCACCAAGCATAACTACCTGGTGCGCAGCATTGACGAGCTGCCGCAGGTGATTACCGACGCTTTTCGTATCGCACAGTCCGGCCGCCCAGGGCCCGTCTGGATCGATATTCCTAAAGACATTCAGACCGCTGAAATCGACATTGCCGAACTGCCCGCGGTAGCCGCGCCTTCCGCTGCCCCGGCCTTTGACCATCAGGACATCGCCCGTGCGGCCGCAATGATCAACGAAGCCAAACGCCCGGTGCTTTATCTGGGCGGCGGCATTATCAGCGCGGGTGCAGCGGAGCAGGCGCGAGAGCTGGCGGAGCGTGCCGGTTTGCCGACAACCATGACGTTGATGGCACTGGGGACGATCCCCGCCCGACATCCTCTCTCTCTGGGAATGCTGGGAATGCATGGCGCGCGGAGCACCAACTTTATCCTGCACGAAGCCGATCTGTTGATCGTGTTGGGCGCACGCTTTGACGACCGTGCCATTGGTAAAACCGAGGAGTTTTGCCCGAATGCCAAAATTATCCACGTTGACATCGATCGTGCCGAGCTGGGCAAAATTAAGCAGGCAAACGTGGCGATTCGCGGTGACGTACGTGAAGTGCTGAGTCAGCTTATTCCGCAGACCAAAAACGCCCGGCGCAGCGAGTGGCTGCAGACGGTGAGCGAGTTGCAGCGTGAGTTCCCATTTGCCACGCCGGGAGCAGATAATCCGCTGATGCCTTATGGACTGATCAAAGCCGCAGCGGCCTGCGTAGACGATGAGGCTATTGTTACCACCGACGTAGGCCAGCACCAGATGTGGGTGGCTCAGGCTTATCCGCTCAACCGTCCGCGTCAGTGGCTGACGTCCGGCGGCCTGGGCACCATGGGCTTTGGCTTACCGGCTGCGGTTGGCGCGGCGCTGGCCGAACCAGGCCGTAAAGTGCTGTGCTTCTCCGGCGACGGCAGCCTGATGATGAATATCCAGGAGATGGCGACGGCGGCGGAAAATAATCTGGATGTGAAAATCATTCTGATGAACAACCAGGCGCTGGGGCTGGTACACCAGCAACAGACGCTGTTCTACCAGCAGAATATCTTCGCCGCGACTTACCCCGGCATGACGGATTTCCTGACCATCGCCCGCGGCTTTGGCCTGGCAACCTGCGACCTGAACCAGGCGGAAGATCCCCAGGCCGCGCTGCAGGAAGCGATTTCTCGCCCTGGGCCTTGCCTGATCCACGTGCGTATCGACGCCGATGAAAAAGTCTACCCAATGGTGCCGCCGGGTGCCGCCAACACTCAGATGATTGGAGAGTAAGTCATGCAGCAATCTATCACTAAACAATCCACCGTCATTCTGGAACTCACAGTGCGCAACCACCCGGGCGTGATGTCACATATCTGCGGCCTGTTTGCCCGCCGCGCATTTAACGTGGAAGGCATTCTCTGTTTACCGCTGCCGGAAGGCGATCAGAGCCGCATCTGGCTGCAGGTAGCAGACGATCAGCGGCTGGAGCAGATGGTCAGTCAGGTCGATAAGCTGGAGGATGTGGTGCAGATCATTCGCCACGCCGATGACCCAGGCATCTTTAACCGCCTGACCGCATTTGTGCAGTAAATAAACCAGGGGCTTTCAGGCATATTTTTGAAAGCCCCGCGCCAGGATGAATAACTCCCCGGAAGCCGTGCCGCAAACCCTGCATACCAAAGAACGATTTCAACCAACCTCAAGCAAGAATTCGTTAGCCTGCCCTGAGAAAAATAAGCGCGATTAAATTTTGTTCGTGCTTGCCCGTTGCTTTAAAGCTACACTCAGGGAGTCAAGGATGTACATGATTACGTTCTTCAAAACGACAGAAGGAAAAACGCCGTTCAAAGCCTGGCTAAAGGCGTTAAAAGATGCGAGGGCAAAAACCAAAATAGTCATGAGGATCGACCGACTTTCCTTTGGTAACCCTGGCGATCATAAACCCTGTGGACAGGGCGTATGGGAAATGCGCATCGATGAAGGGCCTGGCTATAGGGTGTACTACGCCCAGGACGGCAAAGCCGTCTGGCTGCTACTGGCGGGTGGAGATAAACGCAATCAACAGGCGGATATCGAACGTGCAAAAGAATGGTGGCTTGAACATCAAGGGAGAAAAAATGAAATTTAGCGAATTTGATCAAACGGTTATTGATATGCTCCGCGACGATCGTGCCTTCGCCGTGGAGTACCTGAAAGAAGCTTTTATTGGGCTGGACGGTGACGACGGCGAAGCGGTGTTTCTCATTGCCATGCGTCGGCTGGTAGAAGCCAGAGGTGGCTTTACGGAGATTGCCAGAGCGGCAAACCTAAACCGTGAAACGCTGTACCGCACGCTGTCGGAGCGTGGAAACCCCACCATCAAAACCACCAAAAAGGTTTTGCACGCGGTGGGGATTCATTTTTCAGAGATTGCGGGCTGACCGTACGCTATAAACCCTGGCGAACCAGCAGGTCAGGGGTGATTTCGGCAATGGACTTCGCGCCGGTGAGCGTCATCGCCACGCGCATCTCTTTCTCCATTAAGTTCAGCAGATTGCTAACGCCAGCCTCACCATGAGTGGCGAGTGCATACAGGAAAGCGCGCCCCAGCAGCACAGTGTCAGCGCCAAGCGCAATCATACGTACCACGTCCAGGCCATTGCGGATGCCGCTGTCCGCCAGAATGGTAAGATCGCCTTTTACCGCGTCGGCAATGGCGGGCAGGGCGCGGGCGGAAGAGAGCACGCCGTCCAACTGGCGGCCACCGTGGTTAGACACCACGATCCCGTCGGCGCCGAAGCGCACCGCATCGCGAGCATCTTCCGGGTCGAGGATCCCTTTAATCACCATTGGGCCGTCCCAGAATTCGCGGATCCACTCCAGATCTTTCCATGAAATGGACGGATCGAAGTTATTGGCCAGCCAGCCAATATAATCCTCCAGCTCGGTTGGTTTACCGAGATAGGTGGAAATATTGCCCAAATCATGAGGGCGGCCATTTAGGCCAACGTCCCATGCCCACTGCGGGTGCGTCATCGCCTGGAAATAGCGGCGCATCGCGGCATTAGGGCCGCTCATGCCTGAGTGAGCATCACGATAGCGCGCCCCTGGCGTCGGCATATCGACGGTAAATACCAGCGTGGAGCACCCGGCGGCTTTCGCTCTCTCCAGCGCGTTGCGCATAAAACCGCGATCTTTCAAAACATAAAGCTGGAACCACATCGGGCGGTTAATCGCCGGTGCGACTTCTTCAATCGGGCAAACGGACACCGTCGACAGGGTAAAAGGAATGCCTTTTGCTGCGGCAGCTTTTGCGGCCTGAACTTCTCCCCGGCGGGCGTACATCCCGCAAAGCCCCACAGGGCCGAGGGCGACGGGCATAGAGAGTGTTTCGTCAAACAACCGGGTTTCCAGGCTCAGCGCCGACATGTTTTTCAGCACGCGCTGCTTCAGCGCCACCTGCGCCAGATCTTCCACGTTGCGCTTCAGCGTATGCTCGGCATAGGCTCCTCCGTCAATGTAGTGGAATAAAAAAGGCGGCAGAATGCGCTCGGCGGCGGCACGGTAGTCGGTTGCTGCGGAAATAATCATCGTTTCTTTTCCCTTATTTCATCACTTGCTTCGTCCGGGAGGCGGGTAATGCGTGCCTGACGGGCTTCGTCTTCCTGCAGAGTTTTGATAGTGGTGTGGACGTAGCCGAGGTGCGACTGGGCAGCTCGCCTTGCGCGCTCGGCGTCTCCGGCCAGAATCGCCTGCAATAATTCGTCATGCTGCTCGGTTAGCCCGGCAAAAATGGCCGGGACGGTGTACATGCGCTGGCGGCTGTGCAGCACCGAAGATTGCAGCAGGTCGAAGAACCCGCGCATGGTCTGCAGCAGCACGATATTGTGGGAGGCTTCGGCAATCGCCAGGTGAAACCTGACGTCGGCCTGGGCGGCTAAATCCGGGTCATCGCTCTCTTTAAATTTGAGCGTGGCATCGAAGCAGGCGATCAGCTTTTCTTTGTCGGCCTGCGTCGCCCGCATGGCGGCGTACCAGGCCGTACTGCCTTCAATGGAGTGCCTCGCTTCGAGGATATCCAACTGGTAATTGGGGTCGCCCTCAACCAGCGTTTTCAGCGGCTGTACGATGCGCTGTTCCGACCATTGTTCGGTCTGGTAGCGCAGATAAGTGCCGCCGCCGCGCCGGCTGGCCAGCACGCCTTCGCCAATCAGCTTTTGAATCGCCTCGCGTAAAATCGAGCGCGAACAGCCCAGTTCGGCGGCCAGCTGGCGTTCGGCGGGCAACCGCATGCCCGCCTCCAGATTACGTTCTTCAATCAGCGCCTTAACACGCTCAACCATCTGGTCGGCAAGGCGCGGCACAGCTTGGGTCATGGGATCATCCAGGTTAAAACATAGGCCTGCAGCGTGGTAATCACTCCCACCATGCAGGTGAAAATCAGGCTGTGCTTCACGGTGAAGCGGAACAGGTCTGACTCTTTCCCGACCAGCCCCACCGCCGCACAGGCAATGGCTATCGACTGCGGTGAAATCATCTTCCCGGTCACGCCGCCGGTAGTATTGGCCGCCACCAGCAGAAGGTCCGACACGCCAATCTGCTGCGCGGTCGTGGCCTGCAGCGCGGCAAACAGCGCGTTAGACGAGGTGTCCGACCCGGTGAGGAACACGCCCAGCCAGCCAAGGAACGGCGAGAAGAAAGTAAACGCGTGGCCGGTATGCGCCAGCGCCAGGGCCAGCGTCGCCGACAGCCCGGAATAGTTGGAGATAAAAGCAAACGCCAGCACCATGCCAATGGAGTAAATCGGCAGCGCCAGCTCCTTGAGCGTTTCGCCGAAAGTAACCAGCGCCGCTTTCGGTTTCATGCGCAGGTAAACAATTGAGATCAGCGCCGCGACCAGGATTGCCGTGCCGGTGGCTGACAGCCAGTCGAACTTAAACACCGCGGCGTAAGGCGCACTGGCGGTAACGACCGGCGGCATTTTGGCGACAAGGTTATCCAGGAACGGCACGGAGAAATTATAGACCCAGTCCGCCATCGCGCCGCCTTTGGCGAACAGCGCTTTAAACGGCGGAATGCTCCACAGCGTAACCGTGGCCGTTAAAAACAGGAACGGCATCCAGGCTTTGACAATCTGCCCGGTCGTGTATTTCTGCGCAGTCTGCGCCTGCACGGTTGCAGCCGCGTTCTCGTTATCAAAGCGGAAAATGCGCACCGGCTTCCAGACCCGCAGGAACGCCGTCAGGCACACCAGCGACACCAGCGAAGAGATGATGTCCGGCAGCTCGGGGCCGATAAAGTTAGAGCTGAGATACTGGGCGATAGCAAACGAGCCGCCTGCTACGATTACCGCCGGCCAGGTCTCTTTGATTCCGCGCCAGCCGTCCATAATCGCCATGATCCAGAACAGCACAATGATCGTCAGGAACGGCAGCTGGCGGCCTACCATCTGGCCGATTTCGAAGCTGTCCAGGCCGGTAACCTGCCCGGCAACGATAATGGGGATTCCCATCGCGCCGAAGGCCACCGGCGCGGTGTTCACTATCAGGCACAAACCTGCGGCGTACAGCGGCTTAAACCCGAGGCCGACCAGCAAGGCTGCGGTAATGGCAACCGGCGCCCCAAACCCGGCAGCCCCTTCCAGAAAGGCGCCGAAAGAGAAACCGACGATCAGCATTTGCAGGCGCTGGTCCGGCGTGATCGACAGGATAGAGGAGCGAATAATGTCGAACTGCCCGGTTTTGACCGAAATTTTGTAGACAAACACCGCGGCCACAATAATCCAGGCGATGGGCCACAGGCCGTAGAAGAAGCCGTACACCACCGAGGCAAGCGCGCGATCCACCGGCATGCGGTATAAAAACAGGGCAACCAGCAGGGCGAGAAATACCGTGATCGTTGCCGCTTTGTAGCCCTTCATCCGCAGCTTAATCAGCGCGAAGAAGAAAAACAGAATAGGGAGCGCGGCAATCAGGCTCGACAGCCAGATATTCCCGAGCGGGTCGTAGAGTTGGGGCCAGACTTGCATGCAGGTGTTCTCCAGGGTGAGGCGTTTATCGTTTTTTATTAGATTGGTAGGACCAATTTTGCTTTGTAGAGCAAATGATGGCTAATGGTTAATCTTGTGTTAATGAAAGGCAACGGCCCGACGAGTGTTTATCAGCGTTTTGTAGAAAAGGGCACGTTTTTAGTCAGATTGGTAGGACCGAAAAAACGGCTCTCCTGGCGGGAGAGCAGTGAAGGGAGAAAGCGATTGCCGGGGATGACAACGCAGGTTTCGCGGCTTATTTTTTGTATTGCTCGTCACTGACTTTTTCCAGCCACTCAACGGGGCTGCCGTTTAAGGACTCCGCTATGGCGATATGCGTCATTGCCGTCTCCGGCGATGCGCCATGCCAGTGTTTAACGCCTTCAGGTATCCATGCGATATCGCCCTGATTCAGCTCCTGAATTTCTTCTCCCCATGCCTGAAGCCAGCCTCGCCCCTGGGTGACTATCAGCGTCTGGCCGAGGGGATGAGTATGCCAGGCCGTGCGTGCCCCCGGCTCAAAGGTGACAATTGCTCCGCCAACGCGGGCGTTTTCAGTGCCACTAAAAGGTGAATCAATGCGTACTGTGCCGGTGAAATAACTTTCCGGGCCCTGCTGTGAAGGTTGTGAACCGCTGCGGATAATTTTCATCAAATGCTCCAGTCGAGAAGGTCATCGTTCGTTGTCATACGGTAGTCCCGAACGCTGTAGAGAACTAGCCAGGGAAAAGTACAAGAGCTTATGAATCCAGTTCATTAATCTCGCTATACTGGGAATATTCTGTTCCTTAGTGAGGCTTGTTTCGGCCATGCTGAAAGAAAACTTCAACGATCTAATGTCATTTATCGAAGTGGCACGCGAGCGCAGCTTTACCCGAGCAGCGGCAAAGCTTGGCGTGTCCCAGTCCGCGCTCAGCCACGCGATTCGTGGTCTTGAGGAGCGTCTTCAACTGCGCTTACTGACCCGCACCACGCGCAGCGTCGCGCCCACTGAAGCCGGTGAAAAGCTGCTTGCCAGCCTGTCGCCTCGCTTTGCCGATCTTGAAAACGAGCTGGCTGCGTTGAGTGAAATGCGTGCGCGGCCGGCGGGCAACATTCGGCTCAATGCGGCCGAACACAGCTTGCAGTCGGTTTTATGGCCGGTGTTGAAAACTTTCCTGGTCGACTACCCGGACATCAATGTAGAAATCAGCGTGGATAACGCCCTGACCGATATTGTCAGCGGGCAGTTCGACGCCGGGATTCGTCTCGGCGAGCAGGTGGCAAAAGATATGGTGGCCGTGCGCGTTGGCCCGGAGCTTACTATGTCGGTCATTGGTTCTCCGACCTATTTTGCGAAACATGGCTACCCGGCGACGCCGCAGGATCTCCAGCAGCATAATTGCATCAATATGCGGCTGCCTACCCTGGGAGGACTGTATGCGTGGGAATTCGAAAAGGACGGGCGTGAGCTGAAAATTCGCGTGGATGGGCAACTAACGTTCAACAGCCTGAGCCAGCGCATTGATGCCGCGATGCAAGGTCTCGGCCTGGCATTTGTGCCGAGCGACACGGTTTCCGATGAGCTTGCCGAAGGGCGGCTGGTCCGGGTTCTGGAGTCCTGGTGCAAACCGTTCCCAGGTTATTACCTTTACTACCCCAGCCGTAAGCAGCACACGACCGCGTTCTCCCTGCTGGTGGATGCGCTGAGATACTCTTCCTGAGCCGTTGGTGATAAGCGAATTTTATTCTGATTCAGCGACATCAAAGCCTGAAGACGCGCAGACCCTTTTCCTGGCCCACTTCGTAACTCATTGATTTATCCATTCAGCAGAGTCGTGTCGCAAAAAGGACAGGAAGGAGAAAAGAGACAGCTTTATCAGTTTCAACAAGGCGTTAGCTGTGAAAAGCTCTTGTTCACTGCCGTACAGGCAGCAGGCGAGGCGCGATAGATGAAGTGCCTCGCCTGTTTTTCTCATACCAGCCTCAGAACCCTGTCCAGCGACCAGCGGCCAGCGCCACGGGCGATAACCAGCAGCAGTAATCCGCCCCAGATCAGGTGCGTGGGCCATGCGTCCGGGTAGACAAAAATTTCAATCACCAGGGTCATAAACAGCAATCCCGTTGCAGCGAAGCGTGAAAATAATCCCAGCACCAGCAAAACAGGGAAAGTATGTTCGGCCAGCGTGGCCAGGTGCGCGGCGATATCATAGGGGATAAGCGGCAGCGCATATTCGGTGCGGAACAGCTCGTAGGTGGACGGTTTTAGCGTCATAAACCCCGTGACTTTTGTGCGGCCAGAAAGGAAGAAAACGGCGGCAACGCCCACGCGGGCTATCAGCAACAGCAAGTTGTCGCCGACGCCTCTCTCGATGCGATCCCAGAGTCTATTCCATAGCGCTCTCACGCCTTGTTCTGTCATGTGTTGTTCAGATACTTTCATCATTTAGCCTCAAAAGGTGTGATTAAAATGCGGCGAACACGCCGCGGCTAAGCAGGTTGCTGAAAAAAGGGCCGAGGGCGAGGGCTGGCTCGGCAGCCAGGGACTGTTCGCTAGCCTGATCGAGGGTTGCCCCCAAGCGGCAGGCAGTCAGGAAGACCGATCCGCCCTGGCTTAAGGGTTCGGCAAAAATGCGCTGCTGGCGGCGAACCAGCAGAGCGCCTTCGCCCTGCCAGTGAATCGTCTCCGGCGCGGCGGTTTGTTCGCGGTTGAACGCCCAGAGCGTGAACACAGGCAGCGTGGGGTGCCAGTACCAGCGAACGCTGTCCCGCAGCCGTAATGATGTGGTGCCCAGGGTATCCGCCGTGGTGTTTGCCAGTGCATGCACGTCCAGCGGGGCCGAGGCCGGGGCACAAAACACCTCCAGCCACAGCTTGTCCAGCTCGGCCACGGCGCTTAAATAAGTCAGTTCTCTGGCCGGAGGATAAGCGCTAATAAAGGCGGGGAAGGCGTCGCCATAGCGAACCAGTTCACCTTCGTATGGGGGGCGTTCAAGCGCATAGCCGCGCGCCATTTCACGGAAAAAATCGGTTCCGGTAAGCCTGGATACGCTGGGGAAGTTAGCGTCCAGGGCGTCAACGCAGGCTTTGATCACGCTGTTGCGATAAACGGCAATACCGGGCTGATGCTGAAGATGGCTTAGCTCGGATCTAGCCTCACCGTATAACAGGCCAATAAATGCCTCGTGGTAGCGGCTTAACTGAGTGCTCATACGGCGGCTCCCATTGTGTCGAGGATACGCTGGGCACGCTGCTGTTCGGCCAGCAACACATTAAACGCAGGCAGGTTGTCATCCCGTTCAATAAGCGTGGGTTTTGCTCCCGCCCGCTGAATCAGTTGCGTATACAGCCGCCAGACCTCCTCGGATATTGACTGATCGTGGCTGTCGATCAGCAAATCGCTGCCCCCTTCGTCGGGGCTAAAGCCCGCCAGGTGGATCTCAGTCACACGTTCGACCGGGAAACAGCTCAGCCAGGCTGCGGCCTCAAAGCCGAGGTTGTGGGCGCTGAGCCAGACGTTGTTCAGATCAAGCAGTAGGCCGCATCCGCTCCGGCGGCTGACTTCGTCGAGAAATTCGATTTCATCCCATTCGTGTTCCGGCATCTGCAAATAGTGCGTAGGATTTTCCAGTGAAATCTGGCAGCCCAGCGTGTCCTGCGTGCGGTTAATGTTGTCAATAACGCGGTGCATCACCCGCGTTGTCCTCGGCACCGGCAGCAGGTCAGGATAATAAATCCCGTTCCAGCGCGACCAGGCGAGGTGCTCGGAAACAAGCGCTGGCTTGATGTCAGTCACTAGCGCTTTTAGCTGCGCGAGCAGTTGGGCGTCCGGTGGCTCGTCACCGGCCAGTGAAAGCGAAACGCCGTGCAGCGAGATCGGGTGTTGCTGGCGGATGGCCGCCAGCCACTCTCTGCGCGGGCCACCCGCCATGAGATAATTTTCACTGTGAACCTCGAACCAGAGAGAGGATGGACTGGCCCAGGCGTCGGCGTAATGCTCGGGCTTAAGGCTTAATCCGGCGCCTAAAGAGTGTGTCATCGTCATGGGAGTGGCCCTTTGATTAGCCTTCGGTCAGCGAGCCGTGGCCATTCGGCGTCTGGATCGCGGTGCAGGTCCCCGCTGGCACCATTTTGTAGGCATTTTTCTGGTAATCGACTTTGGAGGTGCCCGCGCAGGTGGTACCGGCGCCGGCCTTACAGTCGTTGTCTGCGGCTTTGGCAATGCCAAAACAGCGCTCAAGGTTTGGCCCGGTTAATTCAGCGGCAAAGGATGCCGCGCTGAAAGAAACCAAAGACAGGGCAATCGCGGACATAGCAATACGGTTCATCGTGTTCTCCAGATAATTAAAATGAATTTAGGGACGGCAATCATCGGCTATTTATTGAGAGCGTTATTTCCTCCTCATTGAATAAGATGCATTAATTTCCCGACGTAATATTCACGGCTTTAAATATCGTGCGGGCGACATTTTTCGGGTCGTACAGCATCGGCACATGGCTGACCGGTAACTCGGTGACGTGGGCGTGAATTTTCTTCGCCATCGCTCGCTCCAGATCCGGGTTGATCATCCGGTCATTGCTGCCGACCAGGAACCAGCTCGGTTTCTGCTGCCAGGCAGCGGTGGTCACTTTTTCGGTAAAGCTTGCGGCGGCGATCGGCATCTGGGTGATGCCAATAATGTTCTGCGCTTCAGGCGTCGCATCCTGGGCAAAATCGGTGGCGACGGCCTTCGGATCGAGGCTCAGAAAGCCGTCCGCACCCTTGATGATTTTTGCGCTGCCGGGCGGGGCCGGGAAGCTGTTGGCCAGATCGGCCGTGGACTGACCCGGCGATGGTGCAAAGGCATTGATGTACACCAGGCCTTTCACTTTCGGATCGTTACCCGCCTCGGTAATCACCGTCCCGCCCCAGGAATGACCTACCAGAATAACGTCGCCTTTGGCACGGGCGATGGCGCGTTTGGTCGCCGCCACGTCGTCTGCGAGTGAGGTTAATGGGATCTGCGCGGTGATGATTTCGTAATGGCGCGTTTGCAGAACCGGGATCACCTGCTCCCAACTGCCGGTCGCGTCGGCGAAGGCGCCGTGCACTAACACGATGGTGTGCTGAGTTTCCGCCTGGGCGGCAAATCCGGTCATCAGGCCAGCCGCAGCCAGCGCCAGCAGCGTTTTACGCGTGGGTTTCATCTTCTTTTCCTGTTTTAGGGGGTGGGAATAAATCAGCGGTAAATATCGGCGCTGCCGAAGTAGCTGTTGTTGCCGCCGGCGGAGACCACTCGCCAGGCGCTGGCCCCGGCTTTTTCAGCTTTTGCAGCCAGTTTTTCATTGAGCTGGTCGAGAGACAGCGTGGTGCTATCGCTTTCTGTGACGGTGCCAATTTTGACCAGGCCCTGAGCGCTGTGGACTTCTTTGGCAGCAAAGGCAGGCGCTACAGCAGCGGCCAGGACGAGCGGGAGAATAACGGTGCGGAACAGTTTCATCATAAGCCTCACATATCGGGTCGTTGAATACGTTGCCGCCTGAAGGTGGCGGATGCGCTTATTTAACGCCTGGTTTGTATGTGGGCTGTGTCAGAGGGAAGGGGATTTGTTTTGTTATTTAGCCGTGGGCGGCGTGGATACAAAACAACACAATTCTTTTGTGCTGAGCCGGGATAACCCCTCTCCCCGAGCGGGAAGAGGGGAAACGAGCGGTTAGTTTATGCCTTCCCGGCTCTCTTTTTTGGCTTCTTCGGCCTCGATGGCGCGATACCAGCGCGGGTGGTGCTTCTTCGCCCATCGGCGGCTGACTTTGCCAATGACCATGCCTTTAATCGATCCTTTCACCCAAAACGCCATGTACATATGGATCAGGATGGCGTGGATCAAAATAATGGCTGAAGCGGCGTGGATAAGCAGGCTGTAGCGAATCATCCACATTGGGAAGTAGTGCGCAAACCAGGGCCGCCAGATAATAATCCCGGTCACCAGCAGCACGAAGATCATGCTCATAATGCTCCAGAACATCATCTTCTGCCCGGCGTTGTACTTGCCCACGTCCGCCACTTTATGCTCGTTGCCTTTCAGCACCTCAACAATGCCCTTCAGCCAGGGGAGATCCTGCTTGTCGGGAATGTTGTGATGCACGAAGCGCACGAACATAAACATCAGCGCCACAAAGATAGCCACGCCGAAGAACGGGTGCAGAATGCGCCCCATCTGTGGCGTGCCGAAGGTTTCCGTCAGCCATTGCAGCGTCGGGAAGAACAGGGCAATGCCGGACAGCGACACGAGGAAGAAGCAAATCACTACCGTCCAGTGGCAGGCACGGTCGATGAATTTGGTTCTGACGATCATCTTACTCATGCTTGTCCTCCTCATCTTCGTCCACCTCTTCGTTCGGCCCGATCCCGACATAGTGGAAAATCAGGGCCGCGAAGGTAGCAACAAACCCGGCAGCCGAGAGCGGCTTCAGAATGCCTTTCCACAGGTTGATTGGGGTATCAATCTTCGGCTCTTTCGGCAGGTTGTGGTACAGCTCTGGCTGGTCCGCGTGGTGCAGCACGTAAACGACGTGTGTGCCGCCCACGCCCTGCGGGTTGTAAACGCCCGCCTGTTCAAAGCCGCGTTTTTTCAGCTTCTCAACGCGCTGCTCTGCCATGTCCAGCATCTCTTTGCGAATACCAAAGCGAATCGCACCTGTCGGGCAGGTTTTCACGCAGGCAGGTTCCTGGCCTACGCTAACGCGGTCAACGCACAGGGTGCATTTATACACGCGGTTATCGTCTTTGTTCAGGCGAGGGATGTTGAACGGGCAGCCCGCGATGCAGTAGCCGCAGCCGATGCAGTGCTCCGACTGGAAGTCTACGATGCCGTTGGCGTACTGAATAATTGCCCCAGCGGACGGGCAGGCCTTGAGGCAGCCCGGATCTTCGCAGTGCATACAGCCGTCTTTGCGGATCAGCCATTCCAGCTTGCCGTTTTCACGGGTTTCTGAAAAACGCATCAGCGTCCAGGACTTGGCGCTCAGGTCAGCGGGGTTGTCGTATACCCCCACGCAGTGGCCGACTTCGTCGCGGATATCGTTCCACTCCGAGCAGGCCACCTGGCAGGCCTTGCAGCCGATACAGCTTGTGACATCGATGAGCTTGGTGACTTCTTCCTTGAAGTCACGTGCTTGCGGCGGCGGGGTGAAGCTGTTGGTCGCCGAGCGTTTGATAATATCCTGAGATTGCATGGACATTGTTTCCTCCCTTACGCCTTCTCAATGTTGACCAGAAACGCCTTGTACTCCGGCGTTTGCGAGTTGGCGTCACCCACCGACGGCGTCAGGGTGTTGGCGAGATAGCCCTTGCGGGCCACGCCTTCAAAGCCCCAGTGCAACGGGATCCCGATGGTTTCGATTTCCTGGCCGCCCGCCTGCAGGGTTTGCAGGCGTGGCGTCACCACGGCCACGGCTTTAATAAAGCCGCGTTTGCTGCTGACTTTCACCCGATCGCCGTGCGCAATGCCTTTCGCTTTCGCCAGCCCTTCGCTTATTTCTACGAACTGTTCCGGCTGCACGATGGCGTTCAACCGCGCGTGCTTGGTCCAGGTGTGGAAGTGCTCAGTCAGGCGATAAGTGGTGCCGACATACGGGAACTGCTGCCTGTTACCCATGCGTTTAGCATCCGCTTCGTACAGGCGCGCCGCCGGGTTGGAAACCACTTTCGGGTGCAGCGGGTTGGTGCCCAGCGGCGTTTCAAACGGCTCGTAGTGCTCCGGGAACGGCCCTTCGGCAAGTTTGTCGAGGGCAAACAGACGGCCCAAACCTTCCTGCTGCATGATGAACGGCCCGACGCCGCTGTCCGGGGCGGCGGTGCTGAAGTCCGGGATATCGTTCCCGACCCATTTCGTGCCGTTCCACTCAATCAGCATGCGTTTGGCGTCCCACGGCTTGCCCTGCAGATCTGCCGAGGCGCGGTTGTATAACACGCGGCGGTTCATCGGCCACGCCCATGCCCAGCCCAGCGTATTACCCAGCCCGGACGGATCCGCGTTGTCGCGGTTTGCCATCTGGTTGCCTTTGCTGGTCCAGCTTCCGGCGTAAATCCAGCAGCCGGAAGCCGTGGAGCCGTCATCACGCAGCAGCGCGAAGGAATCAAGCAGTTGGCCTTTTTTCGCCAGCAGGTTGCCGTTGGCGTCAAACAGATCTTCCAGCGCGTAGCCGTTGCTCTCCTGAGCGACTTCTTCGGACTCGGGATGATCGGGCTGCTCGTAGTGCCAGCGCATTTTCATCAGCGGCGCAATACCTTTGCCGCCTTCGGCCTGGTACATCTGGCGCAGCCGGTGGTAAAGTCCGGCAAGGATCTCCCCGTCATTCAGCGCTTCACCCGGCGCATCCGCGCCTTTCCAGTGCCACTGCAGCCAGCGGCCCGAGTTGGCGATGGAGCCATCTTCTTCCGCAAAGCAGGTGGACGGCAGGCGGAACACTTCGGTCTGGATTTTCGCCGGGTCAACGTCGTTCATCTCGCCGTGGTTTTGCCAGAAGTTGGAGGTTTCCGTCACCAGCGGGTCGATAACCACCATGTACTTCAGCTTGCTCAGGCTGGCGACAACCTTGTTTTTATCCGGGAATGAGGCGACAGGGTTAAAGCCCTGGCACAGGTAGCCGGTGACGAGGTTGCGATCCATCATGTCGAAGTACTTCAGCACGTCGTACGCCTGATCCCACTTCGGCAGCCAGTCAAAGCCCCAGCCGTTCTCTTTCTGCGCGTCGTCGCCGTAGAAGGTTTTCATCAGGCTGACGAAGAACTTCGGATAATTCCCCCAGTAGTTCACCTGGCCCGGCAGCGTTGCTTTTGGCGTGTTGGCGGCCAGGTAACCGTCGAGCGTGGTTTGCTTGTCGGACGGTAAAGAGAGGTAGCCCGGCAGGCTGGTGGACAGCAGGCCGAGGTCGGTCAGGCCCTGAATGTTGGAGTGGCCACGCAGCGCGTTGACGCCGCCGCCCGCCATTCCCATATTGCCGAGCAGCAGCTGGATCATCGCCATGGTGCGGATGTTTTGCGCGCCCACGGTGTGCTGAGTCCAGCCCAGCGCGTACAGGAACGTAGTTGTGCGATCGACTGCGCTGGTGGAGGCCAGCACTTCACAGACTTTGAGGAAATCTGCCTGCGGCGTGCCGCAGATATGCTCGACGACGTCCGGCGTGTAGCGGGAAACGTGCTCTTTGAGCAGGTTCCAGACGCAGCGCGGGTCGGTTAGCGTGTCATCTCGCTTCGCAAAACCGTTTTCGTCGAACTGATAATTCCAGGTGGTTTTATCGTATTGGCGCTTTTCTTCGTCGTAGCCGCTGAACAGGCCATCTTCGAAGCTAAAGTCCTCACGCACCAGCAGGGCCGCGTTGGTGTAGTGTTTGACGTATTCGGCGTTGATTTTGTTATTGGAGATCAGGTACAGAATCACGCCCGACAGGAAGGTAATGTCGGTGCCGGAGCGGATCGGCGCGTAAATGTCCGCCACCGATGCCGTGCGGGTGAAGCGCGGATCGACCACGATCAGCGTGGCGTCGTTGTTGTTTTTGGCTTCCATCGCCCAGCGGAAACCGACCGGGTGGGCTTCAGCGGCGTTACCGCCCATCACCATCACCACGTTGGCGTTTTTGATATCAACCCAGTGGTTGGTCATCGCACCGCGACCAAATGTTGGAGCAAGACTTGCTACCGTTGGTCCGTGTCAGACGCGCGCCTGGTTATCTACCGCCAGCATGCCCAGCGAGCGGGCAAACTTCTGGGTTAACATGCCGGTTTCGTTGCTGGCCGCCGAGGCGCACAGCATCCCGGTAGAAAGCCAGCGGTTAACCGTCACGTTCTGTTCATTTTTCTCGATGAAGTTGGCATCGCGGTCGTCTTTCATCAGGCGGGCAATACGGGAGAACGCCTCGTCCCAGCTGATGCGCTGCCATTTGTCTGACCCAGGCGCACGGTATTCCGGGTAACGCAGGCGATTATCGCTGTGAATGTAGTCCAGCAGCCCCGCGCCTTTCGGGCACAGCGCGCCGCGGTTGACCGGATGATCCGGGTCCCCTTCAACATGGAAAATGCTGGATTTGGCATTTTTCGAGCCATCCCCGAGGCTATACATCAATAAACCACAGCCAACAGAACAGTAAGTACAGCTATTGCGAGTCTCTTTTGCACGCAGCAGCTTGTAGTTGCGCGTTTCCGCCAGCGCGGCTTTTGGGACAAAGCCCAGCACCGCCGCCGTTGTACCTGCCATTCCGCCGGCGCAGATTTTGAAAAATTTCCTGCGACTGACGTTCATCGTCACCTCATTGTTATGACGTTTTTAGTACGGGCGAAAATAGCAGCTATAGCCATTCAGATATTGCGTGAAATCAATTCGATAAACATTGGGTAGGTGATTACCCCTTTGGTATTAGTGGTTATTTGACGGAGATAACACTGGCGTGTGCCTGGGGCAGAGAAAAGGGGAGTAAAGCGGCGTGGTTAGAGGCGGTGCCGTTTATCAGGGAAACGGCACGAGGCAAGCGTTGAGTCAGATGCGGGTGATTGTGAACCACCGGCGCCAGATAAAGCGCAGCAGATAATATTCAATGGTGCCCAAAGCGAGGAACCAGATGCAGAACAGGATCACGTAAAGCTGGCTAAGGTCGACCAGGTGGAAAGTGTCGATCAGCTTTTGTGCCAGCGTCAGCGTTAACGCCGGGGCCGGGAGCAGCAGGCATGACAGAAAGGCCAGCAGCAAAATGCCGCCCGCGCTCAACAGCGCTTGATGTGGATGGTTCATGACGTTGTTAGCCTGAAGTTAAAAGGCTATTGTCCGGGAAAGTGCACCCGGGTGTAAACCATTTGAGAAAGGGTAAAAAAAGCGGCCCCTGCGAACAGAGGCCATCATCATCAGTTAAAAACGTTTTGCAGCAGCGTGTACATCTGGGTGAAAGCGCGTTTTGCCACTTCCGGGTGGTATTTCGCGACGCCTTCAACGTTCGCGCCCGGGTCGGTAAACGAGTGCACGGCACCGGCGTAGCTCACCAACTGCCAGTCTACCGATGCGGCGTTCATTTCGCTGACAAACTCGCTCAGCTGCTCGCGCGGCACCAGCGGATCTTCCGCACCGTCCAGCACCAGAATAGAGGCTTTGATCTCTCCGGCGGCGTGGGTTTTTAGGGTATTCAGCGTGCCGTGGAAGGAAACAGCCGCTTTGATATCCGCGCCGCTTCTTGCGAGCTCCAGCGCGCAGTGCCCGCCGAAGCAAAAGCCCGCTACCGCCAGTTTGCTGCCGTCGACGGCGGCAATTTTCTGCGTGGCAAGCGTGTCTAACGCGGCCTGCATACGGCCTACTTCCGCCGGGGTGTCCTTCACGCCCATCATCAGGGCACCGGCTTCATCGGCGTTGGTAGGGCGCTTGCCCTGGCCATAGAGATCGGCGACTAGCACGACATAGCCCTGGGCGGCGATCCCTTTGGCCTGTTCAACCGCTCCAGCGCTCACGCCCATCCAGTTGGGAGCGGTCAGGACGCCGGGCCGCGCAGCGCTTTGGTTTTCCTGGTAGACCAGTACGCTTTCAAAGGTTTGATTCTCGACTTGATAAGTAACGGGTGTTGAAATAATTTCTGACATCAGAATTAACCCCTAAATAAAATTTATTGGTCGGCAGGTGAAGTATAATTAATTTCATAATGCTAACAAATTAGCAATTTATTAAATTTACAAGCGCATGAAATGCTATTTAATTTAATTTAAAAAACGTTTATTTGTTAGCGATAAATAATTTATGTGAATAATTGTAATTAACGATGTTCGGGCAGGGAATATCCATTCTATCTCCAGGCCTTATTCACATTAGGGCATCACGCTGCGTCATCGGTAACAGGCGAGAGTCTTCCAGCGCCGCCGTGCGATGGCCAATTCCCTGCATACAGGCTTCATTATTCGCGAAGGCCAGAAAAGCTTCGGCACTGCTCTGCCGCACGAGCATGGCGCAGTCCCAGCGTTCATCCTGCGGGCCAATCAGCCAGCTGTCTGCGGCGCCAAAGAAAATAATGTCCCCGCCGCTTTGGCGTAAAAACGGCAGCGTGTGCTGTATATAGCGCTGAAAAGCTTCCGCGCCGCTAATCGCGCTAAGCGGCATTAATTCCGGGGTGGCTGAGTAATCCGCCATTGCCCTAAAACGCAGGAGGTTGAGCATATAAACCTCCCCGTAAATTTGTTTCATCACAAAATGTCGCGCGGCCTGCGGGGTGGGCTGCAGGTAAGGCGTCGTGTTTGAGGACGTGACCATAATTATTCCTGTTATTTTCCAGCGGCAAAATGAGCGAGAAGCAGAGAGGCCACGTCTTCTTCCAGCGCAGGAGGAATTTCATGCCCCATGCCTGCAATGAGCTGCAATTTTGCGGCGGGGATCGTCTCGGCAATGTCCTGCCCGGCTTCTACGGGGAAGAGGGGATCGTGAGTGCCGTGAAGCACCAGCGTGGGGGCTACGATCTGTTTTATCTCCTGACGAAGATCGCCTGTGGCCGCCATCGCTGCAATCTGACGCAGCATGCCGGGCACAGAACTGGCGCGCGCCAGCGAGGTTTTTAGCAGCGCCGTGTAGTACTCCTCGTCAAACGGGAGGTGCGTTGAGGCAATGCGCCTGAAGAACGCGAGCTGCTGCTCAAGCCAGGCGCTTTGGTGCGAATGCGGATCGGGCTTCGGCCCCATTAGCATTGCCATCACATCCGGGGCCGGAGGCGGGAGCTGAGGATTGCCTGTGCTGGACATGATAGCGCACAGAGACAGCGTTTTTTGCGGATATTGCGCGGCAAACAGCTGGGCAATCATGCCGCCCATAGAGCGCCCAACAATGTGCGCCGCCTGAATACCGGCGTTGTTCAGCGTGAGGGCAACGTCCGCCGCCATGTCCCGGAGCGTATAGGCGATGGGGATCCTTTGGCCCTGGGAGAGCGCCTGCAGGTCGGGCACGCCCGCGTGGTTCAAGGAGGGGGACATCCCGCAGTCGCGATTATCGGCCCGTAAAACATAGAAACCTGCGTCGGCCAGCCGCTGGCAAAAGCGCTGCGACCAGCTGATGCTCTGGCTTCCCAGCCCCGGCAGCAGGACTATTGCCGGGTGTTTTTTATCACCGAAGCCGTCGAAGTAGAGGGAGACCGGCAGGTTAGTCGCTGTGTTCATGGGCGATCCTCAGTTTTTTCTGCCAGGCTTCCAGCAGATTTTCCAGCGCGGCTTTAACGTTTTGCTCATCCGGCTTGACCTTTTCAAGCACGGTGAACTCGAAAGCGGACTCACCATACTGGTTCCAGGCCAGCTGCAGCGCCTTATTGCGGTGCTGCCCGAACTTCAGTTCAAACAGATGGCGGTTTAACACGCCCTGAGCGTTTGCGGCGCCGGCGAGCAGCTTATGGCCGGTTTGCGTATTGGCTATCAAATAGATGCCCGCCGTGGTCGGGCTGTCTTTATAGCTCTGCTTCAGATCTTTTTTGTTTGGTGTCTCAGTCATTTTTTGGACTCCTGCTTGCCAAAAGCTAACGTTGCCGCATAGCGGCGAATATCCTGCGGCCAGCCTTCCATCGCGGCGTTGAAGGCCGCTTCGTCATCGGCAAACAGCGCGCGCAGGCAAGTTTCATACTCCGGCAGATCGCCCGCCACCTCGTGCATAAACTGGTAGGCGCTTTCGTGCCTGCGGCGCTTGTTGTCCGCCGGTTCGCTGGCTTTTCTGGCCTGTTCGATCAGTCGACGTAAGGTTGCAGAAGCGCCGCCCGGCTGCGTGGCCAGCCACTCCCAGTGGCGGGGCAGCAGGGTGACCTCCTTCGCCGATACGCCAAGCTTAGGCCTGCCGCGAGTTTTAACCGCAGCGGTCTCTTCGGTTAGCTGTTCGGCCAACTCCGGGTAAGCCGCAATGGCGCTGGCTTCGTCCCCGTTGACGTGGATATCCAGCCGTTTGCCGGTCTGGTCATGGAAGATAAACACCGGCTCGTTACCGATTGGCGTGGCCTTTAGCTGCCGCAACAGTTCGTTCAGGCTGCCGTGGGCAATCAACTGCCGCTGCATAAAGGCGGTAAGGGTGACAGAAGACATGGGTGACCTATTTTATCCGGGTAAAAATAGTAGCCTATCGGGGGAGCCCGACCTTGTCAATTATACCCGGGTAAAATAGGTGGGGGAGGTCAGGCCTGGTGCATCAAGTCCTGATACAGCTCTGCGAGCACGCCGCCGGGGCGAAATTGCTGTTTGATCCAGCGAGTAACCTGACCCGTCGCCGCGTGCTGTGTGGCAAGCAACATGCGGGAATGCTGGCGTGGGTTATGGACCTGGCGGGTCACCAGCAGGCCGTTTTCTACCTCGCGACGCGCCATGTAATCCGGCAAAAAACCGATGCCGTCGCCTAAAATCTGGCACTGGCATTTGGTCGGGAAGTCCGGTACCACCACGGTTTCCTGGCCATGCAGCAGCCAGCCCACTTTTTTATTAATGGTAGAGGCGGTGTCTTCCACCATGATATTCGGATACAGCCTGAGCTGGCTTTCGGGGATCGGTTCCTGTGCCGCGGCGAGAGGGTGATCTGGCGCGATAGCGAACGCCCAGCGGATAACGCCAATCTCCGTGTAGTCAATGCCGCCCCCGCCCAGCAGCGCATCCGGCGCGCCGATGGCAATATTCACCTGATTGTTGAGCACCGCATCCCAGACGCCGTTGTACACCTCTGTGGTGACGGCAATCTGGCAGCCGGGAAACTGCTTTTTTAACATATTCAGCAGCCTGGCCGTGTGCTGAGGCGTGTACAGCAGATGGTTAATGCAGATCCTGACTTTCGCTTCGATACCCTGCGAAATGGTCTCAATGCCCCGCCGGATCCCTTGAAAATCATTCAACAAGTCGCTGGCCTTGCGGTAGAGATAGATCCCGGATTCGGTCAGCTCAATGCTGCGGGTGTTGCGGATAAACAGCGGCGCATCGAGCCACGTTTCCATGCGTTTTATGGTGTAGCTGATGGCGGAGGTGGTCACGCCCAGCTCTTCGGCAGCCCGGCTGAAGCTGCCGTAGCGGGCGGCGCAGGTGAAAGCCTGCAGGTTCTCTTCGGTAAAGATGGAGTGCATTCCGGGCTCCCTTCGATGACGCGTGATGCGGGGAGTTTGACACATTCTGAAAAAGATTATTAAAACACATTCAACAATAGCGGCATCAGCGATGAATCTTTTTTAAGCGGATGTTTTTCCCGCCAGGGCGTTGTTATTCTCGAATTTCGGCCATAACCGCGAACGACAGGAGAACATGATGTCTGACAACGAGCTGATAACCGGGTTTTTGACGGCGGCTTTGAACGGGGACGTGTCAACGCTGAAAGCATGCGTGGCGCAGGGCGTGGATATTAACGTCACCAACCGGCAGGGCAGAACGGCCATCACCATCGCCAGCCTGAACCAAAAATATGACTGCGTGGCGCTGCTTATTGAGGCGGGTGTGGACATTAATCAGCAGGATGAAACCTGTTTTAATCCCTTCCTGATTAGCTGCCTGAATAACGATCTCAAGCTGTTGCGCCTGTTGCTACCCGCGAAGCCTGACCTGACTCGCTTAACGCGTTTTGGCGGGGTGGGTATTACGCCTGCCAGCGAGAAAGGCCACGTCGAGATTGTGCGCGAGCTGCTGGTGCATACCGAGATTAACGTCAACCACACCAACTTCCTCGGCTGGACGCCGCTGCTTGAGGCCATCGTGCTGAACGACGGCGGCAAAAAGCAGCAGGAGATTATCTCGCTGCTGCTGGAACACGGCGCCAACCCGCACATGACGGATAAATACGGTAAAACGCCGCGGGAACTGGCCGAAGAAAAAGGCTACCGCGAAATCGCTCAATTGCTGAGAGAAGCGGGCGCTTAGCCGCTGTATGCCTGACAACCACCATCACACTCTGGGTAGAAAAATAATAATGACTGAGATTGAGAAAAGCCGTCGCGACTTTATTAGCGGAGGCGGCAAGGTCGCCGCAGCCTGCGCGCTGTTTGGGGCTAGCGGCACCGCAGCCTGGGCCGCGAAAACACCTGCAACCGCCTGTGAGAGCAGCCACCAAATGAATGCTATCAGCGAAAAACACTATTACCTCGACAATGTGCTGCTGGAAACCGGGTTTAATTATGAAGGCGAAACCGCCGTCAGTACCCGCACCGAACTGCACACGTTAGAAATCAAAGACGGCAAAATTGCGGCAGTTCGTGCCAATAAATCGCACCCTGACGGCACGCTGCGCAGCTATGACGCCGGGAGTAAGCTGTTGCTGCCGGCGATGCGCGATATGCACATCCATCTGGACAAGACGTTTTATGGCGGCCCGTGGCAGGTACATAACCGCCCGGAAGGTACCACCATCATGGATATGATTGCCTGGGAGCGTAAAATTCTGCCGGAGCTGCAGCCCTACACCCGCGAGCGCGCCGGCAAGCTTATCGATCTTATCCAGTCCAAAGGGTCGACGATTGCCCGTAGCCACTGCAACATTGAGCCGGTTTCCGGGCTGAAAAACCTTGAAAACCTGCAGGCGGTGCTGGCGGAGAGAAAGTCAGGTCTGAACTGTGAAATCGTGGCGTTTCCGCAGCATGGCTTGCTGCTTTCAAAATCTGAACCGCTGATGCGCGAAGCGATGCAGGCCGGGGCCCACTACGTAGGGGGGCTGGATCCAACCAACGTGGATGGCGCGATGGAGAAATCCCTTGATACCATGTTCCAGATAGCGCTTGATTACGACAAAGGCGTGGATATTCACCTGCATGAAACCAGCCCGGCGGGCGTGGCGGCGGTGAATTACATGGTGGAAACGGTTGAGAAAACCCCGCAGCTTAAGGGAAAACTGACCATCAGCCACGGTTTTGCACTGGCGACCCTTACGCCGCAGCAGGTGGATGATATTGCCACGCGCATGGCTGCCCAGCAGATCAGTCTCGCTTCTACGGTGCCCATCGGGACTTTGCATATGCCGCTGAAGCAGCTCCAGCGAAAAGGCGTGCTCGTGATGACCGGCACCGACAGCGTGATCGATCACTGGTCGCCGTACGGGCTGGGCGACATGCTGGAAAAAGCCAACCTGTATGCGCAGCTCTACGTTCGCCCGAGCGAGTTTAGCCTGTCGCGTTCGCTGGCCATTGCCACCGGCAATGTTTTGCCGCTGGATGATAAAGGTAAACATGTGTGGCCGAAGGCGCAGGATGAGGCGAGTTTTGTGCTAGTGGATGCATCATGCTCAGCGGAAGCGGTGGCGCGTATTTCGCCGCGTACCGCGACCTTCCATCAGGGCAATTTAGTCTGGGGAAGCGTGATTTAATGCGAGGTAGAATAGCCTGCAAAAGCAGGCTATTTATTGACACTTTACCGAACCACAAAGACCGGGAAGCGGGCATGGCGAATAATGCTGGAAGCGTTGGAGCCGAGCAGGTGGGTGGAAATAGACGGGTTCTTCGAACCTACAATGATCACATCCGCATGAATGTCCTGTGCGACTTCGTTCACTTCGTCCCTCACCGAGCCGTAGCGAATCTCCAGCACGACGCGTTCTTTAGGCAGTGAGAAGTGCCCGCGCAATTCTTCCATCTTTTCTTCGGCGTTTTTCTTCAGGTATTCGTCGAATTTACGGATGTCAGAGGAAAAACCGTGGGTATTAAACAGCGGGGATTTAGGCAGAACGTACAGAAGGTGGATTGTGCCCTCAGACTCTTTCGCCAGATATTCGGCATGGCGAATAGCTTTATCCGTGAGCTCCATTTCAAAAACATCCACCGGCATTAAGATGGTTTTATACATCGTTCAGCTCCTTTTGGTAACGTTTCAACCATTCTGGCACTAACGATGCGGTTTCGCCGTGATCTGGCGGGGAAATAAGGCATTTATCCCCTCGCCCTGGAAGGGAGAGGGGATAACCAATGTTTCCCAGGCTTTTATTTTCTCCCTCCCCCTTTGGAGAGAGGGCTGAGGTGAGGGGCGATCGCGCCTAGTTACGACCCGCCATCACGCCGCCGTCAACGTCCCACAGGGCGCCTGTCACCCAGGTGGTATTGTCGGACAGCAGGAAGCTCACTACTTCGGCAACGTCGCGTGGCGTACCTACGCGGCCAATCGGGTGGAAGCTATCAAAGCTGCCCATCACGCCCGCCACATCCTCTTTAGGAATGAAGCCTTCATATATTGGCGTATGCACCACGGCCGGAGAAACCGCGTTGACGCGAATACCGTGCGAACCCAGCTCAATGGCAAGATTCTTCGTCAGCGCATGCAGACCGGCTTTCGCCATGGAGTAGGCGGAAGATGGTGTTGCGCCGATGGCCTGCTGAGCCCACATGGAACCGATGTTGACGATAGAACCTTTGATCCCGGCGGCAACCATGTTTTTCACCACTTCGCGGGTAATGAAGAAGGTCGCGCGGTTGATGTTCATATACATGTCGTAATCCGCCTCTTCGTGTTCGGTAAAGGCTTTCGGGAAGAAGACCCCGGCGGCGTTCACCAGCAGGCTAATGTCGCGGTGCTCGGCGTTAATCACGTCCATCACTTTATGCATCCCTTCGCTGCTCATCAGGTCTGCGACGATGACGGACACTTCCCCGAGGGCAGACAGCGCCTGGCGTGCCTGTTCGGCTTTCTCCGCGCGATTCCCGACCAGCACAACTTTCCCGCCGTTTTCCAGCACCTGACGGGCGCTTTCCAGACCCATACCGCTGGTGCCGCCAACAACTAAAAGTTTCTTACCTGCGAATGATGTAGACATGATGACCTCGTTTCTCTTTGCTTAATAAGGTGAAGCAGCCTGCCTAGCGCTTCGGAATGGCGACAGAATGCCAAACCTATTTCGGCCTGGCGAAGCATAAGAACTTGCATATCGAGAAAGAAAAACTATCTTGTCGGTATGTCGTCCTTGTCGAAGAGAAAATATGAGATCGCTGAATCGCCTGAAATGGCTGCACGCCTTTGAAGCCACGGCGCGCCACGGCAGTTTTACCGGCGCGGCGGAAGAGCTGGGCGTAACGCCCGCCGCTGTGGGCCAGCTTGTTCGTTCCCTGGAGGAGTGGGTCGGCCATCCGCTGCTGCACCGCACGCGCAGCGGCAAAGAAAGACTTACGCTGGTGGAGGAAGCAAGGGAGGCGCTGCAGGACATTACCGTTGGGCTGGACAGCCTGGAGCAGGGATTGAATAAGCTGCGAGGTGCCAGAGCCCGCGCGGTGGTGGTGATTACCGCTTCTCAGGTACTGATGATGAACTGGCTGATGGAGCGCCTCAACCGCTTTTCCGAGGAGCATGACAGCATCGACCTGCGCCTTAACGTCACGGAAAAACTGACCGATGTGCTGCACGGCGAGGCCGATGTCGGCATACGCTGCGGTCCCGGCAACTGGCCCGGTTTACAGTCAACGTGGTTAATGGACGAAGAGGCGGTGATTGTCTGCAGTCCGCATTTGCTGACTGGCGTCACCGAAGCTGACTGGCTGTCAAAACAGAAGCTTATTTATGATGATACACCGCATCCCGGGGCGAATTTCCCGGAGTGGGAAACGATTTCTCAGGACATTGGCGTGGCGTTGTGTGAGCAAAACGGCCTGCACATTAACTCTACGTCGGCCGTTATCCTGGCTGCCCTAAGCGGGCGTGGTGTGGCGGTGGTGCGCAAAGCGCTGGTCCAGCAGCTGATCGATCTTGGGCAGCTGCGCCAGCTTTTCCCGCAGCACAAATGGCCCCTGACCTGGTCCTATTTCATCGTGCGTTCAGAGCGCTCCAGTCGACGCCCGGAGGTGACGCTGTTCCATGACTGGCTGGTGGCAGAGACGGGCGCTACGCTTAAGTAATGGAAAAACTCATCGAATTAAAGCGCGCCAAACGCCTGGCGCTCGCACTTTTGCTGATTGCCGCCGCGACGTTTGTCGCCACTTTGTTCTTGCCGCCTAATTTCTGGGTGAGCGCCCTGAAAGCAATTTCTGAAGCGGCGATGGTCGGCGCCCTGGCCGACTGGTTTGCGGTGGTGGCGCTGTTTCGCCGCGTACCGATCCCGTTTATCGCCCGGCATACCGCCATTATTCCGCGTAATAAAGACCGTATCGGCGAGAATCTCGGCAAGTTCGTGCAGGAAAAGTTTCTGGATACCCAGTCGCTGATTGACCTGATTCGTCGCCATGAGCCGGCGCAGATGATGGGGAGCTGGTTCCGGCAGCCCGAAAATGCTCAGCAGGTAGGGCGGCATATGCTCAAGGTGATGGAGGCTTGGCTGTCTCTGACCGATGACACGCGGATTCAGGGGCTGATTCGCCGGGCGGTGCACAAAGCTATTGATAAAGTCGACCTCAGTTATTCCAGCGCGCTGCTGCTGGAAAGCCTGACCAAAAACAACCGTCATCAGGCCTTGCTCGATTCGGTCATAGCTCAACTGCTGGCGCTGCTCGAGAAACCGGCCAGCCGGGAATTTATTGCCCGCCAGATCGTCCACTGGCTGGAAACTGAGCACCCGGTTAAGGCCAGAGTGCTGCCCACCGAATGGCTGGGCGAGCAAAGCGCAGAGCTGGTGTCCGACGCCGTTAACTCTCTGCTGGATGACGTGAGCCAGGACAAAACGCATCAGCTTCGCCGGGCATTCGATCGCGCCGTGCAGCGGCTTATCGACAGCCTGAAAAATGACCCGGAAATGGCGGCTAAAGCGGAAACGATCAAAAGTTACCTGAAGGAGGATGAGAAGTTTAATCTCTACCTCGGCGAGCTTTGGAATGACCTGCGGGGCTGGCTGAAAACAGATATCGCCCGCGATGATTCGCGGGTGCAAAAGCGCATTGCCGAAGCGGGGCAATGGCTCGGGGAAACGCTAACGGCCGATGCTTCGCTGCGGGCCTCGCTGAATGAGCACCTTGAGCAGGCTGCCCGGCATATCGCGCCGGACTTCTCAGCTTTTCTCACCCGGCACATTACCGACACGGTGAAAAGCTGGGACGCAAAAGACATGTCGCGGCAGATTGAACTCAACATCGGCAAAGATCTGCAGTTTATTCGCATTAACGGCACGCTGGTGGGGGGCTCGGTCGGACTGGTGCTCTATTTACTTTCACAATTGCCGGGCGTGATTGAGGGCTGGGGGCTGCGGTTTTAAGGCACAGGGCGCAAAGCCCTGTGCAGCGTGGTTAGCCCTGATGAGGCATCAGTTTTGGGTCACCGGCAAAAGCGGGTTTACTGCTGCTTAGAGCCTGTTCGTCAGCGCCTATCGAACCGCTGTTATCCGCCCAGACACCTTCCTGCGTTTTGCTGATGGCCTGATGCTGGCCGTTAAGGTTTTGCCCCATGGCGGCGATGTGCTGGCTTTCTGTTCCACCGCTGTTGTCGGCCCAGGGAATGACGGGGTCGGCCGCTGCGGCGAATAAAGGCAAGCAAATCGAGCTGGCAAGCAGCATTTTGATGGCTTTATGCATGTTATTCACCTGCTGACATTAGCGTTTTGGGTGCCAGCTCCGGAGGAGATGGCGGTACCGATAAGTCTACTGCGGCGAGAAATATGCGCTGGCGAGGAAAAGTAAAAGAGCGTGTCATTTGCCACAATTGCTTACCGACGATCTCAAACTATTCAATAAGATAGACAGTGAATATGTTTCTTGTGAAATAATTAATTCGCTAATGATAATGGCCGTGATTTATTAAGTGACTGAACCGCCCAACAACCCGGCAGGACCCATGAACAATTTTTAGGTATCATTTCGTCTTATTTTCAATGGGATATTACTGCGGTAACTGATGACCCTTAACCCTTTCTGCTATTGTCTTCTGATGCTCGCCGCGCTGGGTAGCGCTTTTATGCCTCACTCTTTGGGCATGTGGTTTGTACTGGTGAATGTGCTCACGCTGCTGGTTTACGGCGCTGACAAACTGGCTGCGGTAAAAGGCTGGCGGCGCGTGCCGGAGGCAACATTGCTTCTCTTTGGGCTGACGGGCGGTTGGCCCGGGGCGATTCTGGCTCAGCAAAGTTTTCGCCATAAAACTCAGAAACAGCCGTTCAGACGCTGGTTTTTTATTACTGTGATAATAAATTTAATTGCCGTTATTGTCGTGGCATATGAGTTTTATTTACCCAGGTAATATTAATTTTGTATGTTCATGAAAGCGATAAACGCCGGGGATGAGGTGATGTCAGGGCAGTTTAGCAGTCGGGGGAAGCATTACATCTGGCCGAATGCCGAAAAAGCGGATGACGTGGCAAATACCTGTCTTGTTCGCGGAAAGCAGAATCAAAACAATATTATCTACGTTACGCCCGGATGTGTATATTTTTAATGTTGCCGGTGAATGTTTTTCGGTTGAAGCATAAAGCAGGATAAATTAAGAAAGCTAAATGCCATGTGGATAATACATGGCATTTTTATCTTTCTTGCTGCAGGGAGCGTATTGAATAAATGCGCTTTGATAAATATTCATAATCTGAACACTGAGAAACCCTTAATGCTATTTAAATTAAGGGTTTTTTTTTGAGTGTTATTTATTAATTAAATTCCATCTTCCATTTTCAATAGCAAGAATTTACTTTTCAATCCTTCTATTTTGGCTGATAGCGCATACAGTTGCGCCGGTGGTATCTGCCTGTCGTTATCTTTTAAACGTTGGATCTGATTGAGCTGATTCTCTACCATGGTGCTCTGCCGGTGAACTGTTTCACGTAATTGATATATTGCCGTTTTTAACTCGGAAATAGTCATATAGGAGGTTCGTTTTTGTTCCGCCTCTAAAAGTCGTTTTTCAATGGCTGTAAGCTGTGAAATCAACTCTTCATAGGTTGTATTAGCCGGCGCAGATTTGCTGGCAATTTCCTGCTTGTTTTTCCATTGAGTGACCAACGGATTATCTTGCCAGATGCTGTTGGTCACTCGCAGTACGTCTGGATTATCGGCACTTTGGTAGAGGGACAAAATGGAAAGTGCAAAGGCTGCGCCAGCTGCACTCCAGCAAAGCTTATTGGGCCAGGTTAATGGCCGGGATTCGCGGAGCTGCAGGTGTGTTATCGTGGGTTCCAGCTTTGGCGCTGCCGGTACGGCGGGTTTGCTCTGCTGGGTTTGCTGCTGGAGCATTTTGATGTTCATCTCCAGCCACAGTGAGAGCTGCCGAAAAACATCTCCCTGGGAAGATTGCAGCTCAACGGCCTGGGCTTCTAACATCCCCGATGACATTAGCAACTGTTCCATCGCCGGGATGTTGTCCGTCTGTAGCGGAAGACAATAAATTAACGGCGTTAGGTACCGGCAGTAGCTATCGATCATTTGGCGACGCAGATCGAGCGCTGACAGGGGAGGCCAACAGGGAGGATGCTGTTTGGCAAATCCACTGGTAAAGACCTGGGTTGCACTGGCAACACCTTTCCAGCCATTTCGCTGACAGGCAATCAGGCAGTACCACATCCCAATTTGAAGGTCGTAGCCAAATTTTTGGAATAGCTGATTGCAGTCCTTTTCCCGTTCTCTCCACCAGTTACCGTCGTCTGAATAAATCTTCCAGCGGTGCATGTCGTTGCTGAACTGGAGAAAAGTATGATGGCCACGCGGATCGTGGCTGTTAATTTTCAACGTGCGGGTATGCTCAGAATGGATGGGCTCGCTCATGTTGTGACCTTCTCTGCGCGCAGGGTGAGGACTTTTTTACTGACGTCGATTCTTAAGGGGATTCCCGGCGCGCCATGCAATGCGCTGTCGGCCATCAGCGGGAGCAGATGCTGATTCAAAACCTGATCAATATCGCGGGCACCACTTTGAGCCACCCGGCAGCGCTCGGCAATCCAACTGACGGCTCGTTTGCTGTAACCCGGCTGCGCGGAGGCATCTGCTGCTTTCTGGTATCGCTGGCACAAACGCTGCAATTTAAGACCAATGATTTCATTCATCGCGTCAGAAGAGAGTGGCAGATAGGGCGTCAGCGTCATGCGCCCCATGAGTGCCGGGCTAAATACGCGTTCAAATTCCGGGCGAATGGCATTACACAGCGCCTCCGGGCTGATTTCCCCTGAATCATAGGTTGCCATCAACGTTTCGCTGGCGAGATTGGACGTCATAACAATCAGCGTATTGCGGAAGTTGATCTGCTGGCCTTCTGCGTCCTCGATCTGGCCCTTATCAAAGATTTGATAAAATAGCTCCATAACGTCCGGGTGGGCTTTTTCTACTTCATCAAGCAAGACGACAGAGTAGGGATTGCGACGAACAGCTTCAGTAAGTACGCCACCCTGGCCGTAGCAGACATAGCCAGGAGGGGAGCCTTTCAGGCCGGAAACTGAATGCGCTTCCTGGTATTCGGACATATTGATGATCACCATGCTTTCCTCACCGCCAAACAGCAATTCGGCCAGCGCAAGCGAGGTTTCCGTTTTTCCCGTGCCGGATGGACCTGCCAGCATGTAGACCCCCATTGGCTTGAGCGGGTCCCCCATACCTGCCCGGCTGATTCGTACCTGCTGCGCGATCTGTTTGAGAGCGTGATCCTGACCAATCACTCTTCCGGCCAGTCGCTCAAATAAAGCATCGATTTGCTGATGCTCTTTCTCCAGCATTCGCCCTAGTGGAATGCCCGTCCAGTCGGCCACTACATCTGCAATGCAGGTCGCATCGACACATTCAAATACCATGGCATGTTGCTGATGTCGGGCCGACAGTCTCTCCCGGCCGTGGGAAATAAATGCGGCATCTTTGCTGTTCAGCAATTGCTGAACCAGGTCATTTTGTTCCCTCCATTCCTTGGTAAGGGCTTCAAGCTTTTGCGTTAACTCTGTGGTTTGCCGCGTCAATATTTCAAGGCGCTTTGGCGCTGTGTCTTCTCGTCTCAGGGCTTCACATTCACTGCTAATCGCCCGTAGCTGGACGTTGATCGCTTCAATTTCTTTGGGTTCGTGGGTTTGAGACACGGCGACTCGGGCACAGGCCGTATCCAGCAGACTGACGCACTTGTCCGGCATTTGCCGCCCGGCGATATAGCGATTGGAAAGAGTAACCGCCGCATGGATCGCGCTTTCTAATACGGGCACACCGTGGTGTTGCTCCATTGCCGGAGACATTGCTCTGAGCATGGTTGTCGCATTTTCGATATCAGGTTCTGCGACTTTGACAACCTGGAAGCGGCGGGTTAATGCGGCATCTTTTTCGAAGTACTTTTTATATTCAGCCCAGGTAGTGGCGGCAATCACGCGCAGTTCGCCGCGAGCCAGGGCGGGTTTCAGGAGATTGGCCGCGTCGTTCTGACCCGCCTGGCCACCGGCGCCAATCAGCATATGGGCTTCATCAATAAACAAAATAATGGGTTTGGGGGCACGCGTGATTTCTTTTAGCAATGCCTGAAGACGGTTTTCAAATTCTCCTTTTACGCTGGCTCCGGCCTGCAGCAACCCAAGATCCAGGGTCAGAACTTCCATCGCTCTCAGTTCAGGCGGCACCGTGCCCTCGGCAATCCGTAGCGCCAGCCCTTCGGCGATAGCCGTTTTACCCACGCCCGGTTCGCCCGTCAAAATCGGGTTGTTTTGCCGGCGTCGCAGCAGGATATCGACCATTTGCCTTATTTCAGATTCACGTCCGAGCACGGGATCCAGGGCACCTTTTTGGGCCAATTCGCTCAGATTGCGGGTATATTTTTTCAGTGAAGACTGCGTGGCAAGGTGGTCATTATTTGGCTGGGAACTGGCTGGCGAAGAAGCACGAAGAAGTTCATTAACTTTGTCCGATTCGCAGTGCAGGGCATCCTGAACCTGTTTAGTGAAAAGCGGTTTAACTATATCGCTGAAAGCGCTGGCAATTAGCGCTTCAGGCGTTAGTGAGCCGCTTCCCCACCGTGCGCTGGCCAGCATCCACCCATTCGTTAACCACTCTACCAGCTCGGTGGAAAATACCGGCGTGAGCACCTGCGCTTTATTCGCCTGGGTCAGCGCATGTTGCAGCGCACTGAATAACTGGCTGACGGGCAAACCTGTTTGCAAACTTAGCGTTTCAAATAAGGTGCTTTGCTGCTGAATGATAGCCAGCAGCAGGTGCTCTGGCGTCACCTCCGTATGCTGCTGGGAGGCTGCATGACTGACGGCAGTATCGAGCGCGGCTCGGGTATCGGTATTAAGTCTGCTGATAATAGATTTTAAATAATGGTTCATCATTTCTCCCATCAGGTATTAATTGCACTGAGCGATATCGCCGGGCAGCGCTGAAATAGGGTTGCTAAGTTGTGTTTCTGAACGAAAGGCAAGGTCGGCAATTTGCGTGTTAAGACTGTCAATGTTTTGCGCCAGGGCATCCCAGCTTTGCCAGGCCGTTTCCAGTTGGTTCGTGTCGGAGAGGGCAAAACGCACCAGCAGATGTTTGATTCCGGTCTGTTTGAGCAAGTCTTCATCGTCGCCAAATTCATCGCTTTGGAATAATGCTTCGCCGGAATTAAAGCGGCGAATGAAGGCCGGCCAGGCGTTTTCGCCATAAAGGCGATGGTGGACGGTGAACCCAGGGAAAATGACGCTGACAGTGACGTCGGTACACTGGCCGGGCTGCCAGCTAAAGTCATGTTTGTCGGCAAAGTTCATGCTGAGAAATTTCTGTTCACCCTTCTGGCAGCTCAGCGTTAGCTGCGTACCGGTAGGCACTAGCTGTGCGCCACCTGGCACGGAGGCTGGCATACTGGCGACATTGAGCTTCCAGATTTTTTTCGACAGCGTGGTTTGTTCGCCTTCCAGGGTGGCCACTTTTGCCACCAACGCCGCCATTTGGTCTCCGTCTCGCGTTGATTGCCGGTCCTGAACTTCCAGAAGCTTTTCTGCCGAAAAATTGTGCCTGACGAGATGAATAAACTCCTCTGTCAGAGGAGCCTGTATGCCGGTAAAACTGACTGCCCCCAGGCCGTTTTTAGCTTTTGCGAGGAAAGGGCTGGCGGGGCCACGCAAAAAATCGCCTACCAGCTGTTGGCTTAGCGCCTGCTGCTGTTCGTAGTCACGGGTTTCGTTATTTTTCCCCAGGGGCCAGATGACAGATCGTTTCCATTGTTCATTAAGCCAGCAGGCGCTCTGATGGATGGCATTCGCCGCTAAGCGGCGGGCATCATTTTGATAAAACAGCCATACGGCGTTGATTCCTGCGTCGGTATTCTGAGGTGTCAGGTGTTCCTGAAGCGCGGTGAGAGCCGGTAATAAATCGGTTAGCGGATTACCGTCACCGTTATCATTTTTTGCAAAAAGGGCTCGGGTCAGGTGTGCGTCAGGGATCCCCTGTGATACGGCCTCTTTGACGGCTTTGTTTCGAACGTCCTGCCAGTGAAGCCATGCCCGATCGGCGGGCGCGGAACTGCCGGGGATGTTGTTATCTTTTCTGCCTTGTAGCCAGGCGATAAAAGACTGGCGAACCTGCCTGTCTATTTGCCTGGTACGGCGTACCATGGCACTGGTGTTTGCATCGGCTGACAGTTGGTGAAGCTGGCGAAGCGTTTGCAGCCATGGCTGCGCCTGGGCAGCCGTTATGCCATGAAGTTCGTTCAGTGTGCGGTGCATAAATTGCATCGCCGCACTTTTATTTTGCCCCATTGCGATGAGATGCGGATGCGACACCTTTGAGGGCGTTGTAGGAGACAAATGGGCGCTCACCTCAATCAGATATCGCTGCCAGGCATCCTGTCGCCGTGCCGGCCATCGCATTTTTTCCTGCGTAAGAATAGGCAGGGGATGAGCGACCGCTTTTTCCAGGGTATTTATCCACCCGAAATAGGTTTTTTCGCCCTCGAGTGTCCAGAGACTTGAGAGCGCTATCGAATCGGAGAGCGACGGCCACCAGGCCGCTGCCTGAAGTGGGGATGGCATAGCGCCAGGTGCAACGAGCCACTGCAGAGCAGGATCGTGATTCACTAAACTCTCCAGCAGCCGTTGGGCCGTATGCAGCCACTTTTCGCCGTCCGGGCTGCGCATGAAGTGGCGTTCTATCGCCATAACAGTCAGCGGAGAGAGCGTTTGTGGGTAATCACGCTGCAGCAAGGCTTCTTTTACCGATGCGTTTTTTTGCAGTTCATCAAGCGTGGCGCCAGCCCGCATTTGCTGCCAGGTAATTACCGCATTGGCCAGGGAGAGGATAAGATCTCGCTGCTCTTCAGGGGCCGCACGTAATACCTGCCATTGATAGGCATCCAGAGCAGCCTCTGGTTGACGTTTACTGGATGGCGACTGCACTAAACGTGTTTCTGCTTTCTCTCGCCGCTGCTCAAGTAAAGGCAAAAACGGCAGATAGCGAGGGGAAAGAGAATGTCGCGCTTCATCTTTGGCTAAAAAAGCCGCCAGGCTATCGGGGGACTGTTGGGGGGCTTTGGCGTTTAGATAGTCAAAGCTTAGCCACGCGCTGGCCGTGATCCAAACTGCGATAAATGCGATTGCAACGGAGCATATTTTTCTGGCATGGGAGCGCTGGAACCAGTGTTGATTGCCCCGACGCAGGCCAAGATCTTTTAAATGGTGGGCCAGTAGATGATGAATAAAAAGCCCCGTCCGGCGGCTGCGATTTTCCTCTAAAGGTTCCGTCGCACAGAACCATATGCTGCTGAGCGTGGTGTGTCGAAAATACGCGTTGGGTTCGCACAAAGACGCCACGGTATAGCAAAGTGAAGGCTCCAGCCGGGAGAACGCTTCCGGGAAGTCGAGTAGCGTGGCGTATTCAGATGCCGTGAGACCGTCAGAGCGCCCCATGCTGAGCCTGATGTGTGACATACCCTGTCTTAACGCTGAAAACAGCGGTTGCAGGATCTGCTCATCTTGCCCATCTATATGCGGGGGTTGGCTCCATGTGTAGCCCAACGGCTGTAGGCGTTGCTCAGAGGAGAGCTGCTGAGCCCAAAGGCTGAAGCCGGGAAAACGATCGCATTGGGTGATTAAAATATGCAGCGGCAGCTGTTCACCAAAACGACGAACCAGCGGCTCGAGAAGCGCTCTTTGCTGGCGGATAAGTGAATGCAATGCGCTAAGATCCTGGTTTAGCAGCGAAGTTACCGGAATCGCAATAATCACGCCTGCGGGGGCTGGCATGCTTGTGCACCATTGCACCAGCCTTTTCCATGCCTGGGCGATAGCTGGTGAACCGGAGAGAAAATTACTGGAGACGTCCAGGACGCAAAGTTGGCGGAAGAACCACCAGCGCAGCGTTCTGGTTGGTCTTATTTCGGTATCATCGGCGCTATTATAAAATGTTGGCAAACCAGCGCTGGCCAACAGCGTGCTCTTTCCGCAGCGATCGCCCAATATCAAATATAGCGGGACTGTCTCTCGCTGACGGCGTGCCCCTTTGATAATGCCGGCCCCGGTTTTCCAGTGCGCTTTCAGCACAAATTCACGGCGGGAAAGACGATATTTTTCAAAGAGGCGTCGCCCTTTTTTGCCCTTTATTATCAGAACAAGGCCATGCCCAGCGCACCATAACAAGACGGTAATGAGCAGCATTGACAGGCAAAAGACCAGTATTGAGGTTGTACTCCAGTTTTGCCATAAGCCGAGGGTAAAGCTAAATAAAACCGAGAAACAAAGAACCAGCAGCCAGCCGGTAAAACACGCTAATTTTTTAAGCATAGTATTCAGGACATATCGTAAAGGGCGAAAAAGAGAATCGAATAAAGCAGGAATACGCCCAGCGCGGCCAAAAGAAGCGGGCGCAGCCGCTGGGAGATGGAGGTGGATTTTGGCATTCGTTCCGGCATGATTTCCGCCTCATTCGGCCATTTTTGCCATTTTTCGGGCAAGCAAAGTTTTCGCTGTTCTTCGATCACGATATGAAGAGGCTGTTTGTCTTCAGACGTGCTGTACTGGCCCTGAAAACCTTGCTGCAGGCAAAAGAGAAACACTTTGCGTGCCTGGCTATACGCGGGGTTAAGCTTCTCAAGCTGAGTAAAAAAAAGTTCTCCTGCCGTTGTGATATTTAAATACTTCCGCTGCAGCAGCTCACTTCTCCAGTGATGCCGCCAGGGAATGTCAGAACTGAGAATGGCTTCATCCAGCCAGGCGATAACGGCGATACGTGCCGCTTCTTTTTCATCCCCGCAGGTATCCTGTAACGCAGCGTCCTGTTCTGCTTTTTCGAACAGCTTGATGCAGAGCTGACGGCTTTGCTCATAGTCGGTCAGCTCGTTTCCCCCCGTGATATGTAATACCTGCTTGAATACCGGAAGATAGCTGTCAAGGAGCTGCATTATTCCGCCCCCATAAAAATCACCTGAACCACAAGATCGTCGGGTGCGTCATCCCAGTAAAAAACAATATTTTTTTGATTTTCAATGCTTTTCCATAGGTCATCTTGCTTTTGTATCATGAAGTAGAAAGCATCTTTACGGTTGGGTACGCCTCGTGGGGTTGGCGTTAGCCGGGAAACTGGAATGCCCGGTAGGGCATGCTGAATCAAGGTGTGAATGGCCGATTTTGCGGCAACTTTAAAGTTTGAACTGTCCGGGTTGGACGCGGTTTCTGAACTCAGCATTAAGAGAACATTGCCGGTTTTTTCCCACGGTAATGCCTGCAAATCGCCGTAAAAAACGCGCTGCTCGTCTGCGACTAACGACACCCAGGTGTTGTCTTCTAACGTCAGGTTATTCAGAAGGGCAAGAATGAATTTTCTGGCGCTGGTGAAGCAGGCGCAGAGGTTGAAATGGTCGTACGGCAGTAAAGGGGTTTCACCTTCCCACTCACCGTTGAAAGAACACTGCTCGCTAAAGCTGGAGAGCTCACCGATAAGCTGCAACAGCTGCCCATAAATGTGCCATGGATGCATGGAGGATACGCGGCAGCAATGCTGTAACAGAGGAAGAGCGCGGTTTAATGAACGCATGACCAGCAGTTGGGTCATGTCCCCCGAGCTGGCATTTTTGAGCTGATCCGAACGTTTGTACTCCGCTAGCTGGTGCGCGCGATTAGCCAGTTCAGCATACAAACCGTCCAGGAGCGTTCTTAGCGCCGGCGACCCATTCAGCGTGATTACGGGAGGCGCAAAGTTTGGATCGATGACTACCCTGTCATTTTCATAGCGAAGCCTTAATAAAGGTAAAAATTCACAGTCGACGACGGAGGCTTTTTCATCGTCACTAAGGATCTGAACATTATATAAAATTCGGGATACGCTACATTCCGGGCCGTTGAAGTAAACGTCTTTCATGACATCTTCCTGGCGAGGTTTTAGCCATCGACTGTTGGGGGAGTCCCCAACATTGGCATGGCCTGGATCGAACCGGCGTAAAGCTAGCCAAAGCGTGAAGGGCTTTTCAATTTGCTTCCAGGCTTCACGGAACATGCGAGGCTGTAAAAAGCAATTTCCGGGATATTCGAGATAATCACCGGACGGCAATATAGCCTGCAATCGGTCTATCTTGAGGGTGAAGTCCACCAGTGTTTCAGGATTGAAATCACAGTGAATAAGGCCGGTGTTCCAGGGTTGCGACAGTTGGCGATGCCGCGCCAACATATAGTTGTGGTGTAAATCGACCGACTGTAGATGCTGTGGCTGAAGGTACACGCCGGAGTACCAGTAGATCTGTTGAAGTTCTGGATACACGTTATTCTCCTGTGTCCGTTGGCGCGGTGTTATTGAGCGTGAAGGGGGCTTTTTCTGCCCCGGAGAACTGGCTAATACTGTCGCTGCCAAGCCGAATATTCAGCGTGACGGGGGTCAGATGTGCTTGCCAGCCAGGCCGCAACCAGCCTGATTTTGTGCTGGTGACGGGCACGGGTACGAGGGCCATATGCTGACTCTGTGGAAAGGGGTAATACCCCGCCACGACGGCAAAAAAGCGCGTATTCTCGCTGCGGTCTATATGCAGAGTGGCGTTTTGCCCCGGCATGGCGGCGTAGCGATCTATCTTGAGAATGTCGTTATGGCTGCCGGCGGCACGGAACAGGTTTTTCAGCGTCAGGGGCGTTGAAAATAGCTGTGTTAGCGTCTCAGCCTTGTTTGCCTGAATAATCAAAACGGTGCAGCTGTTTGCAATCCCATTCAGAGAATTGAGATCCGGATCCGCCTGAAGTTGTACCGTGATGGCCCCGGATGAAAAAGGTGCTTTAACCTGCTCTATAGCCAGTTTTTCAGATGCCTGTGAGTCGGCATCGGCAGCGCAGCCGCTTAGTAACACGACGGAGAGGAGCGCGATTAACATGGTTGCTCTGCGCATCAGTCCACTTTTCCTGTCAGTACATTATTGATTTCCCTGATACTGCCGCTGTCTTCGATCATTTCCTGCAGCCAGTCAGTTAGCGTCATGTTTGCCCAGCGTGCGGCTCTTTCCATCAGGAAAGGAACCGGGCTGGAGGGTTCTGACTGGCGAAAATAGGCCGCGATCGCCAACATTTGGCTGATGGCAAGCTCACGGCTCATTGCCTGTGGTGAATGGCGCACTGGCGCTTCTGTTGACTGCGGCGGAGAGTCTTCAAGAACTTGGGTAAGCGTGAGGGCTTCATCAGGAAGTGGGATCGCACGCTGTGTCAGGCGCTGAAGGTAGTCTCTAAGATCGCTCAGCGTTTGGCGGGTTAGGGTAAATAATTCCCCCTCCTGATCCTGGCTCAGCGAGGTATAGCGACTTTCCAGCGATTTCAATAGGGTGGTGATTTGTTCTACCCGAGCGGCCTGCTGACTGATTTCAATGGAGGAAAATGCCGCGGCCTGTTTGTCAAAGGTCGCCATCGTCAGATCCCCCTCTTGCTCTATCAGCGCATCAAGGGACTCCGGGTTGCTATTGATTTTGTGTTCAAAGGCGAGGATTTGCCGCCATTTTGCCAGGGTGGTGTTGGTCTGGCGCAGCATCGGCTGGGTTAATAAAATTTGATTGAGCTCGCGATCCAACCGTATCAGCTTGCTACGGCGGATGGTGAGACCTTCTTCTTCCAGCGACGGCCAGCATTGATACCAAAAGCGAGTCATGAACTCACTCAGAAAATCAATACTGCCCAGCAGGCCTTCCAGCCCTTTCAGGTGGCATGTTGCTTCGACAAACCAGCACGCAAGCTGCAGGTCTTTACTTTGTTCCGCCAGCGCTTGTTCACTCAAGGATTGAACAAGATGCCAGTTCGCCTGGCGAGGCTCGCTTACGGCCCAATCACCTTGGGGAAGATCGTCCTCATCGCTTTCCCGCGCCTCGCGGATTTGGTCGAAGACGGGTTCATACTCGAGGTGTATTCCCATAGGGTTGTCGAGCGATATTGGTGCCAGCAGAGTTGAAAAATCTGACTGCATAGAGAACCTCAATTATCCAATTAATACTTTGGGACATCCGGCCACGATGGTGCCGCCGTGGGCGCAGCTATCGCCCATACGCGCTGCTGGTTTTTTGCCGATCAGCACCTTTGTGCTGCCCATCACAATGGAGTCGACCGGGCCTACGCAGGTTGCCATTGAACCTACCGTCGCCGCGGGTAACCCACTGATCAACACGGTGGGAGCGCCGGGGGGTAAAATGGGGCCGCCTACATGAGGCAAAGGCGGGAGACCCGGAGCGACCATCGGGCAGACATGCATGTCAGAGACGCGGGCTGCAGGTTGAGCCATCAGGAAGCCTCCTTAGTCAGGCATCGCTGTATAAGGTGACGAGCGCCTTCAACGGGAGTTTCTCCCAGCTCGACGGCCAGCATAACGAGCGCGCACTCAAGCATCCGGGAGGAAAGCTGCGGCTCGGGATACACCGGGGGCAGATCGTCTGGGCTCATACTACCGTTGGCCCAAAACAGCGAAAGTGCCAGGGCACCTGTGGGGGAGTTAAGATCCTGGCTTTGAGCCTGTTCAAAAATACGCCACCTGCGCGCGTTATCGTACTGGCTAAACTGCTGATTCATCTCGCTAAGGAGTGGATGTAAGCTCGGCGGAACGGCTTCGCGAAGCAATGCGACGAGCTGCGAACCGAGTCGATTGGCGGGCAGGGAATGTGCCCAGCATGTTAGAGCCTCCTCCCACCGACCTTCCTCCAGCAGCTTGTCTGGACTGATTTCGTTCTGTGTCATAGTTTGTTTTTATCCAATGTTGATAATGCCGCCAGAGATAGTGGTCATGCCGCTGCCAGAAACGGTGGCCATCGAGCCTTTAAGTTCGACGGTTCCACTGCCTTCAACTTTCACCATGGCGCCTTTCAATTCAGCGCCAGCGCTGCTTTCAACCTTGAATGCTGTACCGTTGATGGTGATGCCACTGGTTGAAATGGCTATCTTGTTGTTGCCGACTTTTAGTTCGATAGACTGTGTGGATTCAATGCTTAGCGCTTTCTCCACTTTGACGCTGCCACTGCCGCCTGCGACGTCCAGGATGTAGTGGCCATTTTTAATTTTGGTGGTGATGTTCCCGCTGATTTCCTGTTGCCAGTTCCCTTTTTCCAGGGTGAGGTTCAAATTTCCCTCTTTCAGCAGCAGCAGGTCATTACCTTTGGTGAGTTCGGTGCTGCGGTTGGCTGCGATGGTGCTGGTAACATCATTTTTAACGGTCAGCTCGAGATCCTTCTGAGCGACAATGGTCATTAACTCTTCGCCCTTTTTGTCGTCGAAGCTCAGGCGGTGCCCGTCTTCGACGCTGCCTTTTGTTGTACTGCGGGTCACGAATCCGCTCTGTGTTTTTTGCGCCGGCAGGTCGAAAGGTGGTTTGTTTTGACCGTTGTAGACCGTACCGGTGACCAGGGGATAATCGGGATTTCCCTGGATAAAGCTCACCAGAACTTCGCTACCGACTCTGGGAATAAACTGCGCCCCAAACTTCCCACCGGCCCAGGTTTGCGCCACGCGCACCCAGCAGGAGCTGGCATCGTCGTTTTTGTTTTCTTTATCCCAGGGGAACTGGATTTTGATACGGCCATACTCATCGGTGTGGATCTCTTCCGAGTCGGGGCCGACGACGGTGGCCGTCAGAATGCCTGGGATTTGAGGCTGCTGGTGGAGAAAAGGGGGATGCCAGGGCTTGTCGGCGTGGGTGGCTTCAATCTGGCATTGGCTACTGCTGCTGCCATCAAAATCATTGCTTACCACAATGCTTATCGCGTGGATAAGGTATGCCTGGTCTCCGGCGGGATGTTCTTTAAGATCAAACGTTTCCCCTGCATTTAATCAGTGAGCCTGCACTGTTGCAGAAAAGAACTGATTATTGGCTTCATAGGCCGCAAGGGTGTTTTTGGCTTCCTGAGTAATCAGCGCGCGTTCACCCTGCGGGGTGATGTCGACAAACATGACGGACTCGTTGTTAGCCGCTTTGCCGCTGGTTTTTTGTAGATCTTCAATTGCAGCAGACTGCTGCATATTGACGCCATGCAGCGCCACGCCTCCAGGAAGCAGCGTTGCCGAGGACTCAAGTTTGGTGATGGTGCCCTCAGAAATTACATCGCCATGATGGTGCCAGAGTAACGCTTTTCCAGGCGTCGGCTTATGGCCGGCTGCGTGATCGGTCAGGACTAAGGTGTGCCCGCTTTCACTGTGTTTGAAGTAGTAGTAGATCCCTTCGTCTTGCAAAAGCCGCTGAATAAAGTCAAAGGCCGATTCGCGGTATTGCACGCAATATTCGCGTTTGTCATACGTGCCGTTGAGCTGAAGGTCTAGCTGGCTAATCTTGTGTTCATTGAGCAAGTCATGAACCAGATCCGGTACGCTGATATTTTGCCAGACACGCATTCCCCGGCCGTGTTTCAGCTGAGAAAATGCAGGCTCGAGCGTCAGGATGCATTCGCCTTCTTCAGATGTACGTTGGGCATAGCGAATCCGGGTCACAACGCCATGCAAAACGCGCTGGGGGAGTTCATTACCGCCGCCCCCTATCTGGCAGGAAACTTCCTGCCCGTGCCAGCGCAGTAATTCCGCTTCCTTTTTATGCGTCAACGAATGGAGTTCGTATTCATAAGGAACGAACAACGACTCCTTTCCAGCCAGAGAAACGAGGCGCAGGTCGTTGGCAATATCCCCATTCCACCGAATGAAGTGGTTTTCCTGATCCGTTTTAAGTTGATTGCTATTTAACATGAAGTACATCCTGATGAGAGGACAGGGGCAGGGAGCCGTACCAGATGCAAGTGCGACTCGTTATTTTGTCCAACGCAGAGATCTAACCCTAAGGCACTCATACCAAGCCCACGCGGCGCCAGGTTGGCGCTACTGATTACCAGAGAGACAGAGAAATCCACCACGGGACCGACATAGTCCCGGATGCAAGACCAGACGGCCTCTCTGGCCTGGCCTGAAGAGGCAAACTGGCGTGATACTTCTGGTGACATGGGGCCAAGTATCACGTCGAAATGGGAATGGACTTCGAGGCGCGCGCTTCCAATCATTGGCGCCGTGGATAATGTTTGGGTTGGGTTATTCAGTTGGCAGCGCTCTTCTTTTTTCACTTCGCGCCATCCGCCAGTGAAGGGCACGATGCTGGCCTCAACGCCAAATCTTTGGCTAAGCCAGCGCTCAAGATTCACCATTGATCTCACGGGGGATGAAAAAAGAGGGGCATGCATTGTTAGCGCCTGCGCGTTAGCTTCAGCCAGCAGGCCTGTTAGCGATAGCAGCGCAAGCTGCAGCGGTTTTTCCTCTTGAGATTCTGCCTGGGCGCAAAGGTGATGCTTTTGCCATGCCAGGTAATCAAGGCAGTAAAGGCGGTGCCCGAAGAGGTCGATAAAGGCTTTAGCGCTGAGATCGCTGTAACGGTACTGGCGTTCAATCATCCATTCCGTATACGCCGTTGGAAGTGCACCCATTGCACCCGTTAATCCGTTGATCCAGGTACTAACTGCGATGGGGGCATCATGAGAGGCCTGACTCAGGGCTTCGACTTGCCCATCGGGTGCATCCATCGAAAGTGTGGATGTTATTCGCAGTTTTTCATCAAGCAGCTTTTCATCAGGAATATTGCCCTTTCTCAGCTTACGTAGCAGCAAGCGGATCTGCTGGTACCAGTTGAATTTGCTGATAACGGGGATCATAGCCATGACAGTCTCCCCGCTCTCACGGGCCAGATGCGCGTGGTTTGTGCTTCTTGTTCAATGACGGTTGTCAGGCGGGTGAAGCTGTTGACCGGTGCGTAAAGCGCCAACAGGCGATCGAGTAAGCAGCAAAGTAGGTAATAATCGGGTTCTCCCAACGCATCGTGGCAAAACGTGAGGGATATTGATATTCCCCGTGCAAGCGAGTGAGGATCGTTGCTAATCAGCCTGGCCGTCACGGGTTCACAGGATAAGTGCTTTATCATATTGACTAGGCGGGCTTTTTCGGTGTCTCCTGCAATATTGTAAAGTGCCAGCATATCTTTCAGGCGTTGAGCCCCATGCGCGCCATCCAGCAACTGATGATTGAGTGAAAGCTGTGAAAGGAAACGCCAGCGCAGAGCGCTTTTTTCCAGTGGGCTTATCGGGCTGGTAGGGTGCGTGAGGCAGGTAATCTTCAATCCTGCAATGGGGGCTGAGGAGTCAAAATCGCCCTCATGATGACCATACTGCAGTTGATGTGGCAGCGCGTAGTTAGTACAGGTTGTGTTGATGGTAATAATTTCTGGGCTTTCAGAAGGTTGACGCGTTTTGTGTTCGCAAAATGCGATAAAGTGTTTTAATTCCAGACTGTTTCCGGTGGGGAGTTCACGGCGTAATACCTGCCAGCTAAGTCCAGCGTCCTGCTCGTTGGCGGAGGCAACGTGGCTCTCTAAGAGAGGCTGCACGGGCAGATGTTCAATACTGTTATTCACTTTCCGCTGCAGGGAAACTTGATGCACTGCCCACACATGAATCTGATTTTGATGACGAGCATCGGGCACAATGGGATAGTCTGGCTGGCTATTGGTCAGCGTGATCGGTTCTGCTCGCTGCGGAAATAGATTAATGGCTGGCGTACAGTTGAGGCGGAAAAAGTTTTTGTCGACTAATTCGGCCAGTTTTTCCAGACGTTCAGTTAATGCATTCCGTTTTATTACTGCCTGTAATTCAAATACCCCATTGCCCTGTACGCTGAAGCCATCAGGAAGCTGAATGTCGATAAAAGAGAACTTCTGTGGAAACCAGAAATAATCCATTAATAAGATATGAATGGGGGCGATGCGGGGGTCTGGCGTGAGCAGGGCTTCACCAGCATCAAATCCCACTGAGGACAATACATGGGGCTCTAAAGATATGCTGATATCATTTTGGCGGAGAAATAACCTTTCAACCTCAGAGCAGAGTAAAGTGTAAAGCGTATTTACGGCATTAACGGGACCATGCAGATAAATACGCACTCGCTCGTTAGCCAGTTTTGCTCCAGGCCAAACCTGGAAAAGTAATTGTAGCTTCCAGCTTAACGCATCGCTGTCAAAACTAAGTTTTGCCTCGTTAACAGACAAAGGTAACAACGTTACCGGATAGATTGTTTGAAATTGATAAGGTAGCTCTGGGCTTTGTCGTGTAAAAAGAGACGTACCTGCATCAAACCTATTTTTGTCAGTAATTCCGGAACGCAAAGTATCCGGCGTGATCGTTACAATACACGTTGACGGTAATGTCCGTAGAAATTGAGGTGCAAGGGTGTTGAGTAATGCATCAACAACTTCGGGGATGTCATCATCCAGCCGTTGATGGATGCGGGATGTTAATAGTGCAAAAGACTCAATGAGGCGACTGATATGAGGGTCTTCTGACTCACCTTCAACAAATCCGAGACGACGCGCGATTTTCGGAAAACGGTATGCAAAAACCTTTCCGTGTTCCTTTAAAAACCGAAGTTCTTTCTGATAATAAGAAAGTAATTTATTCATGGAGATAAAATCTTCCGTTACAGTCGTCCCATTCCAGCTCGAAGAGCACAGGGGATTGATCGTAATATCCTTGCAGCGTGAAAATAATGTTTTGGTTATTGCCCGTATGGCTTGCTACCGAAATGCTTGTCAGACGGGGTTCAAATCTGTCAATAGTATTCATTAAGCGTTTTTCTATTGTTGATTTACGCGTATTTACTTCATGTACTCTGCTGAATGATTCGTCTATGCCATAATTTAATATCGATGCGTTAACATACTGGACCGTTTCAATGTCCGGAGTGCGTGAGCGGGAAGTCAGCAGCATCATCAACTCTTTTAATAATGTATCCTCTGGCCTTTCTTCACAGTAGTAATCATCCTCAAGTTCAAAAGGATGATTATCACTGAGTCTGGAAAGAAGCGAAGGTATCATTATGGCGTTCCTGTTCCCACCCATAGGGACTATGGGCGGGAGATTTTTATTTCAGCACTTTTTCTGGAATGCTATATTTAATCGGTCCAATCTTATCGAGGCCCGATTCTGTAGCATTGGCAACGTTAAAGACAACTTCAACCATTCCTTCAAATGAGAAGGTCAGGTTAATGAAAAGTTGGTCACGCATTTCAAAGCTAAGGCTTTGAATTGTACAGGTGGAATATACGGCGCGCTGTATTTCATAGTCTGCGTCAAATTTATCAGAACCACGGTGTACGATGGTAATCGTAACGTCTTTGTGACCTCTTTTTAGATAGTTTTCAAATATTTTGCTGGTTTCTTTCGTTACCAGAATAGACATCTGAACGGAATCAAAATAGGTTCCATCAGGGCCAGAAAAAGTATTCAGGCCAGCAGGGGCGTAGCCCTCCATCCATTTGCTGTATTTCTTCTCTTCTGAAGAGCCTGCAATGGTTTTTCCATCAATCTTAACTTCAATAAATTGGCAGTCTTGCAATTTAGCCATAAAAAACTTCCTCTAGTGGTGATATTAACAACATGAAATAATTAGCCCGCAGCAGATGGCAATTCAGCTACCAGGCGTAGAGACATACTTAATCCCTCAAGTTGGAAATGAGGTTTTAACCATGCAATTGCTTTGTAGGTACCCGGTAATCCTGGTACTTCTACAACATTAATTTGGGCTTCACGGAGTGGAAAACGTGCTTTGGTTTCAGGGCCTGCATTATCTGAGGCGACGACATATTGCATGATCCACTTCTGCAAATATTCCTCACATTCACTGCGGGACATAAAGCTACCGACTTTGTCCCTGACGATAGATTTGAGGTAATGCGCAAAACGGGATGTCGCAAGCAAATAAGGTAGCTGGCTTGATAAGCGAGCGTTGGCATTTGCTTCATCGGAGTTGTAAAGACGTGGTTTATTAATAGACTGTACGGCAAAAAAGGCCGCATAGTCGGTGCCTTTACAATGTACTAAGGGAATAAAACCAAGATCGGACAGTTCTTTTTCGCGACGATCGGAAATGGCTACCTGCGTTGGGCACTGCAAAGTGCGCTCTCCGCTTTCAGAAACATAGGTATAAGCCGGCAGTGACTTAACCAGTCCGCCACCTTCTACACCACGAATGGATGCACACCAGCCATATTCTTCAAATGATTCAACAATACGACCCGCGAGTTCCCACGCGGAGTTAATCCAGAGGTAATCCTGTCCTGCGGCGTCTTCCTTGATGGACTCTTCAAAAGTGAAAGTTTCCGCCGGAATTGTTTTTGTACCGTAAGGGAGTCGGCCAAGGACGCGAGGCAGCGTAAGGCCAATATAGCGACTGTCGTCATTTTGACGGAAGGAACGCCAGCGGGCGTAGTCGGTGGTGTCGAACATTTTTGCAAGATCGCGCGGGCGTGGGATCTCCGAGAAATCATTCATTGACAGCATGCCAGGGGCTACGGCGCTAAGGAACGGTGCATGTGCCGCAGCGGCAACGTGCGAAATTTGCTCCAGTAAAGAGATGTCCTGAGGGGTATTGTCGAACTGGAAATCACCGACAAAGGCAGAAAAAGGTGTGCCACCAAATGTGCCATACTCACTTTCGTAAACACACTTAAAGAGCATCGACTGGTCAAAATCACTGGCGGATTTAAAATCTTTAATCAGATCCTGCTTGGTACATTGCAGCAAGCGAACCTGCGTATTTTCAGTTACGCTGGATTGGATGAGTTTATGCAAACCGCGCCAGGAAGATTCTTTTTTCTGAAACTCTGGAGCATGAATAATTTGGCTCACTTGTTCAGACAGCAGGGCGTCAATAGCGGCAATTCGCTGTTCAATACTGCCAATCAGATCGCTGGAGATAACAACTTCGCCGGAAAGGACTTCGGACAGGAAATTATTCAGCTGAGACTTCATACGGTCGCGGTCGGACTCACGACGAATAGCCTGGGTATTATCGATAACCTGATTAAGATAATCATCGTTAAACGAGGATTCTACCACTGCTTCCTGCATTTGTTCGGTGCTCATTCTTGATCGTCCCCACCTATCTCAGTTTTACCTGCTAAGGTATTTTGCTCTGTAGCCATTTCCAGGAGTTGTTCTTTTAGACGTTCATTACTTGCAGCCCGATTTTTAAGATCGCTAAGCTGCTCACGTAAATCCATGAGCTTTTTAAGCGGTTCTACCTGGCGTACAACATTGTCTGGAGAAAAATCATCAATGCTATTGAAGGTCAGCGAAACGGCCAGTTTTCCATCCGTACCTGTAAGCGTGTTATCCACCAAAAACTCAGCTTCAGGTTTCATTGAACGCATAACCTCATTAAAGTTGTCTTTATCAACATTAATGAATTTACGATCTTTCAATGTATCGGAACTTTGGGTGAAATCACCCATCACACCCACAACCAAAGGGAGTTCCTTTGCCGTTTGTGCATCACCTATTTCAACATCATAGGTAATTTGTACTCGCGGTGGGCGAGCTTTATCCAGTTTATGTTGTGTATTGCTCATAAGTTTATCCATTAAATAAAAGATTGAGTGTTAAAACATTATTTAGCAAAAAAAAAGCCATGCAGTTAGCGTCAAGGCCGTTGGAAGCCATTTCTTAAATGCGGTGTTATGAAAGAAAACACCGATGACAAACAAATATTTAACAACTCTACTGAGATTTTTATAGCTAAATCCTCAGAATCAGAATCAGAATCATAATCAGAATCATGAAATGATATTGCTATGATCCTTATTTATCATGTCTGTGACCGGCAAGTGTAATCGCCATTATCCGTTAGTTGGGAAATTAGACAGGAAGGTGTATTTCTTAGCAATGAAAATGTTATTAATTAATCATTATTAATCAAAACAGTAAAAATGAATGGGTAGGAAATTAAATTTCCGCTCTTAATTAAGATGGGCCTTAACTTGTTTAGCTTTTTGTCTTTGTGTTAAGATCATTATTTGGGTATGGTCCTTTCTCCGGTACTGTTGCCTATTGTGGTTTCTCATAATTGAATAGTACACGGAGTTGAATACATGCCTATTGGAGACTAAGGATAAGTGGAAATGGAGCAGTGTAGCTCAAGTGGTTCATATAACTATATGATAAATGATGAGATAATCTTCAATCCTGATAAGCGAGTTTTGTATCGTGTGGATGACGAAGCCAATGTTGAAACTCTTAATACCCCCACAACAAAATGCTTTCTTTTGCTAATATCACGCAACGGAATCGTTGACCAGGCAACTATATACTCATATGTCTGGGGTGAAAATGAGAGCATGATCACACCCAACAATCTATATCAAAATATTTCGCTCATTCGCCGCGCGCTATCAAAGTTAAGTCCAGGTCTCAATTTAATAAAAACAATCCCCAGAATAGGTTTTTCGATAGATACCGAGATAAAAGTTGAAAAAATTCCTTCGGAGAAAGTTGAGTATGATGAAAGCCATGAGCGCCATGAAAATCCGATAGAGGTAAAAAAAGAGCCAGCTCCTGGTGTTAATGTTGCTGCAAACGACGTTGTAAAAAATAAAATGCTCCATCCTATGGCCATCATTTCATTGGCTGTCTTGACTACCATTGCCTCGGCGTTATTTGTTTCCAGTACATCACGTCAGTCTTCGTACTTTCTTAGCTATCATGCGTACCTTAATAATGATGGATGCAATATATATACCTCAGTAACGACACAAAGAGATATCAAGTTTGTTACCGATAAGTTAATCAGCAAATGTGAAAGAACGCCATGGAATTATGTTTCCTACAGTAATCTATTTTCTGATATTTCTGTTATTTCATGTGCGCAGCCGCTGGGAAGCAATAAAAAAAATAGTTGCAAGTCAGCTTATTTTTTTGTGGGGAGTTGATGTGTGAATAATAGACGATATTTAATGATGATATCATTTCTTGTTTTTTTACTTATTGTTGTCATATCGGTGGGCGGGCTACGGCGTTATCATGCCAATCACTTTAGCTGTAATGGGGTATATTCTGTATCTTACAATGACGTTGTGCTTCATGCTAATGCGCGAATGACATTTTCCGGCAGTGAAGGAACGGCTGTTCTAAGTGGAGTACTCGAAAGTGATTCAACTAAAGTCAGTAATATTGTTATTTCTACAATGTTTGATGTTAAGAGGGTTAAAGAATCATTTGTACTGACTGCAACAAAAAATACAGTTGAACTAAGTGATGAAAAAGAAAAGATTGAAAGGATTTTGCCGGAGTTTTATTATAATAAAGGGTCGAGTGTGATTTATGATATTCTTCCTCAGGGAGACGATTACCTTTTTTTAAGAGGAGGGATTCCGGTATTTTTCTGCAAGCGATAATATAGCCCCATTCATTTATAGTTCAGGCTTTCTTAAAAAAATACGTTATGCCACCTCAAGCGTGGGGTGGTCTTTTCCTATATATTTAATTTTTATTTAATAGTGATGAAATGGTGTTGCTTAATGTTAAATTAGAATGTCATTGTTATTCAGTGAATGCCATTTTTTTGCATTGATCTATTTATTTAATTGACCTGGATGGTAGTGTCTTCTAAATTGATACCGGTGCGCCAAAATAGTATCCTTGCATATAATTTACTCCGCATTTATGAAGTAAATCTCTTTGGGTTTTTGTTTCAACACCCTCAGCAACAAGTATGGTATTGACCAGAGAGGATAAATAAACTAACGATTTTATCGTACTTTCATAAATCAGACTGTTACCATGCGTTAGAGACAATTCCCTGTCGAGTTTGAGCATATAAAACCCCATTGCTTCAATGTATTTTATGGATATGGAGTTGTTGCAAAAATTAATTGCAATATCTATATTGTTTTCTGACAGTGATTTTATTGCATCAATCATGCTATCTGTCAGTATTGCTCCATTGCCTTCCACCAGCGCCAGAACGAGTTTTATGTCTTCTCTTATCTTTTTCCTGAACGAGAGCAAATACTTCATGAAAGAGGTGGATAATAGTTGATTGGGAATAATATTGAAGCTGATGAAGCCATCAGGCGGTAGCTTGTCAGTGATCTCCTCTATTCGCTCATTGACATGGCTCATTAAGCATATCGTCAAGTGGTTGTATTCTACGTTTGACTTGAAGGTGTGTACCAGTGAGTCTGGTGATAGGTATTTTTTAATGGGCGTTTCCTTCATCACCCTAAGTAATATTTCAAAGCCAATAATGCGGCCTGTGTTACAGTTTGTCACTGGCTGTGAATACGGTTCTATAATATATTTAAACACTGTAAGCCTTTATAAGTGTATTGAATCTAATAGAAAGTAATACCGCATAATTTCCCTTCAGATAATTTCAGGTGAAGTTGTTATTTATTGTCTTCAGTCTTTTTGATGTTTTTTTAATGATTGGCTCCTTTTTAATGACCCTAAGCAGGGCTAAACTTTAACGATAAAATTGTTACCAGTAAATAAATACAAACTTAATTTTCCCTGTTTAGTCTTAAGCACCTGGTGGAACAACGTGAGGGTGTTAAAAATAATTCTTATTTTTTTATCATCGGAAAAAAGAGTCTTAATGGGGCGATTTATGCGCAGTAGTCCGTGAAAAAGAGAACTTCGCCGTTTGCTATGCATAAAGGCTTACCGTCGGTATTTTTTCATCGAGTTTACTAGCCGTTAGGGCTGAAAAAACGGTTATTTTTACTAAAAACAGATGCATGTCCCTTGGCTTGCTTTACACTATGTGGCAAACAAAGAGCTGCGTCCGATAGGGAAAAAGATGGCGACATTGAAAGACATTGCGGTTGAGGCGGGCGTTTCGCTGGCGACGGTTTCACGGGTGTTGAATGACGACCCCAGCCTGAATGTGAAAGAAGAGACCAAGCGGCGGATCCTTGAAATCGCGGAAAAGCTGGAATACAAAAACAGCAGTTCGCGCAGAATGCTGGCTAATCCCGTTGGACAGCATCATTTTTTGGCTCTCTACAGCTATCAGCAAGATCTGGAAATTAACGATCCCTACTATCTGGCTATTCGCCACGGTATTGAGACGCAATGTGAGAAACTCGGGATCGAACTAACGAATTGTTATCTCGGGCATTCTTTGCCTGAAATGAAAAAGGTGACTGGCGTCCTGGTGGTGGGCCAGCCTTCCGACGCGACGCGCGAAACCTTGCGCGCGATGACAGATAATCTCTGCTTTATTGACTTCCATGAACCGGGTAGCCAGTACGATGCCGTAGACATTGACCTGGTGCGCATTGCTAAAGAGGTGATCGATTTCTTTATTGCCCAGGGCATGTCGCGCATCGGTTTTATTGGCGGTCAGGATAGGCCGGGAAAAGCCGATATTCGTGAGATAGCATTTGCTGAATATGGCCGCCTGAAGGGAGTGGTGTCCGAGAACGACATCTGGCGCGGTGGTTTCTCGAGCTCATCAGGTTACGAACTGGCAAAAACGATGCTCGCCCAGGAAGATTACCCCTCTGCGCTTTTTGTGGCATCTGATTCCATTGCGATTGGCGTATTACGTGCCATTCACGAGCGCGGACTAAAGATCCCGGACGATATTTCGCTGATCAGCGTGAACGATATCCCCACCGCACGTTTTACCTTCCCGCCGCTTTCCACGGTGCGCATCCATTCCGAAATGATGGGCAGCCAGGGCGTTAATCTGCTGGTTGAAAAGGCCCGCGATGGCCGGGCCCTGCCGCTCAATGTCTTTGTTCCCAGCGTGCTTAAACTACGCGGTACCACGCACTAGCTTACTTTCACGCCGGAGAACAATCGTTTTCCGGTGGTCTCCCTGGCCTGTCGATATCCCCCTGTCCTGAACGCTCATTTTGTGATCGAGTTAAAGCAAATCGCCTTCGCTCGTTTTATTTAGTAAAAATTTTACTAAAATTAAGCGTAATTATTTAGTCAGTACAGGGAGGCGAGATGAATCGCTGGGAAAATCTGCAACTTACTCATGAAAACAGGCTGCCGCCGCGCGCCTATTTCTTCGCTTATGATTCACTGGCGAAGGCCCGCTCGTTTGTACGTGAAAACAGTAACCACTTTTTGTCCCTTAGCGGGCAGTGGAACTTCCGTTTCTTTACTAATCCGCTCTTAGTTCCAGAGGCATTTAGCACAGAGTTGATGGCGGAGTGGGGCACGATTACCGTGCCGGGAATGTGGCAGATGGAAGGCCACGGCCAGCTGCAGTACACCGACGAAGGTTTTCCTTTCCCTATTGATGTGCCGTTTGTGCCGAGCGATAACCCAACGGGAGCGTACCAGAGGATGTTTACGCTGGGCGAAAACTGGCACGATAAACAAACGATTATCAAATTTGATGGCGTAGAAACTTACTTTGAAGTCTACGTGAATGGCCGGTACGTTGGGTTCAGCAAAGGGAGCCGCCTGACGGCCGAGTTTGATATCAGCGCGGCGGTGAAAACCGGCGATAACCTGCTGGCTGTCCGCGTCATGCAGTGGGCTGACTCGACCTATATTGAAGACCAGGATATGTGGTGGACGGCGGGGATTTTCCGCGATGTTTACCTGGTTGGGAAGCATCCCCTGCATGTTCAGGATTTCACGCTGCGTACCGATTTCAGCGACGACTACCGCAACGCGACGCTTGCCTGCCAGTTGATGCTGGAAAACCTCACAACCCAGGCTGCAGGAGCCACGCTGGAATACACCTTGTTTGATGGCGACACCGCGCTTTATCGCGGGGTGAAAGAGCATTTAACGGTTGATCGGCAGCTCAATATCGACTTTTCGATTGACGTCAAAGCACCTCAGCAGTGGTCGGCGGAAAATCCTTATCTTTACCAACTGGTGATAACGCTCAAAAATGCGATGGGTGAGGTGCTGGAAATCATTCCCCAGCGCGTGGGATTCCGCGATATCAAGGTGCGCGATGGCCTTTTCTACATCAACAATCACTATGTGATGCTGCACGGCGTTAACCGCCACGACAATGACCACCTCAAAGGCCGGGCCGTGGGGATGGATCGTGTTGAAAAAGACCTGCAGCTAATGAAGCAGTACAACATCAACTCAGTGCGAACGGCACATTATCCAAACGATCCACGTTTCTATGAGCTGTGTGACATCTATGGCCTGTTCGTCATGGCGGAAACGGATGTGGAATCGCACGGTTTTGCCAACGTCGGTGACCTGAGCCGCATCACGGACGACCCCGCCTGGGAGCACATCTACGTAGAGCGCATTGTGCGTCACGTCCATGCCCAGAAGAACCACCCGTCGATCATCATCTGGTCACTGGGAAATGAATCTGGCTACGGCTGCAATATCCGCGCGATGTATCGCGCCACAAAGGCGCTGGATGACACCCGGCTTGTGCATTACGAAGAAGATCGTGATGCGGAGGTCGTCGATATTATCTCGACCATGTATACCCGCGTTCCGCTGATGAATGAGTTTGGCGAATATCCCCATGCCAAACCACGCATTATCTGTGAATACGCCCACGCCATGGGCAATGGGCCTGGTGGGTTAACGGAGTACCAGAACGTCTTTTATCAGCACGAAAGTATCCAGGGGCATTACGTCTGGGAATGGTGCGATCATGGTATCCAGGCCACCGATGAAACTGGCGCGGTGCGGTACAACTACGGCGGTGACTATGGGGATTACCCTAACAACTATAACTTCTGCCTGGACGGGCTGATTTTCTCCGATCAAACGCCCGGGCCGGGGCTACAGGAATACAAACAGGTTATTGCGCCGGTTAAAGTCCGGGCCGAAGATCTTTCGCGCGGCTTGCTGCACGTTGAAAATAAACTGTGGTTCTCAAGCCTGGACGATTACACCCTGAACGTCGAAGTGCGCGCCGAAGGCCAGACACTTTCCAGCCAGCGGCTAAAAGTTGAGGGGCTGGCGGCCAACAGCGGCCGCGATGTAGCCATAACATTGCCTGCGCTCGACGAACGCGAAACCTTCGTCAATATCACCGTGACCAAAGACTCCCGCACGCTCTATAGCGAAGCCAACCACCCGATTGCGGTTTATCAGTTCCCGTTAAAAGCGAGCACGTTGGCAAAAGTACCGCACTGCAATACCAGCGCGACGCCGCTGCAAATCGTTGATGACCGCCTGAGCTATCGTGTCATCGGCCACAATTTCCAGGCTGTGTTCTCAAAAATCAGCGGCAAGCTTACGGCGTGGCTGGTCAATGGGGTCGAACAGGTGACGCGTGAGCCGAAGATTAACTTCTTCAAGCCCATGATAGATAACCACAAGCAGGAGTTCGAGGGGCTGTGGCAGCCGGCACATTTGCCGATTATGCAGGAGCATTTACGCGGATTCAGCGCTGAAATGCACGGCGATGTCGTGACGATCGTTACGCAGACTATCATCGCCCCGCCGGTGTTTGATTTTGGTATGCGCTGTACCTACCGCTGGCAGGTCACCCCGCAAGGGCATATCAACGTCGAAGTGCAGGGCGAGCGCTATGGTGATTACCCGCATATTGTGCCGTGCATTGGCTTTACGTTAGGGATTAACGGCGCCTTTGAACAGGTGGATTATTACGGCCGTGGCCCGGGCGAGAACTATGCCGACAGCCAGCAAAGCAACATCATTGACCTCTGGCATACCACCGTGGACGACATGTTCGTCAATTATCCCTTCCCACAGAATAACGGCAATCGCCAGCACGTGCGCTGGGCTTCATTGACCGATCGCCACGGCAGCGGCCTGCTGGTTGTGCCGCGCCAGCCTATCAACCTCAGTGCCTGGCATTACACCGCTGAAAATCTGCACGCCGCGCAGCACTGCAATGAGCTGCAGCGCAGCGACGACATCACGCTAAACCTTGACGTTCAACTGCTCGGACTCGGCTCCAACTCGTGGGGAAGCGAGGTGCTGGACAGCTGGCGCGTGTGGCTCCACGCCTTCAGCTACGGTTTTACGCTGTTGCCGCTGGAAGGCGGGCGTAACACCTCGCAGGCGCTGGTTAATCACGATTTCGGCGCAGATTTCTTTTCTCCTGTTTCACATAGCGAGGCTGAACAATGAGAGTTCTCGAGAATTTAGAACAGTTTAAGCAGATCTATCACAGCGGCCGGAAGTGGCAGCGCTGTGTGGAAGCTATCAATAACGTCGACAACATTCGTCCCGGCGTGGCCCATTCCATTGGTGATTCCCTCTCATACCGGGTGAGTACCGACAGCTGCACCGACGCGCTGTTTGTGGGGAGTCGTCGCTATTTTGACGTGCACTACTACCTGCAGGGTCGGCAAAAAATTGAGTTTGCGCCGAAAGAGCAGTTGAAAACGGTGGCCTGCTACCGGGACGAAACCGACCGGGAATACCTGAAAGGCATCGGCGACATCGTGACGGTGACCGAAGGGCAGATGGTGATCTGCGACCCCGAGGAAGCTTACCGTTTCATCAGCGATGAGTGGGTAAAAAAAGTGGTCCTCAGAGTCACAATTGAAGACGGCTATTTCCTTAATAAATAACGCCAGTTTCGATGCGTACCACGGCCAGCGGTATACTCCGCTGGTCTTCCCTGTACCCTCCCCATGACGGGGATGTGAATTTTTGGAGGACGTATGTCCACATCCATTCGGGCAAAAATAGGCAAGTTTGCCCTGCTGTCGATGGCGTTTACGGCGGTCTTTAACGTACGAAACATCGTCAATAACAACATTGAGTTAGGGCTAAGCTCGGCGCCGATTTTCTTATTTGCGACGGTGGTGTACTTCATTCCCTTCGTCTTTATCATCGCCGAATTTGTTTCGGCGAATAAAAATTCTGAATCAGGCATGTACGCCTGGCTGAAACAGCCGCTGGGCACGCGGGCGGCCTATCTGGGGTCGTTTCTGTACTGGTTTGTGAACCTGTTCTTTTTCCTGTCGCTGCTGCCAAACGTGGTGGCCTACGCCTCCTACGCCATCATGGGCTACGCCATTCCATTCTCACCGATGATCACGTCGTTGATTTCGATTGTGCTGTTTGCGATGGCGACGCATATCTCGACCAAAGGGGCGACGTGGCTGGGGAAAATCTCAGAGTGCGTGGCCTATGGTGTCTTTGCGCTGTTTGCTATCTACGTGGTCGGGGCATTAACGGCGTTGGGCAGCGGGCACGTTCCTGCGCAGCCGATCACGCTGGAAGCGATGGCACCAACCATCAACTGGGCCACCTTGGGCATTATGTGCTGGATTTTCCAGGCGGCAGGCGGGGCAGAAACCGTTGCGGCGTATCTGAACGACACCAAAGGGGGCCAAAAATCCTTCATCAAAGTGATCATTACCGCCGGAGTGCTGATTGGCGGCATGTACGCGCTGGGCTCGCTGTTGGTGAACGTTTTTGTCGCGCGGGAAGATCTCACCTATGCGGCCGGTATGGTGGAAATCTTCACCGGCCTGGGCGCATATTTCCATGTTTCTGAAGTATTAATGGGGCGATTTGTCGGCATTATTCTGTTTATTGCCATTTTCGGCAGCATGATGATGTGGACTGCCGCGCCGGTCAAAATCCATTTCTCGGAAATTCCGGAAGGCATTTATGGCAAGAAAACCACTGAGCTGAATGAGCACGGCGTGCCGGTACGGGCGGCCTGGTGGCAGTTTGTCTTCGTACTGTTAATGCTTATCGTCAACGGTTTTGGCTCCGCCAGCGTCCAGCAAATGATGAACACGGCCATTAACCTGACGGCGGGCACGGCCATGCTGCCGCCAATATTTATTATGGCGGCTTACTTTGTCTTCCGTTGGAAACACGATGACACGCCGCGAGATTTCCGTATGGGGTCAAGAAAAGTGGGGATGGGGGTTGTCTCCATGCTGATGCTGATCTTTGTCGTCAGCATGACCGCCTCGGCATTCCCACCGGGAGTCGATCTGGTCAACGCGTTCTTTATTAACGTCTTTATGACGGCAGTATTCTCGGGCCTGGCCTGGTGGTGGATCAGTCGCTTTGAGAATAAACAGAAGGCAAAGCGGCAGAGCAGCCCGGATTTCGCCTCCCGACCATCGAAATAATTCCGCCCCTGGCCAGCCGTTTTGCGGCTGGCTAAGCCTTCACCCTCCCGCCATTTTCGCGATGGGGTTAAAGCAAACTGGCTTTGTGTTTTTTTACTAAATTTTTTACCAAAATAAATTCTAAAAATTAACGTCCTCTTCCCTACAAAAGAACGCAGCCTGAAGACTGCGTGGAGATGTGTTATGTCTGAGACGAAGCGTAATACTATCGGTAAATTCGGTCTGCTCTCCCTGACGTTCGCGGCCGTGTACAGTTTTAATAACGTCATTAATAACAATATCGAGCTTGGGTTAGCGTCAGCGCCGATGTTTTTCCTGGCCACGCTGCTTTATTTCATTCCGTTCTGTTTAATCATCGCCGAGTTTGTTTCGCTGAATAAAAACTCGGAGGCCGGGGTTTATGCCTGGGTTAAAAGCGCGCTGGGGGGCCGCTGGGCTTTTATTACGGCCTACACTTACTGGTTTGTTAACCTGTTCTTTTTCACTTCTCTGCTGCCGCGCGTTATCGCCTATGCATCCTACGCGTTCCTCGGGTATGAATACATGCTGACGCCGGTCGCCACCACGGTGCTGAGCATGGCGCTGTTCGCCTTATCAACGTGGGTTTCAACCAATGGGGCAAAAATGCTGGGGCCAATCACCTCGGTGACATCCTCCCTGATGCTACTGCTGACGCTCTCCTATGTCTTATTGTCAGGGGCGGCGCTGGTGGGCGGTATTCAACCGGCAGACCCCATCTCCGTAGAGGCGATGATTCCCAACTTTAACTGGGCATTTCTTGGGATCACAACCTGGATATTTATGGCGGCGGGCGGGGCCGAATCGGTGGCCGTGTACGTCAACGACGTGAAAGGCGGGTCTAAATCCTTTGTGAAAGTGATAATCCTGGCCGGAATATTTATCGGCGTACTGTATTCCGTCTCCTCGGTGCTGATTAATGTTTTTATCAGCAGTAAAGAGCTGAAATTTACCGGGGGATCGGTACAGGTTTTCCACGGCATGGCGGTCTATTTCGGTCTCCCGGAAATCGTGGTCAACCGCTTCGTGGGCCTGGTGTCATTTACCGCGATGTTTGGGTCGCTGCTGATGTGGACGGCAACGCCGGTGAAAATTTTCTTCTCGGAAATCCCCGGCGGTATTTTTGGTGAAAAAACCGTGGCGCTAAATAAAAACGGCGTGCCCGCGCGTGCCGCCTGGATTCAGTTCCTGATTGTGATCCCGCTGATGATTATCCCCATGCTGGGCTCCAGCACCGTCCAGGATTTAATGAACACCATAATCAACATGACAGCCGCTGCTTCCATGTTACCCCCGCTGTTCATCATGCTGGCGTATCTCAATTTACGCCGTAAATACGATCATCTGCCGCGTGATTTTAAAATGGGATCGCAGAGAACCGGCATGGCCATCGTCTCAATGCTCATTGCGATTTTCACCGTCGGTTTTATCGCCTCCACGTTCCCAACCGGCGGCAATATATTGACGATCGTTTTCTATAACGTGGGGGGAATAGTGATTTTCCTGGGCTTTGCATGGTGGAAATACAACATATACATCAAAGGATTAACTACAGAAGAGCAAGTAAAGGAAGCCAGGCCGGTGGTGCATTCGGTCTGATCTCAACGGCACGTCATCGCAGACGCTGGCTTCCATAAAGGCTGGATGCCCCCGGCCAGAATAGCCGGGGGCAGTTTGACATACTGGGTCTGAACATCATTAATTAAAACTGACAAACCGGCAGGGCAAACAAAACGGCAACCGCCCGGCCGAAGGCTCAGTAATAGCAACGACTTTACCGGCAAGTAACTTCACAACGGTCCCCATTTCATTCATGAAATTCTGAATCTCAATATGAATCTTTCTGTTAATTTTCCTGATGTGTGTCGCCGGGTGATTTCAACGGGTTATCCGTAAATACTCGGGTTGTGCAATAAAAACCCTGGTTCTTGCTTTTTAATTCAATGCCGGGTGGGTAAGAATGGAAACGTCTCACTCTCCTTCAGAACGGAAACATATAGGTTGCTCTAAGAGGAAAATCTTCGCCTTAAATAGGGGGGCAGGCTTGAGCCTTAACAAGGCCATGCAGCAGGACGTTCTGGCAAAAAAAGAATGGACAATGCGGTGGTGGCGTTGTTTCACAGTGGCTTGCAACAAGGGAGCCTGAACGATAATGGGGCAGAGAAAAAAAGAATTCAGTAGAGGTGTGTTGACGTCAAAATGGTACGCCCTACAGGGTTCGAACCTGTGACCTACGGCTTAGAAGGCCGTTGCTCTATCCAGCTGAGCTAAGGGCGCACGGAGTAATGCAGAGAAACATTACGGCTTGATGCGGGGTGGATTATACGGTCAGCACCTCTTGAGTCAATGGCTTTTCAACCACCTGCGCGACAAATGAGCATAAACCTACATCAGTGCCTGACAGCGGGCCGCGCATCTGACAAAATAGCAGCAACCCCCTTCCTTTAAGTTTACAGATGGAATTCTCTCTCTGATGGCAGCAAAGATTATTGACGGTAAAACGATTGCGCAGCAGGTCCGGCTTGAAGTTGCTGAAAAAGTAAAAGCCCGAGTTGCCGCAGGAAAACGTGCCCCTGGTCTGGCCGTTGTATTGGTGGGAGCGAACCCTGCGTCCCAGATTTATGTCGCGAACAAACGCAAAGCCTGCGAAGAGGTTGGTTTTGTCTCCCGCTCTTATGATTTGCCGGAAACCACCAGCGAAGCGGAGCTGTTAGGGCTGATCGATGCGCTAAACGCGGACGCCGAGATTGACGGCATTCTGGTACAGCTGCCGCTGCCTGCCGGGATCGATAACGTCAAAGTTCTCGAGCGTATCGACCCGGATAAAGACGTGGATGGCTTCCATCCGTACAACATTGGCCGCCTGTGCCAGCGTGCGCCGCGCCTGCGTCCGTGTACTCCACGTGGTATCGTGACGCTCCTTGAGCGCTACAACATCGACACTTACGGCCTGAATGCGGTCATCATTGGCGCCTCCAACATTGTGGGGCGCCCGATGAGCATGGAGCTGCTGCTGGCCGGTTGCACCACCACCGTAACGCACCGTTTCACCAAAAACCTTCGTCAGCACGTTGAGAACGCCGACCTGGTGATTGTCGCCGTGGGCAAACCGGGCTTTATTCCGGGCGAATGGATTAAGGAAGGCGCTATCGTGGTGGACGTCGGTATTAACCGCCTGGAAAGCGGGAAAGTGGTCGGGGACGTAATTTATGATGAAGCCGCCGCCAAAGCCTCGTATATTACGCCGGTTCCGGGTGGCGTAGGCCCAATGACGGTGGCCACCCTAATTCAGAATACCTTGCAGGCCTGCGAGGAATATCATGATGTTGATGGAGAGTAATAATGGCGACCTTCTCACTAGGTAAACACCCCCACGTTGAACTGTGCGACTTGCTCAAGCTGGAAGGCTGGTGTGAAAGCGGCGCGCAGGCGAAAGCGGTGATTGCCGAAGGCCTCGTGAAGGTGGACGGTGAAGTTGAAACCCGCAAGCGCTGCAAAATTGTGGCGGGTCAGACCGTCGTCTTTGAAAGCCTGAGCATTACCGTTCAGCCTTAATCGCGCGCGCCCTTTTCTGAACGAAGAGGGCAGGCATCAACTCTCCTTGCCGTTCGGGGGAAGGAGAGTTGCAGAGCCTTTCCCACCTCAGATCCAAATACCCTTATCAAAACCAGGCTTAAAAACCTGCGTCACTTCAAATATTCGATAACAATATGGCAACAGCGCAGAATTCAGTTGCGGGGCAAAAACCGTTTCGGCACTCTAGGTAGAACGTTCTACTAGAACGTTCTACCTACCATAAAAACGCGTGAACAGACAAAACGCGGTTACTGCGTCTGCACCGGGGGAAACGTCCATGAGTCTGTTGTCCAGTGTTGTTAAATCGTTATCAAAGCTTTCCATGATTGGCCGCGCCTTAATGCTGCCTATCTCTCTGCTGCCCGCCGCAGGTTTACTGCTGGCGTTCGGCGATAAGTTTCACTTACCGCTGATGATGAATGCGGGCGGCGTTATCTTCGATAACCTGCCAATGCTGTTTGCCATCGGTTCTGCTGTTGGCCTGGCCGCTGAGTCAGGTATTGCCGCGCTGTCCGCGGCGGTGTCGGTGTTTATCATCAACATTACCATTGGCACGGTGATGCACATCACGCCGGAAATGGCCTCTGCGGGCGGGAAATATGCCATGGTGGTCGGTATCCCGACGCTGCAAATGGGCGTTTTTGGCGGGCTTATCTCTGGTATCCTGGCTGCATGGTGCTACAACAAATTCCACACCATGCAACTGCCGGAATTCCTGGGCTTCTTCTCCGGCAAGCGTTTTGTCGCCATCGCGACGGCGTTTCTCTCCTTCCTGCTGGGGATGGTGCTGCCGTGGGTGTGGTCATACATTCAGTCCGGCATTGATGCGCTGTCCGTGGTGGTTAACGGGGATAATCAGGCCGCATCAACCTTCATCTTTGGGCTGGTTGAGCGCGCATTAATCCCGCTGGGCTTGCACCACATCTGGTATCCGTCCTTCTGGTACTCCTTCGGGGAATACACCACCCATACCGGGCAGGTGATTCACGGCGACCAGACGATTTGGTTCAAAATGCTGGAAGAGGGCGTGAAGTCCTTCAGCAGCGACAGCTACCAGAATGCCGGTAAATTCATGCAGGGCGAGTTCCCGCTGATGCTGTTCGCGCTGCCTGCCGCCTGTCTGGCGATGTACCATGAAGCCAACACCAAGAATAAGAAAATTGCCTCCGGTATTCTGTTCTCCGCGGCGCTGACCTGCTTCCTTACCGGGATCACCGAGCCGGTTGAGTTCACCTTCATCTTCGTGGCTCCGATTCTGTATGTGTTCAACGCGGTGATGGCCGGCCTGTCTTATATGTGCATGTACCTGCTGCATGCCCATATCGCCAAATCGTTCTCCGCCGGGATGATCGACTACATCTCCTTCGGGATCCTGCCGTCGTTCAACGGCTACCAGACTAACTTCCTGATGGCGGTGGTCGTGGGCGTGCCGATGGCGCTGATTTACTACTTCACTTTCCGCTTCGTGATTCGCCGTTTCGACGTGAAAACGCCGGGCCGCACCGAAGTGACCGCTAACGCGGGAGACAAAACCGACACCGAACTGGCGGGCGATATCATCGGCCTGCTGGGCGGGGCACCAAACATCAACTCCGTGGGGTCCTGCATCACCCGCCTGCGTCTGGAAGTGGACGACAGTTCGATGGTCGACAAAGACGGCCTGAACAGTCTGGGCGCACGTGGTGTGGTATTCGTCGGCGATTCGGGTATCCAGGTCATATTTGGTGCCAGAGCGCAATTTATTGCACAGACAATGTCGACGATGATCGGTAAATAATGTAATACCTTTCGGCCTCCTGTATGTTTCAGGGGGCTGAAATTTATGGATGTGCGGTTACAGGGGTGGAATGAAAAAGGTCAACATCATTGATGTCGCTGAGCTGGCGGGCGTATCGGTTTCGACGGTTTCGCTGGTGCTGCGCCAGAAGGGCAAGATCTCTGAGGCGACCATTGATAAGGTCAATGCCGCTATCAAGGAGCTGGGCTACGTGCATAACGTTGCCGCCGCCAACCTTCGCTCCAACACCTCTAACCTGATCGGCCTGATTATTCGTGACTTCAACAACTCTTTCTCCGTCAACGTCACCGCGAGCGTTGTCCAGCAGCTCGAAAAACAAGGCTATATGGTGTTTCTCGGCCAGCCGCGCGACGGAGAGCAACAGCTGCGCAACTGCCTGACCTCGTTTAGCCAGCAGGGCGTTGCCGGGGTGATTTATCTGGCCGCCGACTGCCACTCCGCTGACGTTCCCCAGGCCATTACCGACTGCCCGCTGCCCACGGTGGTTATCTCTGAATCAACCATCACCAGCACGCGCGATGTGATTGGGCGGGATAATCGCCAGGCCGGTAACCAGGCCACGCGCTTTCTCATTGAACGAGGGCATCGCAATATTGCCTGGCTGGGGGGAACAAAAAGCTGCCTAATCCGCGCCGAGCGGCTGTCTGGCTACCGCAGCGCCCTGCAGCAGTATGGCTTGCCGTTCAGAGAAGAGTGGGCGCCGGAATGTGCAGACGATACATCGGCCTCGGCTTTTGCCACGCGCCTGATGCTGGAAAAGAGCAACCAGATTACCGCCATGCTGTGTCATTCTCCGGCGGCCATTATCGGCGCAATTACCGGCATTCAGCAGGTTGGCCGCACCGTTGGGAAAGACGTTTTCTTAACGCAGCAGGTCTCGCTGATTGGTTTCGAGGATATGATGTACATTAATCTGACCTCGCCGAGCTTTACCTATGTTTCCGCCTCCAGTGAAGAGACCGGGCGACAAGCTGCTGCATTAATTGTCAGCAAAATCAAACAGCCGGAACTTCCCGCCCAGAGAATTATCATTTCTGGTGAACTGGTGCCGCGCGAATCTGCATAACGGGAAGTGTATTACCCGTCCGTTATTATTATGCGATTAAACCCTTCCACTCACATTAATGGCATATTATTAACGCATTATTTTCATTTTTATTTCAATTAATCATGAAATCAGCCTGAGATTGCAAACCGCATATGTTCTGGTCAGAATAGCCACTTCTCTTTCAGAATTTTCTCTTAAATATGCTCAAGCGAATTATTCCCTCTCTATTATTAATGCTGGGTTTTTATACCGGAAACGCGCTGGCGGTTGATTGCCAGCGAGCGGCCAGGCCGCTGGAAAACACCATCTGCAATAACGACACCCTGCACTGGCTGGACAGCACGATGGGCGCCATTTATCGCTCTATGCTGGTGAAGGGGAATGGCGCGCAGGTGCATAAAGACTATCTTGAGTGGGAAAAATCGCTTGAAAACTGTACCACCGACGGCTGTATTGAACGAGCCTACTATGAAGGCATCAGCCGAATTTCCGGGGTGAAAGAGGGCTTTGACTGGCAGGGTACATGGTGGAACATCACGGCAGCTAATCGAAGCGGGGGCAAATTAACCTTTAGCCGTAATGCAGAATGGTCATTAACCCTTGATATCAGAGCCTGGGCTGGCATAAACCATGACGACTTCACAGCAGAGGCCCAGAAAATATACGGCATGGTGATAGTGGAGAAAGTACAAAGCACCAGTAACTGTAAACTGCTGCTTATCCCGAGGCAGAATGGCTCAATCCAGGTGCACAGTAATGGCGAATGGGGCTGTAAATTGTCGATGCCGGTGGGGGTATTTGTTGACGGACGCTATGTGAAAAGCGCCAAGGACCCACGTCCGAAAGCCACGTTGCTGTCCATTGGTATATTCCCGGATGTTGAAACCGACAATCGCTTCAGAGAGATGGTGGGCAATGACTACCAGAATTTTGTGGATGCCGCAAATGTCTATATCTATCAGGATGATATAGACAATATTGGCGCGAAGGTGATTGCCATGTGGGTACGGGGTGAAGCCAATCGCCATACGGCAATTATCATGTACACCCCGGAAGGTAAAATGTGGGCGGCGCGAACGTCGCCGGGTAAAAAAGGGGGGCAGGAAGCCAAGTTTTACCGCTCGAAGAGCAATGAGGCAGACCCGCTGCCGCGCACTATCCGGGGCTGGAAGCTGCGGTTTTTAGATAAGTAGCTTTGCTCAAGCCGCCACTTCTTTCAAACTTAACGTCGCTTCAGGTCGTTACCCTCACCCTGGAAGGGAGAGGGCCGGGGTGAGGGGGAAATCACGCCAATGTCCCGACAATCTTCAAATCACTTTCGTCCGGCACCTCGTTATAAGACAACACATGCAGCCCGGTGCTAAACAGGCGGCCATAGCGCGCCAGAATCGGGCGAAGCTGTGGGGTAACCAGCAGCAAAGGCGGCAGGCTTTTCGCCCTCATCTGCTCGTAAATCATCGGCATGGTATTTTGCAGCTGCGACAGAATATTGGGGTCAACCGGGAAGCTGTCCAGTGCCACTTTCCCGGCCTGTTGGGCCTGATTCAGGGCGTTCAGCAGCAGGTTTTCCAGCTCGTTATCCATGGTGTATGCGGCAAGCTGACCGCGGTCGCCGTTGATGTTATGCAAAATAGCGCGCCGCAGGGCGTAACGCACATCGGCACACAGCAGCTGCGGATCTTTGGTCACCGCGGCGCTTTCCAGCAGCGTGGCGGCAATGGTGACAATGTCTTTCAGCGACACCTGTTCCAGCAGAAGCTGCCGGTACACTTTCAGCAACTGGCTGAAATTCAGCGCAGCATTTAAGTCTTCCGCAAGCTTGGGAGCCTGCAGCGCCAGGCGCGCATGGAGATGCGTGATATCGTCATAATTAAACAGATCGGGCAAATGCTGGCGCGCCACTTTGTTGACGTGCGTGGCCACCACGCTGGCGCAATCCACCACCTGATAGCCAAGATTTAACGCCCGCGCTTTTTGGTCGGGATCAATCCAGACGATAGCCATGCCGTAAGCCGGATCGGTATCCAGCACGCCGTCAATCTCGCCGTACAGTTCGCTGCCGGGGATCGCCATCAGTTTTTCCGAGTTCACTTCCCCCAGCGCCACTCGAATACCATTGATGTGGATGGCGTACTGGGCGGGTTTGAGGCGGAAGTTCTCACGGATGCGGATCTCTGGCAACAGCACGCCGCAGGTCTCAGAGATAACCTGTCGCGCCCCGCGAATACGCTGCGAAAGCGGGCTGCCTTTGGCGGTATCCACCAGCGAAACCAGCTTGTAGCCAAGGTTCAGACCAATCGGCTCGACCAGCGGAATGCTGTCCCAACTGACGGTAGGTTCCGTGTCGGGGCTGAGCGCCTCCTGAATCGCCAGAATGTCATCATCCTGCTGCTGCGCAGGCTGTACCACTTTGCTCTGCCGCCAGGCGGCAAACAGCAGCAGAGCGGTAAAGCTCAGGAAGGCGATATGCGGCATACCCGGCACGATGGCCAGAATAAACATCACGAACGCAGCGGTATAAAGTACGTTCGGGCGGGCGAGCAATTGCGTTTTAATTTCGTGGCTAACGTCGGCGTCGTCGCTTACTCGGGTCACGATAATAGCGGCCGCAGTCGCCAGCAGCAGGGATGGGATCTGCGCGACCAGGCCATCACCAATCGTCAGCAACACGTACTGCTGGAAGGCGTGGCTGGCATCAAGATCGTATTTAAAAATACCAATACAAATCCCGCCGATCACGTTGATGATAAGCACCATGATCCCGGCAATGGCGTCGCCGCGCACGAACTTTGAGGCCCCGTCCATCGCGCCGTAGAAATCGGCTTCGTTGGCAACGTCTTTACGCCGGGTTTTGGCCTGTTGCTGATTGATTAATCCGGCATTCAGGTCGGCATCGATCGCCATCTGTTTGCCGGGTAGGGCGTCAAGGGTAAAGCGGGCGGACACTTCAGAAATACGCTCTGCGCCTTTGGTGACCACCACGAAGTTAATTATGGGGGCGGTCACCGAAGAAGAGCGGAAAGAGATTGTCTCTTTGCTTAACAGCGACTCGCTGTTTGACGGCATGTCCGGGATGCCGATTACCCAGCTAAACGGCTCCGGAGGCAGCGTTACTGTTCTGGCCGGGAAGCCAAAGCCGGATGATGCCAGCCAGGCTATTCAGCAGGATGTTGCTGCGCTACAGGCATTGACCAATGCGGCAAGCCATGGGGAAAGTCTGGAAGACGTGAACCGCCGCTCAGAGCAGGAAATTGAAGATTTGGCCCGGGTGATCATGAAGATCACTTCAGCCTATGAGGCGCAGTCTAATCTGCAAATCGAGATCGTGCCGCAGGGGCTGCGTATTCTGGTGCAGGATGATCAAAAACGAGAAATGTTCCAGCGCAGCAGCGCCATTCTGACTCCCTTTTTTAACCGCCTGCTGACGGAGTTTGCTACGGCGCTGAACGCCATTGACAACAAAATTATTATTACCGGACACACCGATGCGACGCGTTTTCGTGACCAGGAGCTTTACAACAACTGGAACCTTTCCGGCGAGCGTGCCATGCAGGCGCGCAAAGCGCTGGCGAAGGGCGGGCTGGATACCGGAAAAGTGCTGCAGGTTAGCGGGATGGCTGACCAGATGTTGCTCGATCCTGACCATCCGCTCGGTTCGGCCAACCGCCGTATTGAAATCATGGTGTTGACCCATTCCGCTAGCGCTTCGCTGTATCAATTCTTTGGTCAGCATGGCGAAAAAGTGCTTAAGCCGCTGGCCGAGCGCGTGGCGCAGCAGCCCTCCGCGGCACGCTAAGTTTTCAGGTATTTGTGTTGCTTATGTCTATTTCCACCTCAATTGTCTCCACTTTTTCGCCTGCGTCCGAACTCTCCCGGCGTAGGGCGGGATTTTTTTTTCTGCTGCTATTCGTCCTGTTTTCGTCTCAGGCCTGGGCTTCACCCGCGAAAAAGTCTAAAGCAAGCGTGAAGCGCACACAGATCGCGCAGCCGCAGAGTAAAGAAGCCCGTGAACGGATGAAAAATCGTGCAAGGCTGCTTACCCGTGCCAAAAATCGCCTTGCAGTTGTCCCGCCTACGCCCGAACAGAAAAAGCGTCAGGCTGCTGAAAAACTGGTCGCTCGTGCCCTGAACCGTGAGCAGCTCGCCATGCACACTCGCTGGCGTCCTGGGCTGATGGGGGGCTCAGAAGGTCTGTGGCCGTTGGCGACCGAAGCGCTTATGGCTGAGATGGTAAGCCCGCGTGTGGAAGCCACTCTCCACAAAGTGATAGCGCGGCTCAAGCAACAGTTGGGCAAACCCTATGTCTGGGGTGGACAGACGCCCGAGCAGGGCTTCGACTGCAGCGGGCTAATCTATTACGCCTATAACAAGCTGCTTAGCCAAAAGCTGCCGCGTACCGCCAACGGTATGTTTCAGGATCGGCGATTAAAGCGAATAAGTCAGCGCCAGCTTCAGCGTGGCGATCTGGTGTTTTTCAGTATCAAAAGCCAGGATCGCGCCGATCACGTCGGGGTTTATTTGGGAGAAGGGCAGTTTATCGAGGCGCCCAGAACCGGGCTGAATATCCGCATCAGCCAACTGGCAGACAATTACTGGCAGGATCATTACCTGGGGGCGAAGCGTATTTTGACCGAGGAGGCGGTTCTGTGAGGTCAGACCCCTCACCCCGGCCCTCTCCCGGAGGGAGAGGGTTAGGGTGAGGGTAAGAAGCCGTCTCTCCCGAAAGAGAGGCCGCCGCCACGAATTGAATTAGCGGTGGAATTCACCGGCAGATTCAGGCTGGTAGTGCAAAGCGAGCACTTCAAGGTGAGTCTGACTGCCGTTTGGCAACGTCCAGTTGATACTATCGCCAACCCGCAGGCCGAGCAGCGCGGCACCGACTGGAGCCATAACAGAAAGCTGGTTATCGCTGTCGGTCAGGTTCGCCGGGTAAACCAGCGTGCGTACGTGGACTTCCTGAGTGCTTAAATCGCGAAACTCTACGCGGCTGTTCATGGACACCACATCCGATGGCATCTTCTCCGGGCTGCACATCTCCGCGCGATCCAGTTCGGCGTTGAGCGCCTCTGCCACCGGGGCTTTGGCGTACTGCGGCTGTTCCAGCAGGTGGTCAAGGCGTTCGGCGTCTAGTTCGTTAATGATGATGGCAGGTCTGGACATAGTTCTCTCCGTGTAAAAAAGCAGGGCACTCATGTGCTGAAATCGTACAAAGAAAAACCCCCACCGAAACCGGCGAGGGTTGTTCACGTAGGAACGATGATACTGAGCTTAGCCCGGAGTTGAAAGCGAGATCAGTCACATTTTGACTTCCCCCGAGTCCCTTACAGAATCACGCTCCCCAGCGCCGCCAGCAGGAAGGCGATGGTGCCGATCAGCGTTTCCATCACGGTCCAGGTTTTCAGCGTCGTTTTCTCATCCATTTCCAGGAAACGCCCCACCAGCCAGAAGCCGGAGTCATTCACGTGAGACAGGACGGTAGCGCCCCCGGCAATCGCGATAACGATAAAGCACAGGTCAAACTGGCTCAGGCCCGTGGTGGCTTCGACCATCGGTGAGACCAGCGCGGCGGTAGTAGTCAGGGCAACGGTGGCTGACCCTTGAGCAACGCGAAGCGCAGTCGAGATAACAAAGGCGGCAACGATAACCGGCATGCCGGTGTCTGAGAGGACGCCAGCCAGCGCGTCACCAATGCCGCTTGCGCGTAGCACGCCGCCGAACATACCGCCCGCTCCGGTCACCAGGATAATGCCGCAAATCGGGCCGAGTGCGCCGTCACATACCTTTTCAAGATGCTGGCGGCTATGTTTGCCGCTGAAGACCATCAGGGCAAAAAAGACGGTAATCAGCAGCGCAATAGGCGTTTTGCCCAGCATGCGCAAGAAGTTCACCAGCGTATTGTCGGCGCTGACCCAGCCGAGCACAGTGGCGGTGTTGAGGCCGGTATCGAGGAAGATCAGCACCAGCGGCATCAGTAAAATTGTCATGACCATGCCGAATGACGGCGGCTGGTGATTCTGATCCACTTCGACTTTACCGAGGAAAGAACTCGGCAGAGGAATATCGAATTTCTTCCCGGCATACAGCCCGAAGAGATAGGCCCCGAGATACCAGGTCGGGATGGCGATAATCAGCCCTACCACAACCAGCAGGCCGATGTTCGCCCCCAGCAGTTCGCTGGCGGCCACCGGGCCTGGATGCGGCGGCAGAAGCGCGTGCATCACCGCAAAAGCACCGGCCGCCGGGAGCGCATATTTCAGCGTTGAGCCGCCGAATTGCTTGGCGACGCTGAAGATGATCGGCAGCATCACCACCAGACCCGCGTCAAAGAAGATCGGGAAGCCAAAAAGCAGTGACGCGACGCCAAGGGCAAAAGGTGCCCGGTGAGCGCCAAAGGTCCCAACCAGGGTGTCCGCCAGCACCTTTGCGCCGCCGGAAATTTCCAACAGGCGGCCAATCATGGCGCCGAGTCCAACTAATAAAGCGACGCCTGCCAGGGTGCTGCCAAAGCCACCCAGGATCGTGGGTACAATTTTGTCGAACGGCACGCCTGTGACGAGTGCCACAATGACGCTGACCAGGGTCAGCGCCAGGAAGGCATGTACGCGAAAGCGCATGATCAATACGAGCAGGAGCACGACGGAACAGGCGGCAATACCCAGCAGGCTTCCTGCGCCTAAACTTGTTGTTATTTCGGTCATTTTATTTCCCCAGTGGCAAATTCTCAGATGAATGCACCAAAAGCGTGTTATTGGGTGATGCTGATACCGGTAACATGATATCGGTAACATCCGGTTGCCTGTAAATGAACTCTGTAATGTTTGTTAACATTCTGGGACGAAGTTCAAACAATCAAAATAATCAGTGCGAAAGGTGAGCGGGGGAATTGTTTGGCTGGGAAAAGTCTGACACGCGCCTGACTTACACCATCAGGGAGCGAAATACTGCGGGGGCCACCGTGTAGCACGGGGCCCGGCTGCTTTTAACGAGCAGGGTGTTCCGCTATCGGCAACAAGAGCTCTTTGAGAATTTCATAGCGCTGCTGCGGCGAGAGCCAGATAAACCCCAGCAGTTTTTGCTGGCTGCCTTCACGCTCGAACTGCGCCCTCAGCTGCAGTAAGTACCGTTTTGTTCTGTTCATGGTCACCTCCAGGTTCGTTACCTGAAGGCTATAACCAAAAAACCGGAACAAATAGTGATGCGATTAATTTTTGACTTCAGTATTTATTCTGTCAGTAGCCAACTGCGTCCAGGCGGAAGCTCTTCCCGCAGTTGCCGGGGTGTTTTTGCGGGGCAAAGGAGGCAGTTTGCAGCGGTTGGTTAATCTTGTCTGCCAGCAGGGAGATCTGCATTTCCGTGAGGTAGGCGGGATTACCGTCACAGGTTAGCTTGATAGCATTCACCGCATCGCTGCCCCAGGTTTGCTTCACGGCTTGGTTAAACGCCTTACGCGTCACCACCTGGCCGTAGTGCTGAGCCAGGAACTGGCCAAAAGCGGTGTGTTTCACTTCTCCATTCAGGCGCACCATCGTGCCGAAGTAATCGTCGGGGTTAAAGCCAAAGCAAACGCCGTGCTTGGCGTATTCGTAGCGCTCCAGGCAGGATTGCCCCCCGGCGCCGGGCATCACGCCCGCCAGCTTTGAGGCCATTTCAACGGAAAGCCCGGTATCCGGCGCGGCGCATTTGTTTGAAGCCCTGGCTTCGGCCATATTCGGCACCGGGCGAGTGGCGCAGCCGTAGCGCATCCAGCGTTTTTCATCGACGCCGCGTGACGCGACAGATTTTGGCAGACCGGGCCAGAGGCCGTGAACGGTCAGGAAGGCACTTTTATCCGCCTGTTCCTGCTGGGCTTTACACTCCGCGGGTTCGTTGCGATTGCGGTCGTGCATGCTCTGACAGAAACCGGTTTGCCAGGAGAGCGCCAGCACGTAGCGATCAAAATCCCCGTACTGGCTGGGCTGCAGGGCGTCGGCAAACGCAAGTGGACTAAGTAAAAGCGGCGTGCAAAGCAGTAAATGTCGCGGTGTGAAATTCATCATTATTCTCTTATCTGTCCTGGAGGCGGACTTATTATAGGCATAAAAAAAGCGCCTGATGCAGGCGCTTGAAACAATGATGGCTGCGGGTTAGTGAACGATCGCTGCTGCAGGAACCAGAATCTCCGTGGCGATAATCACCACAATAAGACCGACGGCGACCGGCACAGAGGTACGCTTCACCACCTCGAAAGGTGAGATTTTTGCCATCCCGGCAACGGCCACTACCACGCCGGAAACTGGAGAAATGGTGCGGCCCAGGTTGGAAGCCTGCAGCATCGGAATGGTCAGGTATGCCGGGTTAATCCCGGAAGAGTGAGCCAGTTTCGGGATCATTTCGACGAAGGCATAGAACGGTGCGTTACCGGAGCCGGTGGTCATGGCCGCCAGCATAGTCAGCACCACCAGCACCAGCATCAGAATAATGCTTGCGGAACCAAACGAGGTGGCAATAGAGATCAGGCTTTGAATAAAGCCGATGGTACTTAAGCCCTGGGCAAAAACGCCGGCGGCAACCAGCAGCATCACCACGTTGGCAAAGGCGTCCGCCATGCCGCGATAGCAAACTTCCATCCCGGAGAAGACGTGCTGCGTATTGAAGCTGCGGAAAAACTCAATCAGCGCGGCAATCAGAATACATATCACCAGGATAGTAATGATATGCAGCTGCGGGCCCCATTTGCCGTCGAAAATCAGTACCCCGACAATCGGCGTAAACGGCAGGATGGCGTAGAAAGCGGGCGCGGAAGTCTGAATTTCACTCACGTCCAGCATTTCGTGGTTGATGTGCTCTTTCTTGTCGAGATAGCGCTGCCAGAAGAAATGCGCGATGGCCATGCTGATGATGGCGGCGATGGAGATAGGAATGGTCGTTTTAAAGGCAAAGTCGACCAGCGACATTTCAGAAGCCTGAGCGGCCAGCACCACGTCTCCGGACGTTGGAGCCAGAATAATCGCCGCCGGAGAAGCGCAAATGGCTGCGGCAGCTCCGCGGCTGATACCGACATTGACCATGACCGGGAACAGCGTAGCCATTAACAGCACCCCAAGCCCGGTTGCGGAAGAGACCGCCAGCGACATCAGGCAGGCGACGAAGTAGGCGGCAATCATCAGTAAGTAAGGCGAGTTGATGAATTTCAGCGGCTTAGAGGCCAGTTTGACCACCACATCGTTGGCGCCGATATGGGTCATGTAGGCGGCAAACCCGCAGAGCATCATGATCATCATGCCAAGATCGCCGCCACGGCTCATCAGCAGGATTTTGACGTATTCAAAGATGTCCGTGGCGGTGTAGCCGGTGCTTTCCGCGCTGGCGGGCAACACTTTATGCCCCATCAACGCGCTGACGATAAGTAACAATAACCCGCCGACGAACAGCACGCCGGTGGCGGAATAGCCTTTGATGATGTAGCGGGCAACGCCCACAATCACCACGACCCCGATAATAAGTTCCAGAATGGTAAGCATGATATCCCCTGATACGCTAAGGCGCTCTTCGGCGTCCTTACGCTTGCGGCTGTAAGTGGTTTTCTCTCAGAAATTAAAATAGTGATTTTTTACAGGCGACTGTAAAGGGCTAAGAATTTGCCTCAGAACCCGTTTGGAGTTTCTGATAAGCGTCAACTTTCGTTGCAACGGATCAACTTTAGGCAAAGCTTTTGTTGGCTGCATTACATTTATCGACGTGGTCGATAAAAAATAAGGCATAAAAATTGTGCGAGTTTTGGCGGTATAACCGACGATCGGTTATGTAAAAACAATGATTGTTTTGCCTGATTGTTAACGAATGGCTTTTTCGTAAACCAGTTAAAAAAAACTTTAAAACGCGACAGGCTGCCGCCTATACTGCCGATCTCTTTTATGTCGGGGTTTTTATGCTGCACACCTCCCTCTGGTCGACAAGCCGCTGGCGCTTTATCAGGAAGCATCTTTTGATGCTGCTGTTGGCGTTGGGCTGGTTTTTTGTCAACAGTCAGGTGGCGATAGCGTCCTACGATTGCCCGGTTGATATGACCGCTGGCCCCATGGCAGCCCCGCATGCCGACACCATGCAGATGCCTGACAAGGCGATGCAGGCGAAACTCAGTAACCCGCTGTGTGAAAAACACTGCGTGCCTGACGTAATGCAAAAAGACAACGGGCACAGCTCGCTGGTGGCGTTACCGGTTGCAGATACCCTTGCGCTGGTTGAGCCTCAATGTTCAACGGTCGTTGAATCCGCCCCTTATGTTACCCCTCCCGCAACAGGACCTCCGGCAACCATTCGTTTTTGCCGCTTTAGAGAATAACTCCAGCACCGTCAATGTTTTGGGGCTTTGCCCATTCCCTTTTTGACTGTGTTTTGGAGAGAAATCATGTTTAACGCTATTCGTTCTGCTGCGGCCGGTGCGCTGCTTGTTGTTGCCGCTTTCCCTGCTTTTTCCGCTGAAACTTCCCACGATATGTCCTCTATGAAGGGGATGTCTGACATGCCTGGCATGACGATGTCTTCTGATGCGACTTCGGCGATCAAGGTCTACAAAACCGAAGGCGTGGTGAAGACCATCACCGCCGACAGCGTGTCTATTGCCCATCATCCCGTCGCCGAGCTTGGCTGGCCAGCCATGACGATGACGTTCACTTTGCCGAAAGACGGTTCGCTGCCGGCGTTTAAGGTGGGAGAGAAGATTGCCTTCTCTTTCACCCAGCATGCGGCCGGGTATCAGCTGGCTTCCGCAACCCCGCTTAACTAACCGAGGTTGCTATGAAACAACACACCCTGAGCCTCTGGCTTGGTGGAGTGCTGTTGGCTACGTCTGTCTCCGCCGCTCAGGCGGCGGAGCTCAGCCTGCAACAGACTCTGCTGGCCGCCGAGCACTATTCTGCGGCGCTGTCCGCCAACCGTAATCAGAGCGATGCGCTGAACGCCATGGCTGACTCTGCCCGGCAATTGCCCGATCCAAAGCTGAAGTTTGGTATCGAAAACGTGCCGGTGGGGGGAAGTAATAACCATCGCTTTAGCCGTGACGGCATGACCATGCAGCGTATCGGCATCATGCAGGACTACGTCAGCGAAGATAAACGCGATCGTAAAGCGGACACTATACTGGCGCAGTCGGCCAGCAGCCAGGCCAAAGCGGAGGTGATTCGCGCCAACCTTCAGCGCGATACCGCGCAGGCGTGGCTGGATCTTGCTTTATCTGAGCGAGTGCTGACGGCTGCCCGTAAGCTGGTGAGCGAAACCGAGCGGCAGATTGGCGTCCAGAAAGCCACCGTGGCCAGCGGCAGCTCGCCCGCTTCCGGCGTGGTAGATATTCGTATGACGCTGCTCTCCATGCAGGACAAAGTCACGCTTGCCGAGCGGGATGTCACCCTGGCGCAGACCCGGCTTCTGCAACTGACCGGGCAGACGGTCGATAGCGTGGTGGGGACATTGCCCCGCTACCAGCGGTTACCGGCCGATCCGGCAGTGCTTGAAGAAGGCGTGATGCAGCATCCGGAGGTGATTGAAGCCGCCCGTGAAGCCGACGTTGCTCGTGCGAAATCAGCCCAGTCCGCCGTAGCCGCTAAACCTGATGTTGGGATTGAGGTGTATTACGGACGCCGCGCTGAAGGTTATGACGATATGGCGGGCGTGATGTTCACCGTCGATCTGCCTCTGTTTAAGCCTCAGCGGCAGGATAAAGATTACTCTGCCGACGTTTCCCGTGCGATGGAAGCGAACGATCAACTGGCACTGGCTCGTCGGGAGCGTGTTGCGCTGGTTCACTCGCTGGTGGCTAATTACCAGGCTGCGCAAAGCGTCTGGCAGCGGCAGCAGGATCAGGCTTTACCGCTTCAGCGCCAACGCCTGTCTCTGCTGGCGTCGCAGTACCGCGCCGGACAATCCTCTCTGACTGAGCTGCTGGCCGCTCGCCGGGATCTTCTGGACACCGAGCTGACCGCCAGCAGTGCGGAAAAAGCCGTGGCCACCAACTGGGCGGCGATCCGCTACCTTACGCCTCAGGATGTTAACCAATGAAAAAATCACTCACTTTTTCCCTGTTGGCAGGGGCGGTTGTTGCCGCGCTGGCCGCGGGATATTACGCCGGGAAGCAGCCAACCTTTCACCAACATGCCGAAGCTCAGCCCCAGCAGGAAAGCGGCCGCAAAGTGCTGTATTGGTACGATCCTATGGTGCCCGGTCAGCGGTTCGACAAGCCGGGGAAATCGCCGTTTATGGATATGGCGCTGGTCCCGCGCTATGCCGATGAAGTGGCCAACGATGGCGGCGTGACGGTCAGCAACCGCCAGCAGCAAAACCTGGGCATTAAGACTGCCGCCGTTGAGCGCAAGGCTCTGAGCGTGCCGTTCGCCGCTTTTGCCACCGTAACGCTGGACGAACGCAGCGTACAAATCATCCCGGCCAGCGCTAACGGTATTGTGGAAACGCTGTATGTCAAAGCCCCTCAGCAGTACGTGAAAGCCGGGGAACCGTTGGCGCAGCTGTGGTTCCCGGAATGGACCGCCGCACAGCAGGAGTTTCTGGCGGTGCGCAAGCTGGGAGACAGCGCTTTAACCGCGGCGGCCAGAGAGCGGCTGCAGCTGCAGTTTATGCCCACGGAAGTGATTCGCCAGGTTGAGCGCAGCGGCAAGCCACAAACCCGCGTTACCATTCGCGCAAAGCTTGCCGGGTATGTAAATAAACTGGAGGCGCGGGAAGGGCAGCAGGTGACCGCGAATGCCCCGCTGTTCGAAGTGGCAAGCCTTGATTCCGTCTGGATTGTGGTGGATTACCCGCAGTCTCAGGCTCAGGCATTGCAGCCGGGAAGCGAGATTGTGGCGACCGCCGACAGCTGGCCTGGAGAGGTATTCCACGGGCGAGTAAGCGAACTGCTGCCGAACCTCGAAACCACCACCCGCACGCTGAAGGCGCGCATTGTGCTGGATAATCCGCAAATGAAGCTCAAGCCCGGCATGTACCTCAGTGTGCATCTGGCAAATCAGCAGCCCCGCGCCGCGGTTCTGGCCGTGCCGGAGGAGTCGCTGATTGAAACCGGAAGCCAAAGCCGGGTGCTGGTTGCCGAAGACGGCGGCCATTTCCGCCCGGTGAACGTGGTGCCGGGCATCAGCGACAAGGGCTGGGTGGAGATTCGTTCCGGGCTGAATGAGGGCGAGAAAGTGGTCACTTCCGGCCAGTTCCTTATCGACTCAGAGGCGAGCCTGCGCAGCGCGTTGCCTGAAACAGACGCTCAGCCAAAAGCGCCGCCTGCAGCAAAGACCTACGACGGCGAAGGCGTGGTCAAAGCGGTGAGCGCGGACGCTATTACTATTGCCCATCATCCTATCCCCGCGCTGAACTGGGGCGCTATGGTGATGCCTTTCGCGCTGACATCGCCGACCAGCCTGAAACCGGGTGATGCAGTCATGTTCAGCTTTACAATGGACGATGAAAAAGGGGCCGTTATTACTCACCTGATGCCGATGGCGGGGGCGCACAAATGATTGCCGCCGTTATTCGCTGGTCGCTTAAAAATCGTCTGCTGGTGGTGCTGGCCGCCATCATTATGGCGGCGTGGGGGCTTTGGTCGCTGCAGAGAGCGCCGCTGGATGCGCTGCCGGATCTCTCCGACGTGCAGGTGATTGTGCGGGTCAGCTACCCGGGCAAAGCGCCACAAATCGTGGAGGATCAGGTCACCTATCCGCTGACCACCACCATGCTGTCCGTTCCGGGAGCCAAAACGGTGCGTGGCTTCTCCATGTTTGGCGATTCTTATGTCTACATTCTGTTCGACGATGGGACCGATCCTTACTGGGCGCGCTCCAGGGTACTTGAATACCTGAGTCAGGTGCAGTCTCAGCTGCCGCCGGAGGCTAAAGCCTCGCTGGGGCCAGATGCTACCGGGGTTGGCTGGGTATACGAATATGCGTTGGTGGACAGAACCGGCAAGCACAGCCTGGCGGATCTGCGAGCTCTTCAGGACTGGACGCTGAAGTTTGAGTTGAAAACCGTGCCCAACGTCTCTGAGGTGGCAAGCGTCGGCGGCATGGTGCGTCAGTACCAGATTGTGCTCGATCCGGAGCGCATGAAGGCGCTGAATATTACCCATGAGCAGATCATTAACGCGGTGAAAAGCGCCAACCAGGAAGGCGGCGGTTCGGTGATCGAGATGGGCGAAGCCGAGTATATGGTGCGGACCTCTGGCTATCTCAAAAATCTGGATGACTTCAAGCAGGTGGTTATCACCAGCCGGGACGGCGTGCCGGTGCTGCTTTCCGATGTCGCTTCCGTGAGGCTTGGGCCTGAAATTCGTCGGGGCGTGGCGGAGTTTAACGGTGAAGGCGAAGTCGCGGGTGGCATTATCGTGATGCGCTACGGCAAAAACGCCCTTGAAACGATTAACGCGGTAAAAGCAAAGCTGGCTCAGCTGCAGAAGAGTTTGCCCGCCGGCGTTGAAATTGTGCCGGTGTACGACCGCTCGCACCTGATTGAAAGCGCGATTGAAACGCTCTCCCACAAGCTGCTGGAAGAGTTTATCGTGGTCGCCATTATTTGTTCGCTGTTCCTGTTCCACTTCCGCTCTGCGCTGGTGGCGATTATTACTTTGCCGCTGGGGATTTTAGGGGCGTTTATCGTCATGCATTACCAGGGCGTGAACGCCAATATCATGTCGCTGGGCGGGATAGCAATTGCCATTGGCGCGATGGTCGACGCGGCGATAGTGATGATTGAAAACATGCACAAAGTGCTTGAGCAGTGGCGGCACGATCATCCGGGAGAGCAGCCGCGCAGCGAAGATTACTGGCAAATTTCCCAGCAGGCGGCGGTAGAAGTGGGGCCGGCATTATTTTGCAGCCTGCTGATTATTACCCTGTCGTTTATCCCGGTGTTCTCTCTTGAAGCGCAGGAGGGAAGGATGTTTTCGCCGCTGGCCTTCACCAAGACTTATTCTATGGCGGTGGCGGCGGGGCTGGGAATTACGCTGGTGCCGGTGCTGATGGGCTGCTTTATTCGCGGCAAGATCCCCGATGAAAAGGCCAACCCGATTAACCGCTGGCTGATTGCGGCCTACGAGCCTGTACTGGAAAAGGTGCTCGACAGGCCGAAAACCACGCTTGCGGTAGCCGGTGTGTTGCTGGTCGCCACGCTTTGGCCGCTGAGCAAACTGGGCAGCGAATTTATGCCGCCGCTGGATGAGGGGGATTTACTGTATATGCCTTCCACGTTGCCAGGTATTTCGGCCCGTGAGGCAGGACGATTGCTGCAGCAGACCGATCGCCTGATCAAAACGGTGCCGGAAGTTGAAACCGTTTTTGGCAAAGCGGGACGCGCCGAAACGGCCACCGACCCTGCGCCGCTAACAATGATTGAAACCACCATTCGCTTTAAGCCACGCGACCAGTGGCGGCCGGGAATGACGATGGACAAGCTGGTGAATGAGCTGGACAGCGTGGTGAAGGTGCCGGGCATTGCCAACGTGTGGGTGCCGCCTATTCGTAACCGACTGGACATGCTGGCCACCGGGATTAAAAGTCCGGTAGGGATAAAGGTGAACGGCAATAATATTGCCGCCATTGAGTCGGTTGCCGAGCAGATTGAACATGTGGTCAAGCAGGTGCCGGGTGTGACGTCCGCGTTGGCTGAGCGCCTGGGCGGCGGGCGCTATGTGGACATTGACATCGACAGGCGTAAAGCGGCGCGCTATGGCGTTTCGGTTAAAGAACTGCAGTCGCTGGTTGCCACGGTTATCGGGGGGGAAAACATGGGTGAAACTATCGAAGGGCGTGAGCGTTTCCCAATAAATGTGCGCTACCCGCGTGAACTGCGCGATAACCTGCAGAAACTGCGTGATTTACCGGTTATTACCTCCAACGGCAGCCAGGTGGCGCTTTCTGAGCTGGCAAATATTGCGATTACAGAAGGGCCGCCGATGCTGAAAAGCGAAAATGCGCGTCTTTCAAACTGGATCTATGTCGATCTGCGTGGCCGTGATTTGAAGTCCGCCGTGGAGGATATGCAGCGTGCGGTGGCCGAGCAGGTGAAATTGCCTGAAGGCGTTTCTCTTTCATGGTCAGGGCAGTTTGAATACCTGGAACGTGCGACGGCGAAATTAAAAGTTGTTCTGCCTTTTACCTTGTTAATCATATTTGTACTGTTATATGTCACCTTCTCGCGAGTGAAGGATGCGCTATTAATTATGGGGACTTTACCGTTCTCGCTAATTGGCGGCGTGTGGCTGCTTTACCTGTTGGGATATAACCTGTCGGTGGCCGGAGCCGTAGGCTTTATTGCCCTGGCGGGAGTTGCCGCTGAATTTGGCGTGATCATGGTACTTTATTTAAACCAGGCACTGACTAAGCATCAAAAAGCCGATGAGGTACAGGATGACGGTATGCTGCGGCGCGCCATTCACGAGGGGGCTGTCCTGCGCGTCAGGCCAAAGGTGATGACGGTGGCCACTATTATGGCAGGTTTAATGCCGATTATGTGGGGCAACGGGACTGGATCGGAAGTGATGCGACGTATTGTCGCCCCGATGATTGGGGGGATGGTGACGGCGCCATTGCTGTCGATGCTGGTTATCCCTGCGGTATATATGCTGATTAAAAAACGGAAATAAGTGTTGTTCGCCGGAGCGGATATAGTTATGCGCTCCGGCTTGCAATTTTATTCAACGTTGTCTGACATCTGTTTGGGAATTCAGCGTATTGACAACAGGCAGTGGACAATTTTCTTTACAAGTCATGTGCTGATTTAGCTTTCATTGAGATATAATTCAGTAAGGTACCTGTCGAATTTTAATATGGTAATAAAGACGTGACTTACGCAAATAAACTGTTCTCAATTTTGATTTTTGTTTGCACGCTTGGGTTGAGCGCTTCTGCTGCTGCGGAAGGCGGCTTTTTCAGCAATGCATGGGAAACTTTCTCGGGCCAGGTGTCTGAAACCTGGAGTGAGCCAGAACACTACGATCTTTACGTGCCGGCGATTACCTGGCACGCCCGCTTTGCCTATGACAAAGAAAAAACGGATCGCTACAACGAGCGGCCGTGGGGTGCAGGTTTTGGCCAGTCCCGCTGGGATGAAAATGGTAACTGGAACGGCATCTATTTGATGGCGTTCAAGGACTCCTTCAATAAGTGGGAGCCAATCGGCGGCTATGGTTGGGAGAAAACCTGGCGCCCGCTGAGCGATGATAATTTCCATTTAGGGTTGGGGTACACCGTCGGGGTTACTGCTCGCGACAACTGGAAATACATCCCAATCCCGGTAGTGCTGCCGCTGGCGTCTATTGGCTACGGCCCGGCAACCTTCCAGATGACCTACATTCCAGGCACCTATAACAACGGTAACGTCTACTTCGCGTGGATGCGTTTCCAGTTCTGATTTTGTCGGCCTGAAGCCGGTGAAAATTGAGGGTTTTTATACCCCTTAAAAAACAAGGTGTAATGCGCAAGCTAGTAAAAAGTTAGCGACTTTTATCACTTTTTAGCAATTCTGGACTGGACAAAAGCCACCACAATTGTTGTACTGATGCCCGACACAGCATTTGTGTCGTTTTTTCATGTAAAGGTAATTTTGATGTCTAAGATTAAAGGTAACGTTAAGTGGTTTAATGAATCCAAAGGCTTCGGCTTCATTACTCCGGAAGATGGCAGCAAAGACGTGTTCGTACACTTCTCTGCAATCCAGAGCAATGGTTTCAAAACCCTGGCTGAAGGCCAGCGCGTTGAGTTTGAAATCACTAACGGTGCCAAAGGCCCTTCTGCTGCAAACGTAATGCCTATCTAAGTCATTACCAGTAGAATATAAAAACCCGCCAAGGCGGGTTTTTTTTTGCCTGTGATTTTAGGCAAACAGATAGGTTTTCAAAAACAGCCCAACGATAACGACGCTTATCAGCACGCTCGCCCAGCCGGTTATTTGCTCTTTCATTGCCCGCTCCGCCAAAGATATGACTGGGATAGTGGCAGAGAAAAATTAAGCTAACATTAACGCTTCAGGGCTTATTGGGTCACGAAGAGAGAAACCAGCCAAAATGCGAGCGCGGTCATGATAAACGAGCCGGCCAGGTTGAGCAGGACGTTCATGCTGGCCCACATCAATCGCCCATCCTGCAGCAGCAAAACCACTTCCGCAGAAAACGTCGAAAACGTGGTCAGGCCGCCGCAGAAACCGGTGGTTATCAGCAACTTCCACATCGGATCGACGTTGCTGAAGCGGCTGAACAGCGCCAGCCCAAGGCCGATGATAAACGCCCCGGTCAGGTTAGCGATTAGCGTCCCGATGGGGATCCCCATATGCAGGGGATTGAACTTCATACTAAGAAACCAGCGTGCTACGCTGCCCATCCCGCCGCCGATAAAGACGGCGAATAGCATCTGAATCACGGTTAATCCTTATTAAACATCAACAATGGGAAAAGTGTAGCGTTCAGGTCGGGAGATTTATACCCAATGTGCTGTAATTAATCCTTTGAACGGCGAGGCGAATATGAAGGTGGCGGTCGGGCAGTTTGTGGTGGGGCCAGTCTGGCAGGAAAATGCGACGACCTGTGTCAGTCTTATGGCGCAAGCGGCGGCCAAAGAGGCCGATTTGTTAGTCTTACCCGAAGCGGTGCTAGCCCGGAGTGATACTGACCCGGATATGTCAGTCAAGTCCGCGCAGAAGCTGGATGACGGCTATGTACAACAGCTGCGGGCTGAAAGCCGGAAGAACGAGATGACAACGGTGCTAACGCTGCATGTCCCTACCCGTGATGGACGGGCGGCAAACACTTTGCTGGCCATTCGTGGCGGTGAGATTGTGGCGAGCTACCAGAAGGTTCATCTGTATGACGCTTTCAGCGTGCAGGAATCTAAGCAGGTGGATGCCGGAGCAAGCCTGGCCCCCTTGATTAAGGTTGCCGGCATGAACGTCGGGCTGATGACCTGCTACGATCTTCGTTTTCCTGACATGGCGTTGAGCCTGGCGCTTAGCGGAGCAGAAGTGCTGGTTTTGCCTGCAGCGTGGCTAAAAGGGCCGCATAAAGAGGCTCACTGGGCGACACTGCTCGCCGCTCGCGCGCTGGATTCAACCTGCTACATGGTTGCTTCCGGGGAGTGCGGCAATAAAAATATCGGCCAGAGCCGAATCATTGACCCGCTGGGCGTGACCGTCGCGGCAGCAGCCGAGGTGCCTGCGCTGATTTTTGCCGAGATGACAGCAGAGCGAGTGCTGGACGTAAGGCAAATGCTGCCGGTGCTGCGTAACCGCCGGTTTGCGCCACCGCAAATGTTATGATGTTTTTTTAATCAAATCTTGATTCACCTTGTTACAGATTGCTATTGTGTCGCGCGGACAAATGTCCGTTAATGCAATCAGGTCTTTTATTCGCCGTTGCCACGGCACGCATCACAAAAGAAGGTAGGTATGGGAGAGATTAGTATTACTAAGCTGCTGGTTGTCGGCGCGCTGATCGTATTGCTGTTTGGTACCAAGAAGCTGCGCACGCTGGGCGGCGATCTCGGTTCTGCCATCAAAGGCTTTAAGAAAGCGATGGCTGAAGACGACAATGGCAAAAAGCCCGATACCGAAGCTGAAGCCGCTGCAGAGCAACGCATCGTTCATAAAGACTGAACGACGACGGCAAAATAAAAAAACCGGCTCAGAATGGCCGGTTTTTTTATGAATGTCAGTTTATAAGTAACAAGATGTAACCAGCATTACTTCACTTCCATCCCTTTTGCCTGCAGGTCCGCATGGTAAGAGGAGCGAACAAACGGGCCACAGGCGGCGTGGGTGAAGCCCATTGCCAGCGCTTCGGCTTTCATCTCTTCAAACTCATCCGGGCTAACGTAACGCTGTACCGGCAAGTGGTGACGACTTGGCTGGAGATACTGGCCCAGCGTCAGCATGGTTACGCCGTGACGACGCAGGTCGCGCATCACTTCGATGATCTCTTCGTTCGTTTCACCCAGGCCCACCATCAGGCCGGACTTGGTTGGAATATTCGGATGAGCTTCTTTAAAGCGCTCAAGCAGCTTCAGAGACCAGTTGTAGTCAGCACCTGGGCGGACGTTGCGGTAGACGCGCGGTACGTTTTCCAGGTTGTGGTTGAACACGTCCGGCGGCGTTGCGGTCAGAATATCCAGCGCACGGTCCATACGCCCACGGAAGTCAGGCACCAGCGTCTCGATTTTGATGGTCGGGTTCTTTTCGCGAATAGCGCGGATGCAGTCAGCAAAGTGCTGGGCACCGCCGTCGCGAAGATCGTCCCGGTCAACGGAGGTAATTACGACGTAACGCAGACCCATATCGGCGATGGTCTGTGCCAGTTTTTCGGGCTCGTTAGCATCTGGCGCAACAGGGCGACCGTGTGCGACGTCGCAGAATGGGCAGCGGCGGGTACAAATGGCGCCCAGAATCATGAAGGTCGCGGTGCCGTGGTTAAAACATTCAGCGAGGTTAGGGCAGGAAGCTTCTTCGCAAACGGAGTGCAGACCATTTTTGCGCATCGCCGCTTTAATGCCCTGGATACGGGTTGAGTCAGACGGGAGTTTGATTTTCATCCATTCTGGTTTTCTCAACAGCTCCTGGCGCTCTGTCGCCACGTTTTTAACCGGGATCAGAGCCATTTTATCGGCGTCGCGGTATTTAACGCCGCGTTCCATCACAATGGGTTTGCTCATAGGGTGCGTGTTCCAGTTGCGGATAATGAAGTCAGGCTAATTCAAGCTAAGTTAGGATCTATCAACTATTTTTGAATTAATGGCCGGAAGTATATCATCACGGCCAGGGAGAATCAGTATACCCCAACGTGAAATGGAGAAAGAATTGTAAATGGGTTGTTGTTTTGTGCTAAATACAAGGTTAACGGGCATGGTGTTCACCTCTGAAACGTCCGGCAAGAGGTGAAAACCACTGAGGATCAAGCGAACTCGGTGTGAATGGCTTTGATTATCTCCTGCAGAACCGTGTCCCGGATGCTTAGCTTGTTAAAATGCATGCTGGTTTCCATTGTTTTATCAGCAAACAGATCGCAGTCAACGGCTCGCAGGTTCCAGGTCTCTTTGAACATTTCGTACAGCCGCCAGGGCATGAAGCCCAGCAAATCGCTGCTGCCAAGTAATGAAGACAGGGTGACATAGTTGTAGCTGCTAAACGCTATCTGCCTGTTGGGCAGCCGCTCGCTGATCTCCTGGCGTAGGTCGCGCAGCAAATCATCCTGCATGATCAGGAAGGTGTGCTCCATATTTTGCAGATCTTCGCGAGTGAGCCGCTGTTCAAGACAGGGATGACCTTCCCGGCAGACCACGGCGATACTTTCCTGATACAGCGGCACGCTGGTGATGGTGCGTGCATAGTGGCGACTGGTGTCAATAATCAAATCGGTTTGAAACTGGCTGAGCTGGGACTCACCATCGTTAATGGGCACATTGCGAATAAGCAAATTTGGATTGACCTTGCGGATCGCCGAATAGACTTTAGGGATAACTAAAGCCCCAATAGACGGCTGGGTGGCAATGGTGATGGTGCGCTGCTGGTCATTGCTGTTGTTGAAATCCAACGCGCCGAGAATGGATTCCAGGCCCTGGCTGATATATTCGTGCAGGTGTGCCGCATACGCCGTCGGCGTGACGCCCTGTCCTTTGCGAATGAATAAAGGATCGGGAAAAATATAGCGCAACTTTTGGATAGACTGGCTGATAGCCGAGGGCGTGAGATTTAGCACTCTGGCTGCATTGACGATGCCTTTATGAATGTAGACAGCTTCAAAAATGGTCAGCAAGTTTAAATCTATGTTGCGTAATGTCTTGAATACGGGATAGTTGTTTTCACCATCGCGATCCACGATTTTTTTCTCAGACAGTGGGTTTTGCCCCATGTCAGGTCTCCGCTAAAAAATAAAGAATATTATATTTATAGATACAAATAGACCGTTTGGGGGAATTAGCATAGTTATTTTGCCAACCCAAGCACGAATGAGAAAAATTAAGCCTCAGAAGCTATTCCCAGCTGTCATATTATTTAAATAATGACGTTGCTGAATTATCCAATTAGTGATTATAACCGATGGGTGAAAAAGTGATAAAAAGACAATATCAGGCCTGCGGGAGGCAGGCCTGACGTTTACTCCACTTCGCGGTATTCGTATGGCGGATGGTTTAGCAGGGAGATAAAGTTTTCTACCAGCCGGGGCTGGATATCCGCTACGGTGATGCCTTCTGCAAAATGGCTGACCTGGGTCATCTCCAGCCCGGCGTAGCCGCAGGGGTTAATCCGCAGAAAAGGGGATAAATCCATGTTGATGTTTAACGCCAGACCGTGGAAGGAACATCCCCTCCGAATACGAAGCCCCAGAGAGCAAATTTTGCGTCCGTCGACATACACGCCCGGCGCGTCGGCGCGGGGGTAAGCCTCAATATCATATTCTGCCAGCGTGTTCACCACGGTCTGTTCCAGCATGGTGACCAGTTCCCGTACGCCCAACTTGCGTCGTTTTAAGTTCAGCAGGAAATACATAACCTGCTGGCCAGGGCCGTGAAAGGTCACCTGGCCGCCGCGATCGCTTTGCACAACGGGAATATCGCCCGGCATCAGGACGTGCTCGGCTTTACCGGCCTGGCCCTGGGTGAAAACCTGAGGATGCTCAACCAGCCAGATCTCGTCGGCCGTCGTCTCATCACGGGTGTCGGTAAAGTCATGCATTGCCTGCGAGACAGGTTCATAAGGCTGCAGGCCAAGGGTGCGGATCAGGATAGTGTCTTGAGACAAAACAACGTCTCCGGGAGAAAAGGGTGGCGGGAAGTATATCACAGCTAAAACCCGGCCTGAGCCGGGTTATCAGATTACAGCACCATACGAACGATTTCGATGTTGCCTAATTCTTCATACAGGGTTTCAACCTGCTCAATGTGGGTGGCATTGATGGTAATAGAAACTGAGTGGTAGTTCCCTTTGCTGCTTGGTTTAACCTGCGGCGTGTAGTCACCAGGGGCGTGGCGCTGCACCACCTCAACGACCAGATCAACCAGCTCCGGTTTCGCCAGGCCCATTACTTTGTAAGTAAAAGAGGTGGGGAATTCGAGCAGTTCGTTCAGTTTGGTTTTCATGGTAGCTCCAGCGTTACGGCAATAAAAATAATAACTCCCGCCGGCGGGCGGGAGTTGCTTTGATGCTAAGTATATGGGGTCAGGTTCGACACTTTCAAGTGTTCAATAATTAACCGAACCAGTGGTGGAACATCAGCTTGATGTAATCAATGATTCGGCTGAAGAAATTCCCTTCCGGCATCTCCTGCAGCACAACTAACGGACGCTGCTCGATGGTTTTACCGTCCAACTGGAAGTTGATGGTGCCCACAACCTGGTTTTTCTGCAGCGGGGCATGCAGTTCAGTGGTGGTCAGCACGTAGCTGGCTTTCAGATCTTTCATGCGGCCGCGAGGAATGGTCAGGTAAACATCTTTATCCACGCCGAGAGAAACACGGTCGTTATCGCCAAACCAGGCTGGCTCAGAAGCAAACTCTTTGCCGGCTTTCAGCGGAGAAACCGTTTCAAAGAAGCGGAAGCCCCAGGTCAGCAGCTTTTTGCTTTCTGTTTCACGGCCTTTGTAAGTGTGCCCGCCAAGAACCGCGGAGATCAGGCGCATCTGGCCTTCGGTAGCGGAAGCCACGAGGTTATAGCCTGCGGCATCGGTGTGGCCGGTTTTAATGCCGTCAACGTTGAGGCTGGTATCCCACAGCAGACCGTTACGGTTGGTCTGACGAATGTTGTTGAAGGTGAACTCTTTTTCTTTGTAGATAGCGTATTCGTTCGGCACATCGCGGATCAGCGCCTGGCCGATCAGCGCCATATCACGCGCGGAGCTGTACTGACCTTCAGCGTCCAGGCCGTGCACGGTCTGGAAGTGGGTGTTTTTCAGGCCCAGGGCAGAAACGTAGCCGTTCATCAGGCTTACGAAGGCATCCTGGCTGCCGGCGACGAAGTCGGCCATCGCCACACAGGCGTCGTTACCTGACTGCAGGTTAATACCGCGAACCAGTTTGTTGACCGGCACCTGCATACCCGGCTGCAGGAACATCAGCGAGGAGCCTTTAAACACCGGGTTACCGGTGGCCCAGGCATCTTTGCCGATGGTGACCATCGCATTGTCGTCGAATTTACCGGCTTTCATCGCCTGGCCAATGACATAGCTGGTCATCATCTTGGTGAGGCTGGCCGGGTCGCGGCGTGCGTCAGCATTTGATTCGGCCAGCACTTTGCCTGAGTTGTAGTCAATCAGGATATACGCTTCTGCATCAATCTGCGGGACGCCCGGGATCATAGTTTTAATGTTGAGGTCGTCAGCTTGAGCAGAGGCCATAGTCGCAAGAGCGAAAGCCGAGGTGAGCGCCAGGCGCTTAACAAAACGTGCAGAAGGAGCTGTATTCATGATGGAACTACGACGTCCGTGATGGAATTAAAAAAAGTGCCTTACTATAGCAAAAGCATTTTTGACTGGCATCTGACTTTGCGCGTGAGTTTGTTAATGGTCTTTACACAAATTTACGGGCAAGAAACAGGCCAGTCATAGCTTTACATAGCGGGAGCGTTGGTCACAAATGACTGCTGTTGCGCTTCCGACATCAGGCGCTGCTGCAGGGCGGTGGCTTCAGTGCGGCTGCTGAACGGGCCAAGCTGAACGCGATACACGGTGCCGTTATGAGACACAGCGCCCGGCACGCCAAACTGCTGGCTTAACTTTTGCTGCCACTGGCTGGCGCGTGCGCCGTCGCTCACGGCACCGACCTGAACAACGTAACGGCCGCTGCTGGCGGGTACGCTTGCTGTAGCTGCACTGCGCTGAACGTGACCTTGAGTTGAACCTGGTGCGGTGACTGGCGCAGAAACGGCTGGCGCTGGCTGCTCAACGATCGGCGCTGGCTGTGGGGCTACTGGCGGAGTAGGCGCCACGGCTGGTGCCGCTGTTGCTGCGACAGGTTGCTGCGTCGCGGGGGCTGCTGCAGCCGTGGCCGGAGCATCAGGTGTTTCTATCACGCCTGCCGCAAGTGGCGTAGGAGCACCGAGAAAACCGCTGCTCTGAACAGGTGCGCCGGTGGTATCTGCGCTTTGCAGCGTCGAGTTGCTGATGGCGCGCACATCGCCCTGTGGTGCCGCTGGCTGAGCAGGGGAGGAGGCGCTTCCCATGCCGCCGCTAAGATCCGGACGGGCCGGCAGCGCATAGGTCTGTTTGGCGATAGTCGTACAGGCCGTACCTGGACCGGACATGGTGCCATCCTGTGCAACGATAATAGGGTCGATACGGACTTTAGTATTGTTTGAGGTGTTCAGCCTGTCTGCTGCCGCGCGAGACAGCGAGATCACCCGATCGTTGCCGTAAGGGCCGCGATCGTTGATGCGAACCACAATCATGCGGCCATTCGCGAGGTTAGTGATTCGCGCATAGCTTGGAATAGGCAGCGTTGGGTGTGCTGCGGTCAGCGCATTAGGATCGAACGCTTCGCCAGAGGCGGTCAGGTTGCTGCCCGGTTCGGCGTCGTAGATAGCCGCGAAGCCTGCCTGGCTGAAGTTTGCCGGATTCTGAACAATTTTGTAGCTTTTGCCGTTGTTCTGGTAATCCTGGTTAACTGACGTATTCAGCGGCTCGTAACGTGGCTCGGCGCCGCTGATTTCCACGACTGGACCGTTGCACACGGCCGGCTGTGGCGCCTGATTAACCGGCTGCTGACTCTCATCATTTGACGAACATGCTGCCAGTAACGCTGCTGCGATGCAGACGCCAGCCCACCGTTTTTGCTTACCCATTGCGCACCTCATCCAGTTACACGCTTTTTGATAACATTTTTCTGTGAGTATGTATCGACATGACGATACCAAACCCGGCCATCAGCACGATTAGCGCCGACCCCCCGTAGCTGACGAGCGGCAGCGGTACGCCGACCACCGGTAAGATACCACTAACCATGCCAATATTTACAAATACATAGACGAACAGGATCAGCATCAGCCCGCCGGCCATTACGCGGCCAAAGGTGGTCTGTGCCCGAGCGGCAATAAACAGGCCGCGCATGATCAGCAGCAGATAGAGCGCCAGCAGCACCAGAATGCCGACTAAGCCTAGCTCTTCCGCAAGCACCGCGAAGATAAAGTCCGTATGACGTTCGGGCAAGAACTCTAGCTGCGACTGCGTGCCGTGCAGCCAGCCCTTGCCGCGCAGGCCCCCGGAGCCGATGGCGATTTTGGACTGAATTATATGATAGCCCGCGCCGAGCGGATCGCTTTCTGGATCTAACAGCATCATCACGCGCGCGCGCTGGTAGTCATGCATCAGGAAGAACCACAGGATCGGCACGAAGGCGGCTACCAGCAGAACGGCAACCAGAATAAGTCGCCAGCTCATGCCGGAAAGGAACAGCACAAACAGGCCCGATGCGGCGACCAGAATGGAGGTGCCCAGGTCCGGCTGGGCGGCGACCAGCAGGGTCGGCATGAAGATCAGGACGAGCGCAATGCCGGTGTTTTTCAGCGTGGGCGGGCAAACGTCGCGGTTAATAAAGCGGGCAACCATTAGCGGAACGGCAATCTTGGCGATTTCCGAAGGCTGGAAACGCACGAAGCCCAGATCGAGCCAGCGCTGGGCCCCTTTTGAAATGGCCCCGAAGGCATCAACCGCCACCAGCAGAATAATACAGAAGATATAGAGATAGGGCGCCCAGCCTTCGTAGACGCGAGGCGGAATTTGCGCCATGACGACCATGATCACCAGCCCCATCAGGATCTGGCCGATTTTACGCTCCATCATGCCCATATCCTGGCCGCTGGCGCTCCATACCACCAGGGCGCTGAACACCAGCAGCGCGAGGATGGTCACCAGGAAGGTCGGGTCGAGGTGAACCTTATCCCAAATTGTTTTTTTATTAGGATTGTCAGTCATGCTTATTGATCCTCTGCGGCCGAGGCGGCCGGTGCTTCCGACGGCAGTACCGTGTTGTTATCCCCTAACATGACGTGGTCGAGGATCTGACGCATGATGCTCCCGACGGCCGGGCCTGCGCCGCCGTTCTCCAGAATCATGGTCACGGCGTACTGTGGGTTGTCATACGGCGCAAATGCTGTCATCAGCTTGTGGTCACGTAGGCGTTCGGCAATTTTATGCGCGTTATACGTTTCGTTGGCTTTCAGGCCAAAGACCTGCGCAGTACCTGATTTTGCTGCCACTTTATAAGGCGCATTCGCGAAGTATTTATGCGCAGTACCGTTAGGCCTGTTGGCTACGCCATACATCCCGTCTTTGGCAATTTCCCAATAGCCCGAGTGGATGTCGCCCACCGGCGCTTCAGTCGGCTGCTGCCAGGGAACCTGTTTACCGTTTTCGGTGGTGCTCATCAGCAGGTGCGGAACGCGAACGATGCCGTCGTTGATCAGGATCATCATCGCCTTGCTCATCTGGATTGGCGTGGCCGTCCAGTAACCCTGGCCGATACCGACCGGAATGGTGTCACCCTGATACCACGGTTTTTTAAAGCGCTTCAGCTTCCACTCGCGCGTCGGCATGTTGCCCGCGCGCTCTTCTGAAAGGTCGATGCCCGTCAGGTGACCGTAGCCAAACTTACTCATCCATTCGCCAATGCGGTCGATCCCCATGTCATAGGCGACCTGGTAGAAGAAGGTATCCGCCGATTCTTCCAGGGATTTTGTGACGTTCAGGCGGCCGTGGCCCCATTTTTTCCAGTCGCGGTAGCGTTTTTCCGAGCCGGGCAGTTGCCACCAGCCGGGGTCAAACAGCGAGGTGTTGCGGGTGATCACTCCGGCGCTCAATGCAGAAACTGCCATATAAGGCTTCACGGTAGAGGCCGGTGGATACACACCCTGAGTCGCACGGTTAATTAACGGCGTGTTCGGGTCGTTTAGCAGGCCAGAGTAGTCTTTGCTGGAGATACCGTCGACGAACAGGTTCGGGTTATAGCTTGGCATAGAAACCAGCGCCAGAATGCCGCCCGTACGCGGATCGGTAACGACCACCGCAGCACGACTCCCTGCGAGCAGGGTTTCGATGTAGGTTTGCAGCTTCAGATCGAGGGTCAGATAAATGTCATGCCCGGCCTGAGGCGGCACTTCTTTAAGCTGGCGGATGACGCGGCCACGGTTGTTAACCTCAACCTCTTCGTAGCCCGTTTGCCCGTGCAGGACATCTTCGTAATAGCGCTCGATACCGAGCTTGCCGATGTCGTGGGTCGAGGCGTAGTTGGCCAGCTTGCCTTCTTTATCCAGGCGCTCAACGTCTTTGTCGTTGATTTTAGAAACATAGCCAATGACGTGGGTTAGCGCGGAGCCATAAGGATAGAAGCGGCGTTTGTAGCCTTTCACTTCCACACCCGGGAAGCGGTACTGGTTTACGGCAAAGCGGGCAACCTGAACTTCCGTCAGGTTAGTTTTGACCGCAATGGAGGTGAAGCGGTGCGAGCGGGCACGCTCTTTCTTGAAATTCGCGATGTCGTCATCGGTCAGGTCAACCACCGGGCGCAGCGCCTCCAGCGTATCCTGAACGTTATCGACTTTCTCCGGCATCATCTCGATTTGATAGATGGTGCGGTTTAGCGCCAGCGGGGTGCCGTTACGATCGTAAATAATGCCGCGGCTGGGCGGGATGGGCACCAGCTTGATGCGGTTTTCATTGGATCGCGTCTGATAGTCGTTAAAGCGAACGATTTGCAGATTATAAAGGTTGGCGATCAGCACGCCGGTAAGCAGCAAAATGCCGATAAAAGCGACCAGCGCCCGGCGCACAAAGAGCGCAGACTCAGCAGTATAGTCGCGAAAAGAATTCTGTAATTTCATTCGCTGCTTAGTATTACCCGCTCAGGTTTACTCACGATGGTAAGGGTGGTTGGTGGTAATGCTCCACGCCCGATAGAGACTTTCCGCCACCAGCACTCTGACCAGCGGATGAGGCATGGTTAGCGTGGAGAGCGACCAGCTTTGCTCGGCAGCGGCCTTACAGGCTGGTGCTAATCCTTCGGGGCCACCGATTAACAGGCTGACATCGCGGCCATCCTGCTTCCAGCGCTCGAGCTGCGTGGCAAGCTGGGGGGTATCCCACGGTTGACCGGGAATATCCAGCGTCACGATTCGATTACCTTTGCCCGCGGCGGCCAGCATCATTTCACCCTCTTTTTCGAGGATACGTTTGATATCGGCATTTTTGCCGCGTTTTCCAGCCGGAATTTCTACCAGCTCAAAAGGCATATCTTTCGGGAAGCGACGCAGGTACTCGGTAAAGCCTGTCTGCACCCAGTCAGGCATTTTGGTTCCAACGGCCACCAGTTGCAGCTTCACCCGTTAGCTCCAGAGTTTTTCCAGTTCGTACAGCTGACGGCTCTCTTCCTGCATAACGTGAACGATAATTTCGCCCAGATCGACAACAACCCAGTCGGAAGCGTTGATGCCTTTCACGCCCATCGGCGACAGGCCAACTTCGCGGGAGGACTGCACAACGTGTTCAGCAATTGACATGACGTGGCGGTTAGATGTCCCGGTGCAGATAACCATGCAATCGGTGATGCTGGATTTGCCTTTAACATCGATTGCGATGATGTCCTGGGCTTTGAGGTCGTCGATTTTATCGACAATGAAATCCTGAAGTGCTTTACCCTGCAAGTGTTCCCCCTGAGAGAATGAGAGTGTTTGGTTTAGCCCGTAATAACCCTGGACCAGCAGGGCAGGCGGCTTTGGCTGAAAAATTGGCCGACCAGCGTGAATCGCGGGCTATCATCCCATTGCGCGCCGGAGTTTGCATTGCCATTTTTGTAAAACTATTTCAGAAAAGCCGGATTACGGGCAGGAAATTATGGCAGCGGAGCATAACAGCCTGAGAAGTGGTGTCAATGGCTGGCTTTCCCGGTGAATCATAATAGCGTAATCCAGTGCGCTTCACTGTTCTCCTCCCGTAATTTAGACGAGCCCCAACGCTTAGCGATAAAGCCCGTGCTGGAGAATAAAAGCCAGTACATCAGGCGGGAGCAGATCGTCGCAGGGCTGATTGCTCTCAAGCCGATGGCGAATGGTGGTTGCGGAGATATCGTAGAGCGGGGTTGGGGCTAGAAAGACTTTCCCGGCGGGCTGCTGGTGCAGCGTTACGACTGAATCAGTGACGTTTTGCGCGAGCCACGTTTGCTGTTCGGGTGTTTCCATGGTTAGCGGATAGCCGGGCCGCTGGGTGACCAACAGGTGGCACAGCGTGAGCAGCGTTTCCCAGCGGTGCCAGCGGTGCAGGCTGAGCAATGAGTCCTGGCCAATAATAAAGGCCAGCGGCTGTTTTGGCCCCAGCTCGGCGCGAAGCTGCTCCAGCGTTTCCACGGTCCATGACGGTGTCGACCGGCTCAGCTCCCGGTCATCCAGCGTGAAAAGCGGGTTGCCTGCTATTGCTAGCTCAATCATCTCTTTGCGCTGGGCGCTGCTCGCTTCCGGCTGTGGGCGATGCGGCGGCACATTATTGGGCATGATGGTGACGCTTTTCAGCTTCACCAGCCTGGCAAGGGCTTCAACGGATTTCAGATGACCGTAGTGGATAGGATCAAAGGTGCCGCCATACAGCGCCAGAAGAGATGAATCAGGCATCAATAAAGATTTCCGGTAAGGCTTTATGGCAGATCAGCAGAGAAAGGCCTTCGAGTTCGTCCCAGACTGACTGCCCGTAGTCCTGCTTCAGCGTCAGTTCGATATGCGTCAGTAAACGAACGGCCTGATAAAGCTGTTCCGAAGAAACGCGATTGAGCGCTTCAGTAACCAACTGGCGGCGGTTTTGCCACACGCGTTGCTGATCGAACAGCGTCCGTAAGGGCGTCGTTGCCGACTGACGTTTGAGATTGACCAGTTGCAGCAGTTCCCGCTGCAGGGTTCGCAGCAGAATGACCGGCTCGCTGGCTTCAAGACGAAGCTGCTGCAATATATGCAGCGCTCGTTTGCTCTTTCCGGCAAGCAGCGCATCTACCCAGTGAAAAGGCGTGAAATGGGCTGCATCGTTTACGGCTTGCTCAACGCGCGGTAGCGTCAATTTACCGTCTGTCCAGATGAGCGACAGCCTCTCTAATGCCTGAGAAAGCGCCAGCAAATTGCCCTCATAGCAGTAGCAGAGCAGCTGATTAGCAGCCTCGTCCAGCGTCAGATTCATCTGTTTTGCGCGCTGAGATACCCAGCGGGGCAGATTGGCCTGTTCTGGCGTCTGGCAGGTCACCAGCACGGAGCGGTTTGCCAGTTGGGTAAACCAGGCGGCATTTTCCTGCGCTTTGGTCAGTTTGTTGCCGCGAACCAGGAGCAAAATATCGTCGTGGAGCAGGCTCACCAGCGTTTCTAGCTGAGCGTTAATGGCGGCATTTGGGCCGTTTTCCGGCAGCAATAAGAGCAGCGTCTGGCGGCTGGCAAACAGACTGAGCGCCTGGCAAATAGCAAACAGAGCCTGCCAGTCAGTGGAGGCATCTATCTGAACGGCGTGATGTTCTTCAAAGCCATTTTGCTGGGCGTGTTTGCGCACCGCATCCTGGCTTTCCTGTAATAAGAGAGGATCGTTACCTAACAGCAGATACGCCGCGCGCAGCCCTTCATTGAGCTGCGCGTGGAGTTGTTCCGGATACACTCGGATCATTTGCTACCAGAGGTTGCCGGCAGAGTGGTGGACACCCGGCCTGCAGCTACGGCTGGTTTCTCTGCGCTAACGGGCTTTACTTCGTCTTTCGTTGCTGCAAGATCGGCCGCGTGTACTGCCATCAGTTTACGGATCAGCTGTTGGGCAACGTTGGTGTACATCTCTTTGATAATCAAATCCTGCTCGGCGTCTTTTGCCAGGGCAGTCAGTGGGTTATCAAAGAACGAACGGTAGGTCTTCGCGCTGATCGGATAAATGTCGTGCCCTGGGATCAGGACCTGAGCATTAACAACCATCACCATCTGGTATTCCGCGGTCTGGCCGTTCTGGAATACTGAAGCGGTGTCCTGGCTAAGACCGTAGGCGCCCACGCGCAGGGACGGAATATCCTTACGCACGCCAGTGCCGGTATCGTCAACAATCGTGACGCCGTTTAAGCGCAACTGTTTACGAATTTCACGCGTTAGCGGACCGTTAGGATCGCCAGAGTTGAGGATCAGCGTCTTCATCTCTGAAGGGACCTGCGTGTTGCCACGCAGGTGAAAACCACATCCAGCGGTGACCAGCACCGCCAGGGTTACTAACAGGGTGATAAAGGGATGTCGCACGCTTCCTCCTGCGCTTAGCCCACAACCAGGTTGAGCAGTTTACCCGGAACGTAAATCACTTTACGTACGGTTACACCCTCAAGATATTTCGCGACCAGATGTTCCTGACCGGCGCGCTCGCGCACTTGTTCTTCAGTGGCATCGGCAGGCACGGTGACTTTACCGCGTACTTTACCGTTAACCTGAACGACCACCAGGCGAGAGTCTTCGACCATTGCCTTTTCGTCAGCCTGCGGCCACGGTGCGTTATCCACATCACCTTCACCGCCCAGCGACTGCCACATATCGAAACAAACGTGCGGGGTGAACGGATACAGCATACGTACAACGGCCAGCAGCGCTTCGTTCAGCAACGCACGATCCTGTTCGCCGTCCTGCGGTGCTTTTGCCAGTTTGTTCATCAGCTCCATGATGGCAGCGATGGCGGTGTTGAAGGTCTGACGGCGGCCGATATCGTCGGTCACTTTAGCAATGGTTTTATGCACATCGCGACGCAGGGCTTTTTGATCTTTGCCCAGGGCAGCAATGTCCAGCGCTGGCGCAGCACCACGGTTGGTGTGTTCGTAGACCAGTTTCCAGACGCGTTTCAGGAAGCGGTTGGCGCCTTCAACGCCGGATTCTTGCCACTCAAGCGTCATGTCTGCAGGTGAAGCAAACATCATAAACAGACGCACGGTATCCGCGCCGTAGCGTTCAACCATGACCTGTGGGTCGATGCCGTTGTTTTTCGACTTCGACATTTTGCTCATGCCAGCATAGACCAGTTCACGGCCTTCTGCGTCACGGGCTTTGACAATGCGGCCTTTATCATCGCGCTCAACGATAGCGTCGACCGGGGAAACCCAGTTACGCTCGCCGTTAACGCCGGTGTAATAGAAGGCGTCCGCCAGCACCATGCCCTGGCAAAGCAGCTGTTTGGCTGGTTCGTTGGACGTCACCATGCCCGCATCGCGCATCAGCTTGTGGAAGAAGCGGAAGTAAAGCAGGTGCATGATGGCGTGTTCAATCCCGCCGATGTAGATATCCACCGGCAGCCAGTAGTTAGCAGCTTTGGAATCCAGCATGCCTTTGTCGTACTGAGGGCAGGTGTAGCGCGCGTAGTACCAGGAGGACTCCATAAAGGTGTCGAAGGTGTCGGTTTCACGCAGCGCAGGCATGCCGTTGACGGTGGTTTTCGCCCACTCAGGATCGGCTTTAATCGGACTGGTGATACCGTCCATGACCACATCTTCCGGCAGAATAACCGGCAGCTGATCTTCCGGGGTTGGCATCACTGTGCCGTTTTCCAGGGTGACCATTGGGATGGGGGCGCCCCAGTAACGCTGACGGGAAACGCCCCAGTCGCGCAGACGGAAGTTCACTTTACGCTCGCCCACGCCTTTAGCGGCCAGCTTATCGGCAATGGCGTTAAACGCCTGCTGGAAGTCCAGACCGTCGAACTCGCCAGAGTTAAACAGCGCGCCTTTTTCGGTCATTGCGGAGGCGGAAAGATCCGGCTCGCTGCCGTCGGCATTCAGAATTACCGGCTTGATTGGCAGGCTGTATTTTGTGGCGAATTCCCAGTCACGCTGATCGTGGCCTGGAACGGCCATCACGGCACCTGTGCCATATTCCATCAGCACGAAGTTGGCCACCCAAACCGGAACGCTTTCGCCGGTCAGCGGATGAATGGCGTTAATGCCGGTGGCGACGCCTTTCTTCTCCATGGTCGCCATGTCGGCTTCGGCCACTTTGGTGTTACGGCATTCTTCAATGAATTCGGTAAGGGTAGGGTTATTGACTGCAGCCTGCTGCGCCAGAGGGTGACCGGCGGCAACGGCCAGATAAGTCACACCCATAAAGGTATCAGGGCGAGTTGTGTAAACGGTCAGCTTCTCGGCGCTGTTTTGTACGTCGAAGGTGATTTCCACGCCTTCGGAACGGCCAATCCAGTTGCGCTGCATGGTTTTAACCTGATCCGGCCAGTGATCCAGGGTATCCAGGTCGTTCAGCAGTTCGTCGGCGTAGGCGGTGATTTTGATGAACCACTGCGGGATCTCTTTGCGCTCAACTTTGGTGTCGCAGCGCCAGCAGCAGCCGTCGATAACCTGCTCATTCGCCAGCACGGTCTGATCGTTCGGGCACCAGTTAACCGCGGAGGTTTTTTTGTAAACCAGACCTTTGTTGTACAGCTGAGTGAAGAACTGTTGTTCCCAGCGATAGTATTCAGGCGTACAGGTAGCCAGTTCACGGCTCCAGTCGTAACCGAAGCCCAGCGTTTTCAGCTGGTTCTTCATGTAATTGATGTTGTCGTAGGTCCACGGGGCTGGCGCGGTGTTGTTTTTTACCGCGGCGCCTTCAGCCGGCAGGCCGAAGGCATCCCAGCCGATCGGCTGCAGGACGTTTTTACCCAGCATACGCTGGTAGCGTGCGATAACGTCGCCGATGGTGTAGTTACGGACATGGCCCATATGTAGTCGGCCGGAAGGATAGGGCAACATGGAGAGGCAGTAGTATTTCTCTTTGCCTTCGTCTTCGGTCACTTCAAAAGTACGGTTCTCTTGCCAGTGTTGCTGGACATTGGATTCTATCTCTTCCGGGCGGTATTGCTCTTGCATGGCAGCCAGTAGTCCTGTGTATGAAAGACGGCTACGAAACGTAGCCTTTAATGAATTCGAGTTTAGATCGCCATAGCATAGCCGATTCGACAGCGGCAAAACAGCCTTTCAACGCCCTCAGTAACCATTTCACCGTTCCGTAACGCTTGCAGTTTTTTACCCGGGGTGTGGCTAATCTAACAAAGCGTTGCCGGATTAACGTCTACTATTAGAGTCAGTTACCACGCCGCAAACGCGGGAATCCTTCAAGGAGGCAGGCTAACGATGAACAAGGTTGCTCAATTTTATCGGGAACTGGTCGAATCGCTAAGTGAACGGCTACGCAAGGGTGAGCGCGATATTGATGCGCTGGTTGCCAGCGCCCGTAAGCAGATGAATGATACAGGCGAACTGACCCGAACGGAGATAGAAGAGGTAACGCGTGCGGTGCGCCGTGACCTTGAAGAGTTTGCTCGTAGCTACGGGGAAAGTCAGGAAGAGTTCACCGACAGCGTTTTTATGCGGGTGATTAAAGAGAGTTTATGGCAGGAGCTGGCGGACATTACCGACAAAACGCAGCTTGAGTGGCGGGAAGTGTTTAAAGATCTCAGCCATCACGGGGTGTATCACAGCGGGGAAGTTGTTGGGTTAGGCAATCTGGTGTGTGAAAACTGTCATCATCACATTGCGATTTACACGCCTGATGTGCTGCCGGTTTGCCCGAAATGCGGCCATAATCAGTTTCATCGTCGGCCGTTTGAGCCTTAAAAAAAAGCCTTCCGCAGGGAAGGCTTTCAGACGGATAGCAAACCTCTGGCGAGAAAAGAAAAGCCCGGCGGCTCGTTAACCAACTGGAAAATCAATTCATTGATTTTCGGCTGATAACCACAAAGAGGGAAAAACCACGCTTTTTTCCTCTTTGTCATCAACATGAAAGCCTTCCGCAAGGAAGGCTTTTTACTGTGGTGCGTTACGTTTAGTGCAGGATTTTCGCCAGGAAGTCTTTGGCACGTTCAGACTGAGGGTTATTGAAGAAGTCGTCTTTGTTTGAGTCTTCGACAATTTTCCCCTCATCCATAAAGATCACGCGGTTTGCCACTTTGCGGGCAAAGCCCATTTCGTGGGTCACCACCATCATGGTCATGCCCTCATTGGCCAGCTCAACCATAACGTCCAGTACTTCGTTGATCATTTCCGGATCGAGCGCTGAGGTTGGTTCGTCAAACAGCATTGCAATCGGATCCATGCACAGGGCGCGGGCAATCGCCACACGCTGCTGCTGGCCGCCGGAAAGCTGCGCCGGATATTTATCGGCGTGTGCGGCCAGCCCTACGCGCTCGAGTAATTTTAACCCTTTGGCGCGGGAAGCGGCTTTATCACGTTTCAGCACTTTGACCTGGGCAAGCGTCAGGTTTTCGATAATCGACAGGTGAGGGAACAGCTCGAAGTGCTGGAACACCATGCCAACGTGGGAGCGGAGCTGCGCCAGATTGGTTTTCTTGTCGTTCACCTGGGTGCCGTTCACCAGGATTTCGCCTTTCTGTACGGGCTCAAGGCCGTTGACGGTTTTAATCAGCGTGGATTTGCCAGAACCAGAAGGCCCGCACACGACGACAACTTCGCCTTTCTTCACTTCGGTGGAGCACTCGGTCAGCACCTGAAAGTGACCATACCATTTAGAAACATTTTTCAGGGTAATCATTACACAGTCCTTTTCTTCAAGTAGCTGACCAACAGCGATGCACTGAGGCTAATCACAAAATAGACCAGGCCGGCAAACAGGATCATCTCGACCTGTGTACCGTCACGCTCGCCAATGGTGGAGGCGGTGCGGAAGAAGTCTGCCAGGCTTAAAACGTACACCAGCGAGGTATCCTGGAACAAAACGATGCCCTGGGTTAACAGCAGCGGCACCATCGCGCGGAAGGCCTGCGGCAGGATGATGAGTTTCATCGACTGCCAGTGGGTCATACCCAGCGCCAGGGCGGCATTTGACTGCCCTCTGGAAATACTCTGAATACCGGCGCGAATAATTTCCGAATAGTAGGCGGCTTCAAACATGGAGAAGGCGACCATCGCGGAAATCAGGCGGATATCGGTTTTTGGCGACAGGCCAAGCACCGACTGCAGGAAGCCAGGCACCACCAGATAGAACCACAGCAGTACCATCACCAGCGGCACGGAGCGGAAAACGTTCACGTAAGCGGTAGCAAACCACGCGATCGGCTTGAAGCTCGACAGGCGCATGACGGCCAGCAGCGTGCCCCAGACAATACCGATCACCACGGCGGTAACGGTGATTTTGAGCGTAATGACCAGCCCCTGCATTAAGTAAGGCAGGGCAGGAAGAATAGAACTCCAGTCAAGATTGAGCATTATTTGCCCCCCATATTGCCAGGCAGGCGAATTTTACGTTCTACCACATACATCACGCCCATGATGACGGCGTTGATCAGTACATAGGCAAGGGTAATCGCCGTAAAGGATTCATAGGCGTGTGCCGAGTAATCCAGCAGCTTGCCAGCCTGCGCCGCCATATCCACCAGACCAATGGTTGAAGCGATGGCCGAGTTCTTCACCAGGTTCATCATTTCGGAGGTCATCGGCGGCACAATAACGCGATAGGCATTAGGCAACAGCACGTAGCGATAGGCCTGAGGCAGCGTCAGTCCCATTGCCAGAGCCGCGTTCTTCTGGCCGCGAGGCAGGGATTGAATAGCGGCTCGTACCTGTTCACAAACGCGAGCGGCGGTAAACAGCCCGAGGCAAATCATTGACGAGAGGAAGAACTGAATATTGGGATCCAGCTCGGACTTAAACCACATGCCAATGTTTTCCGGCAGCAGTTCAGGCACCACCAGATACCAGGTAAAGAATTGGACGATCAGGGGAACGTTGCGAAAGAGTTCAACGTAGAGCGTACCTAGCCCGGACAGGAATTTGTTAGGGACCGTACGCAAAATACCAAACAGAGACCCCACCAGGAAAGCAATGATCCATGCGGTTATTGACAGGGCGACGGTGACCTGGAAGCCATTCCAAATCCAGCCCAGATAGGTTGTGTTGCCGAACGGGGCGGGCTGTAAAAAGATTCCCCAGTTCCAGTCTATAGACATAACTTACTCCGAGATAAAAAAAGAGGGTAGCGTAGGCTACCCTCGAAGATTGATGAGAAGCCGGTGCCCTGAAGCAGATCTTTGTCTGCATTTTTGGGCACCTTCACGCTGGTGGGGGAACGACCCACCAACGCATAGTCTGTCCTGGCTTCAGTTCGTCAATCGGGAGGGCGGATTTTTCCGGCCCCTGTGTTTCTAATTAGTTGAGAGCTTTGTCGTTTGGTTCCTTGAACAGCGCTTTCATTTCGTCAGAAAGGTCGAAGTTCATGTTGAGGTTTTTCGGTGGAATTGGCTGTTTAAACCATTTGTCGAACCATTTCGCGGCTTCACCGGAGGTTTGTGCCTGCGCAATGGTGGTATCCATCAGCTTTTTAAACTCTGGGTCATTTTTACGCAGCATACAGCCGTAGGCTTCCTGGGACTGTGGCTTGCCGACGATCTCCCAGTTATCCGGCTGTTTAGCTTTCGCACGTTCGCCGGCCAGCAGGGCATCATCCATCATAAAGGCAACGGCACGGCCGCTTTCCAGGGTACGGAAGGAGTCACCGTGGTCTTTGGCGCTGATAATACGCATGCCCATTTTCTGCTCGTCGTTCAGCTTGTTGAGCAGGATTTCGGAAGTGGTGCCAGAGGTCACAACAACGGTTTTCCCTTTCAGGTCAGGGAAGTCTTTAATTGGGCCGCCTTTTTTCACCAGCAAACGGGTGCCGACAACGAAGATGGTGTCGGAGAATGCGGCTTGCTTTTGACGTTCTACGTTGTTGGTAGTGGAACCACATTCAAAATCGAAAGTGCCGTTTTGCAGCAGCGGAATACGGTTCTGAGAGGTGATAGGAATGAGTTTTACCTGCAGATCGGGCTTATTCAGCTGCTTTTTCACCGCTTCTACGATGGCATTAGAGTAGTCCTGAGAGTAGCCAACCACTTTTTGCTGATTGTCGTAGTAAGAGAAAGGTACAGATGATTCACGGTGGCCGACCACGATAACGCCGTTGGCTTTGATTTTATCCAGCGTTGACTGCTGAGGCGTCGCGTCTTCTGCATGAACCATTGTGGCGCTCATGCCCATCACCAGCATTGCCGTGGCCAGTTTACGTAGTTGCATATCCAACTCCTTAATCTTAGTGCCAGAGGAGGCACCGGTATCCGATGTGAGTGTTGTGTTTTGTTGTTTTTTCATGCTGCTAAAAGCGTCATGCAATGCCCTTTTGTTAGCATCTAACCTAGCTGAATGTAAAGAAATTGCTAATAAGATGTTTATTTTTGCGAAGCGCGCCGCACCATTTAAAGGCAAAGATATGCCAGCGCACTATAACGGTGCTTGCGATGTCGCTTTTTGGTGCATGCATTTTTCACTGCCCGATACAGCCAGGCCACAGGGCGTCTTTGCGCCAGCTATTTGATTTCAACTGTTTATATCTAGCAAAGGTTGTGCCAGAAATGAAAAAGGCCAGCAAATTTGCCGGCCTCTATGAGCGAGAAGGGTGTGCTACTTTTTGCTGCGGTTACGCAGGCTTATCACCAGTGCGGTGAAACCGAATAAAGCGGTCACCACCCACAGCGGCCAGAAGCCGAAGCGTGCATAAGGCGTTAAGCCAGTGGTCGGTGTGACTTTCGCTTCCAGCACTTCGCGAGTGAACTGCGGGATGATGTTAGTGATCTCACCTTCGGCGTTGACCACGGCAGTTACGCCATTGTTAGTGCTGCGCAGCAAAGGCCGCCCCAGCTCCAGCGAGCGCATACGCGCCATTTGCAGGTGCTGCCATGGGCCGATGGATTTACCGAACCAGGCATCGTTGGAGATAGTCAGCAGGAAGTCAGTGTCTGGCCGGAAATTGTCCCGAACTTGTTCACCCAGGATAATTTCGTAGCAGATTGCCGCCGTCAGCTTGACGCCGTTAGAGAGCAATTGCGGCTGAACATAGGGCCCACGGCTGAACGATGACATGGGCAGATCGAAGAACGGGGCCAGTGGGCGCAGAATCGATTCAAGCGGCACAAACTCACCGAATGGCACAAGGTGGTTTTTGTTGTAGCGATTACTGCTGGTGTAGCTGTAAGGGCTACCTTCACCGAGCGTGATAATGGTGTTGTAGGTATCGTACCTGTTTTGCTTATTCAGACGCGCATCGACGATACCGGTAATTAATGAGCTGTGTTTTGCCCGCAGCAGGTCATCCATCATGGCGAGGAACTGCTGCTGATTAATTTCCAGATCGGAGATAGCCGATTCCGGCCAGATGATAAGCTTGGCTTTGCCCATCTCCGGCTCTGTTTTATCCAGATAAATTTTCAGCGTGTCCAGCAGCTGGCTTTCATTCCACTTCAGAGACTGGGGAATGTTGCCTTGTACCATCGCTACGTCAACGGAACGCTCTGGCAGAGGCTGGAACCATTGAATGTTGCGCAGTGGCCAGGGTAATAACAGTAAAGCCGCAGAAACCACCGCAGGAGCCCATTTCCGTGCCTGCAGGGCGTACACCAGAAGGCCACTGATAATCATCAGCAGGAAGGTAATGGTGTCGACGCCCAAAATCGGCGCGATGCCTTTTAGTGGGCCATCGATCTGGCTGTAGCCAAACTGCAGCCAGGGGAAGCCGGTCAGCACCCAGCCACGCAGGAATTCGGTAATTTGCCAGACGACCGGCGCGGCAATAGCTACGCGCCACCACGTTGTTTTTGGCCACAACCTGCTGAGAATACCGGCGAACAAACCTGTGTAGAGCGACAAATAAGCGGCCAGCAGAACCACCAGGAACACGTTCACCGGGCCCGGCATGCCGCCAAACTGTGCGATGCTGACATAGACCCAGTTGACCCCGCTGCCGAACAGCCCAAGCCCCCAGAAGAAGCCAATCGCGGCGCTTTGTACCGGGCGACGGTTAAGCGTCAGGCCCTGCAAGCCAGCAAGAGAAACAATAGCTGCAGGCCAGAAATCATAAGGGGAAAAAGCCAGCGTTCCGCAGGCCCCAAAGAAAAGCGCCAGCAGCAGGCGAACGCGCTGGCGTTGAAGAAGTTGAGCTATAGCCATAGCTGAGTTATTCGTCCAGTTTAGGTTGCGGCGAGTCGTCCGGAATTCTGACATGAACCTGAATAATACGACGGCTATCGGCCATGGCGACTTTGAACTGGTAACCATCTATTTCAATGGTTTCGCCACGGGCTGGCAGGTGTCCAAAGGCTTGCATCACCAGACCACCGATGGTGTCGACTTCTTCATCGCTAAAGTGCGTGTCGAAGGTTTCGTTGAAGTCTTCAATAGAGGCGAGGGCGCGCACCGTCCACGTATGGCGGCTCAGCTGACGGAAATCACCGTCTTCCTCGTCGTCGTACTCATCTTCAATTTCCCCGACAATCAGTTCGAGAATATCTTCGATCGTCACGAGACCTGAAACGCCGCCAAATTCATCAATGACAATCGCCATATGATAGCGCTGCTGACGAAACTCTTTCAGCATGCGGTCAACCCGCTTGCTTTCAGGCACGACAACCACCTGACGTAACACTTTTTCCATGCTGAAAGGCTCAGAGTCGCTGCGCATGAACGGCAGCAGATCTTTCGCCATCAGAATCCCTTCGATGTGATCTTTGTCTTCGCTTATCACCGGGAAACGGGAGTGAGCGGAATCGATAATGACATCGAGGCACTCGTCCAGCGTCTGGTTGTGTTTGAGCGTCACCATCTGCGAACGCGGGATCATGATATCGCGGACGCGCTGGTCGGCGATATCCATCACCCCTTCGAGCATGTCGCGGGTGTCCTGGTCTATCAGAGAGTTTTGCTCAGAATCACGAATAAGCGTCAGCAGATCGTCACGGTTTTTCGGTTCACCGTGAAACAGCTGGTTGAGAATGAGGGAGAAGAATCCCTTTTTGGCTTCCGGCGTGTCACTATTCTGTGAATTGTCGTCGCTCATGGCGTTAGGTTTTAGGCCTCATATAAATCAAAAACTAACAGGCAGCCTGATGGTGCACTGCCTGCGCGTGACGGCGGCAAAGGGAAAGCCCTGAGCCGACTACTCTTTCTCGGCAATGTACGGATCGGCATACCCAAGAGCAAGCATTATCTCTGTTTCCAGCGCTTCCATCTCTTCGGCTTCATCGTCTTCGATGTGGTCGTAACCGAGCAGATGCAGGCTGCCGTGTACAACCATATGTGCCCAGTGGGCCTCCAGCGGCTTCTCTTGTTCTTTGGCTTCCTGCTCAACCACCTGACGGCAGATGATCAGATCGCCGAGCAGCGGAAGCTCGATCCCTGGCGGGGCTTCAAACGGAAAAGAAAGCACGTTGGTGGACTTATCTTTCCCGCGATAGGTCAGGTTCAGGTCGTGGCTTTCGGCTTCGTCTACCAGACGAACGGTGACCTCAGACTCTGTCTGAAACTGAGGAATAACCGCATCCAGCCAGCGCTGAATTTGTGCTTCATCCGGCAGGCCGCTTTCTGTTTCGCAGGCAACCTGTAAATCTAAAATAACCTGACTCATTTGCTCTCCTGAGCGGTAGCCTGCAGGGCAAGGGCTTCGCGTTTGCGCTCGGCGGCAAGCTCGTCTTTGCGTTTTTGATCGGCGGCTTCCCAGGCTTCATAGGCGTTAACAATGCGGGCCACAACCGGGTGGCGTACCACGTCTTCGCTGTTAAGGAAGTTGAAGCTGATTTCATCCACCTCGGACAGGACGTCGATAGCATGACGTAAGCCGGACTTGAGGTTACGTGGCAGGTCTATCTGCGTCACATCGCCGGTAATCACCGCCTTGGAGTTGAAGCCTATACGGGTCAGGAACATTTTCATCTGTTCGGTGGTGGTGTTCTGACTTTCATCGAGAATGACAAAGGCATCGTTCAGGGTACGGCCACGCATGTAGGCGAGCGGGGCCACTTCGATAACGTTGCGCTCAATCAGCTTTTCGACTTTCTCGAAGCCCAGCATTTCAAACAGCGCGTCGTACAGCGGGCGCAGGTATGGGTCAACCTTCTGGCTTAAATCGCCGGGCAGGAAGCCCAGTTTTTCACCCGCTTCAACCGCCGGGCGGGTCAGCAGAATGCGGCGGATCTCCTGGCGCTCCAGCGCATCAACCGCGGCGGCAACGGCAAGATAGGTTTTCCCTGTCCCTGCCGGCCCTATGCCGAATGTGATGTCGTGGTCGAGAATATTCGCGATGTACTGCGCCTGATTAGGCGTACGCGGCTTAATGACGCCACGCTTAGTTTTAATATGGATAGCTTTACCGTAATCCGGCACGCTGTCGGCCGTTTGCTCCAGCACCCGGCTTTCTTTAATAGCCAGATGAATTTGTTCCGGGTCGATATCTTGGCTTTGCCCGCGCATTGGCGCGGTGTCTACGTACAGATGTCGCAGAATATCCGCCGCGGCGTTAACGGAAAGCTCACGACCGGTGAGCCTGAAGTGATTGTCACGGCGGTTGATTTCAATCCCCAGTCGGCGTTCCAGCTGTTTGATGTTGTCATCAAAAGGGCCGCACAGACTAAGCAGACGGGTGTTATCCGCCGGTTCCAGCGTTAATTCACGTGTTTCGATATTCAAACTTATCCTCTGGGTCACTCGGGGCCAGTTAGAGTAAACGGTCTCGCGTAGCCGAAAATACGGTTCGGCTACAGGGAAATTATTTATCCCGCAGCGTGATGGCGCAAGCGTCACAATTGATATTTGGGTGATGCCTTCAGAATGCAAGTGCAAACAATGAGACAGCCTGCCTGGACGTGGAATTAGCGTTCCGGCAGGCCGTGGAGAGAATTAAGGCTGGTAAGTCCCAACGCCAATGTCATTCTCTTTGCGGGTACGAGCGATAACGGAAGCCGGGGTTTCAGCAATACGCAGGCCCATTTCGCTTTCTGTGCGCACCAGCTTCGCGCGCAGGGAGTTAGTCAGGACTTCGGTGATTTCGACATCCACGAATTTCCCTACCATATCCGGCGTCCCTTCGAAGTTCACCACACGGTTATTTTCGGTACGGCCGGACAGCTGCATAATGCTTTTACGCGAAGTCCCTTCCACCAGAATACGCTGTACCGTACCCAGCATTTTACGGCTCCATTCCATTACCTGCTGGTTAATACGATCCTGCAGGATATAAAGGCGCTGTTTTTTCTCTTCTTCCGGCACGTCATCAACCAGGTCGGCCGCCGGGGTGCCCGGACGAGCGGAGAAAATAAAGCTAAAGCTGGTGTCAAAGTTGACGTCAGCAATCAGCTTCATGGTTTGCTCGAAGTCCTGGCTGGTTTCGCCTGGGAAGCCGACGATAAAGTCTGAGCTGATCTGGATGTCCGGGCGCGCTGCGCGCAGCTTGCGGATAGTCGATTTATACTCCAGCGCGGTATGCGTGCGCCCCATCATATTCAGCACACGGTCGGCGCCGCTTTGAATCGGCAGGTGCAGGAAACTCACCAGCTCCGGCGTGTCGCGGTAGACTTCGATAATGTCATCGGTAAATTCAATCGGGTGGCTGGTGGTGAAGCGAATGCGGTCGATACCGTCAATCGCGGCAACCAGACGCAGGAGCTCGGCAAACGAGCAGATGCCGCCGTCGTAAGCTGCGCCGCGGTATGCGTTAACGTTTTGACCCAGCAGGTTAACTTCACGCACACCCTGTTCCGCCAGTTGAGCGATTTCAAACAGAATATCGTCGCAAGGGCGGCTCACTTCTTCGCCACGGGTATAAGGCACCACGCAATAGGTGCAATATTTGTTGCAGCCTTCCATGATGGAGACGTAGGCGGTCGGGCCGTCGGCCTTTGGCTCAGGCAGGCGGTCAAATTTTTCGATTTCCGGGAAGCTTACGTCCACCACCGGGCTGCGGGTGCCGCGAACCTGGTTGATCATTTCCGGCAGGCGGTGCAGGGTTTGTGGCCCAAAGACGATATCTACATAGTGCGCCCGCTGGCGAATTTTTTTTCCTTCCTGAGAGGCAACGCAGCCGCCGACGCCAATGATCACGTCCGGACGTTTGGCTTTGATATGCTTCCAGCGCCCCAGCAGGTGAAACACCTTTTCCTGGGCTTTTTCGCGAATAGAACAAGTGTTCAGCAGCAGAACGTCCGCTTCATTCGCGTTATCGGTCAGCGTAAAGCCGTGGGTGCTGTCCAGCAGGTCGGCCATCTTCGATGAATCGTATTCGTTCATCTGGCAGCCCCAGGTTTTTATATGGAGTTTTTTTGTCATCGACTTGCCATTGCTCAAGGTGAAGTCAGGAATTAAGCCGGATAGTGTAATGCTTTGCTATGGATGTGACCAGCCTGGGAAAAGCCAGTAGAATCAGCAAAGATGAATGAAGGAAAGAGACTTATGGTAAATCAACCAATTGAAGTAGCCGTTGTCGGCGGCGGTATGGTCGGCGCAGCGGCAGCGCTGGGGCTGGCACAGCACGGTTTCCGTGTGGCGGTGATTGAACATCATGCACCTGAGGCTTTTGTTCCTGACAGCCAGCCGGATGTCCGTATTTCGGCCATCAGCAGCGCATCGGTTGGCCTGCTCAAGTCTCTTGGCGTCTGGGACAGCGTTTTAGCGATGCGGACGCATCCTTATCGCCGGCTGGAAACCTGGGAATGGGAAAGCGCGCACGTTGGTTTTGATGCCGAAGAACTGGGCTTACCCGAGCTGGGCTTCATGGTCGAGAATAACGTGCTGCAGCGCGTGCTTTGGCAAGCGCTTGAGGCGCATCCGAATATCTCTTTACGCTGCCCGGCGAGACTGCGGCAAATCCATCGCCAGGCAGCAGATTGGGCGCTCGAGTTTGATGACGGCGCTTCACTCAATGCTGAAATGGTGATTGGCGCGGATGGCGCGAATTCCCAGATCAGAAAATGGGCGGGGATTGGCGTACATGCCTGGCAGTATCGCCAGGCCTGTATGCTGATTACCGTTAAATGCGAGTTTGAGCCGGGGGACAGCACCTGGCAGCATTTCACGCCGACAGGGCCGCACGCTTTCCTGCCGCTGTTCGATAACTGGGCCTCTCTGGTTTGGTATGACACCCCGGCACGTATTCGGCAGCTGCAGGGAATGAACATGCCCCAGCTGCAAAAAGCGATTACGGCCGCTTTCCCTCAGCGACTCGGGGCGGTTACGCCGGTTGCCAGTGGGGCATTTCCGCTGACTCGTCGACACGCTTTGCAGTACGTCCAGCCAGGGCTGGCGCTGATAGGGGACGCAGCGCATACGATTCATCCTTTGGCCGGGCAGGGCGTTAATCTGGGATATCGTGACGTGGATGCTTTGCTTGATGTCCTGATCGGTGCCCGTAGCCATGCGGAAGCCTGGGCGAGCGAGGCTATCCTGAAACGTTATCAGAGGCGGCGTCAGGCGGATAATTTCCTGATGCAGAGTGGAATGGATCTGTTCTATGCGGGATTCAGCAATAACCTGGGGCCGCTGCGCGTGGTGCGAAATATTGGGCTGATGGCGGCGGAAAGAGCCGGTGGCCTGAAGCGTAAAGCGCTGAAATACGCCCTGGGATTATAATGAAGACGAGCAGGGCGGTTTCCCGCTCTGCTTATGAGGACCACATTCCAGATAGCAAAAAGCCCGCTTGCGCGGGCTTTTCAGTGTGTGGCTGGGGTACGAGGATTCGAACCTCGGAATGCTGGTATCAGAAACCAGAGCCTTACCGCTTGGCGATACCCCAACAGGGTGCGCTCACAAAGTGAACGACTTTTGAAATTGGCTGGGGTACGAGGATTCGAACCTCGGAATGCTGGTATCAGAAACCAGAGCCTTACCGCTTGGCGATACCCCAACAATTTTTTTGGATTTATCGAAGTTAATCAATAATTCCTTTGTATGGTGGCTACGACGGGATTCGAACCTGTGACCCCATCATTATGAGTGATGTGCTCTAACCAGCTGAGCTACGTAGCCAAACTCTATCATATTTTTCGATGGCTGGGGTACCTGGATTCGAACCAGGGAATGCCGGTATCAAAAACCGGTGCCTTACCGCTTGGCGATACCCCAATAACCGTCGCGGTGAACCGCATGTATCGAAAAATAATGGCTGGGGTACCTGGATTCGAACCAGGGAATGCCGGTATCAAAAACCGGTGCCTTACCGCTTGGCGATACCCCATCCGTGCAACGCGAGAGATAAATGGTGCGGGAGGCGAGACTTGAACTCGCACACCTTGCGGCGCCAGAACCTAAATCTGGTGCGTCTACCAATTTCGCCACTCCCGCATAAAAAAGATGGTGGCTACGACGGGATTCGAACCTGTGACCCCATCATTATGAGTGATGTGCTCTAACCAGCTGAGCTACGTAGCCATCTTTTTACGCGCTACCTTATCGGCGTTGCGGGGCGCATTATGCTGAGTTGACTCTACAGCGTCAACTAGTTTTTTCCCGAAAACCCGCTCAGAATGCTCGTTTGAATGACTTGCGAACAGCTTGCTTGAAATATCGACAATAACGCACGTTTTTGTTTTTAATTCCGCTTAAAAACAGGGATAAAGCCTCGACAGGAATACAGAAACGACAACGGGCCATAAGGCCCGTTGTTTTAAGCTAAATCAGCGATTAATAGGCGGCCTGGTGCACACCTACCGCGCGTCCTGATGGATCGTTCATGGTTTTGAACGACTCATCCCATTCGATTGCTTTTGCGGAAGAACAGGCCACTGACGGGCCGCCAGGTACGCATTCTGCCGCGCTTTGCAGCGGGAATAGCTCTTCAAAGATTTCGCGGTACAAATAGGCTTCTTTCGAGCCCGGTGTGTTGTACGGGAAGCGGTAGGCGGCGGTAGCCAACTGCTGGTCGCTAATCTGCTCAGCGGCAACTTCTTTCAGAGTATCAATCCAGCTGTAGCCCACGCCGTCAGAGAACTGCTCTTTCTGGCGCCACGCCACGCTTGCAGGTAGGTAGGATTCGAAGCACTCGCGCAGGACATGCTTCTCCATTTTGCCGTTGCCGCACATTTTGTCCTGCGGGTTGATGCGCATTGCCACGTCGAGGAATTTTTTATCCAGGAACGGGACGCGGGCTTCAACGCCCCAGGCAGACATCGCCTTGTTCGCACGGGCACAGTCAAACATGTGCAGAGCCTGCAGTTTACGCACGGTTTCTTCATGCAGTTCTTTGGCATTTGGCGCTTTGTGGAAGTACAGGTAACCGCCGAATACCTCATCAGAGCCTTCCCCGGACAACACCATTTTGATGCCCATCGCTTTAATCTTACGCGACATCAGGTACATCGGTGTTGAAGCGCGGATCGTTGTCACATCGTAAGTTTCGATGTGATAGATAACATCCCGGATCGCATCCAGGCCTTCCTGCACGGTGAAGTGGATCTCGTGGTGAACCGTGCCCAGGTGGTTAGCAACTTCCTGCGCGGCTTTCAGGTCAGGAGAACCTTCCAGACCGACGGCGAAGGAGTGCAACTGCGGCCACCAGGCTTCGCTGCGCTCTTCATCTTCTACGCGACGCGCGGCAAATTTCTTGGTAATAGCGGAAATCACGGAAGAGTCCAGTCCGCCGGACAGCAGAACACCATAAGGCACGTCTGACATCAGGTGGCTCTTCACGGAATCTTCCAGCGCCTGGCGCAGCGCGTTTTTGTCCGTGACGTTGTCTTTTACTTCTTCGTAGCTGAACCAGTCGCGCTGGTAGTAGCTGCGAATTTCGCCGTCTTTGCTCCACAGGTAGCTGCCCGCCGGGAACTCTTTGATGGTGCGGCAAACAGGCACAAGGGCTTTCATTTCTGAAGCGACGTACAGGTTGCCGTGTTCATCGTGGCCCATATACAGCGGGATAATACCAATGTGGTCACGGCCAATCAGGTAAGCGTCTTTTTCGCTGTCGTAAAGTGCGAAGGCGAACATCCCCTGCAGCTCATCAAGGAAGTCAGGGCCTTTTTCCTGATACAGCGCCAGGATGACTTCACAGTCTGAACCGGTCTGGAAGGTATAGCGGTCGCCGTATTCGGCGCGCAGAGCCTGGTGGTTGTAGATTTCGCCGTTAACCGCCAGGGCGTGAGTTTTTTCGGTGTTGTACAGCGGCTGAGCGCCCGCGTTGACGTCAACGATGGACAGACGTTCGTGCACAAGAATGGCTTTATCGCTGGCGTAAACACCTGACCAGTCCGGGCCACGGTGGCGCATCAGGCGCGATAATTCCAGCGCTTTTTTGCGCAATTCAACTGCATCAGTTTTGATATCCAGAACGCCAAAGATAGAACACATATAACTTCTCCGTACACTTGCCTGAGCGATTTGAGTTGTGGTGCTGCGTTGCCGATTTTTGCTTTTACTGCGGCTTTGGTGCGTTGCTTAGTAATGAAAATGCTCAATCGCTGAAGGGAATGCAAGGCTTTTAGCTTTCAGCTAATAAATAGTGCAGTGAGGATTGCTGATTGATGAAAAATGATGATGTTTTTGGCGTTAAAATTAACGGATCGTCAATTTTTAACAATTTGCACTGAGGTTTGCTTCTGCTACGCGACGATTTTTTATCGATATAAAAATGCCGGCTTTGGGCCGGCATTCTGAATCAGAAGATATCGATTTCAGCCACAGAGGGGTAAATCCAGCTCGGCCTGAAGGGCATATCGTCAACGTTGTTCAGGCTGGAGACGCCAGACAGCACAAGGATGGTTTCAAGGCCGGCCTGGAAGCCCGCGAGAATATCCGTCCGCAGGTTATCGCCGACGATAACGGTTTGCTCGGAATGCGCCTGCATTTTGTTAAGCGCCGCGCGGATAATCCACGGGCTTGGTTTGCCGACATAAAACGGCTCGCGCCCGGAGATTTTCTCAATACCAGCGCAAAGCGCTCCGCAGGCCGGGCTAAATCCGTGGCCGTGGCTGTCAGGGTTGGTGGCAATAAAACGCGCCCCGTTCGCCACAAAGTAAGCGGCTTTATGCATCATCTCCCAGTTAAAAGAGCGGGTTTCACCGACGATAACAAAGTCGGGATTGATGTCGGTAATGGTAAATCCAGCTTTATAGAGCTCGTGAATCAGCGCCCCTTCACCGACGACGTAGGCTTTCTTACCTTCCTGACGACGGAGGAAATCGGCCGTGGCCATGGCCGAGGTGTAAAACACGCTCTCCGGCACGTTGATGCCCGCGGAGGCAAAGCGGTTGGCAAGATCCTGACTGGTCTGGGAAGGGTAGTTGGTCAGCAGCACCAGCGGCATTTCTTTTTCAAGAATACGTGCCAGAAATTCATTAGCGCCCGGCACGGCGACGTTGTCGTGCATCAGCACGCCGTCGATATCACAAATTACGTTCTGGATGGTGGTCATTAACAACTCTGGCTCACGGAATGAAGTCGGTAACTATAGCGTAAAATGCTGCCTGGGCAGCATTAACTTTCCAGCAAATGCTGAAGCAAGACGCCGTTTAGCATTGAGCGCTTAACCAGCGCAAAGGCGCCAATTGCCGAGCGGTCGTCCAGCTTTGAGCAGACGATGGGCAAGTTTTTACGGAAGGCATTCAATACCTGGGTGTTGATGCAGCCTTCGATGGCAGGCAGCAGCACTTTTTCGGCTTCGATTATCTCGCCGGCAAGGACGACTTTTTGCGGGTTAAACAGGTTAATGGCGATGGAGATGGCTTTCCCCAGATGGCGGCCAACGTGTTCCAGCACTTCACAGGCCAGCGCATCTCCTTTATTGGCCGCTTTGCAGATGGCCTGAATACTACAATCATCCAGCGTCAGGCGGCTGTTGTAGCCTTGCTCCAGCAAATGGCGGACGCGTTTTTCAATGGCGGCGTTCGCGGCAATGGTTTCCAGGCAGCCAAAATTACCGCAGTGGCAGCGCTCGCCCAGCGGATCGACCTGAATGTGGCCAATCTCACCCACGTTCCCATTACGGCCGATAAAAATCCGCCCGTTTGACAGAATTCCCGCCCCGGTGCCGCGGTGGACTCGCACCAAAATAGAGTCTTCGCAGTCGTGGGTTGCACCGAAGTAGTGCTCGGCCAGCGCCAGGCTGCGAATATCATGGCCGACAAAACAGGTCACCTTGAAACGTTTTTCCAGGCTGTCGACCAGCGCCCAGTTGTTGACGGCGATGTGCGGCATGTAGCGGATCACGCCGCTTTCGGGGTCAACCAGCCCTGGCAGGATGACGGAAATAGCGATAAGTTCGCGGGTTTTACGCTGCCAGGTTTCGATGAAGTGGCTAATGGCGTTAAGCAGCGCATGCTCGAGCGTTTCCTGCGTGCGTTCCGGCAGCGGATAGTGCTCTTCGGCGATGGATTTCGCGCTCAGGTCGAACAGGGTGATAGTGGCGTCGTGGCGCCCGAGGCGCACGCCAATAGCGTGAAAGTTACGTGTTTCGGTCGTAATAGAGATAGCGCGGCGGCCGCCGGTGGAGGCCTGCTGATCGACTTCTTTTATCAGGCCGCGCTCAATAAGCTGGCGAGTAATTTTTGTGACGCTGGCGGGCGCAAGCTGGCTTTGTTCGGCAATCTGGATGCGCGAGATGGGACCGTGCTGATCAATCAGGCGGTAGACCGCCGCGCTATTCAGCTGTTTTACCAGGTCAACGTTACCAATTTGGGCTTGTCCGCCAGTCGTCATGCTATTTACTCAGTTACGACCTCGTTACCATTAACGATGGTCTTGATAATTTTATAGTCGCGGTTAAACACGGTGAGGTTGGCCACTTTACCGGCTTCGATTGCGCCCAGGTGTTTATCCACGCCCATGGCGCGAGCAGGGTAGAGGGTTGCCATTCGCAGAACTTCATCCAGTGCGATGGCCGCGTGCTCCACCAAATTGCGAACGCCTTGAATCATGGTCAATGCAGACCCACTCAGCGTACCGTTCTCATCTACGCACAGACCGTCACGGTAGTATATTGTTTTGCCAGCAAAAATGAACTGATCGATGTTGGCACCTGCCGGCGCGGTTGCGTCGGTAACCAGGCACAGTTTATCGCCCTTCACACGTTTTGCGGTGCGGATGTTCGCATAATCCACATGTAAACCATCAGCAATGATGCCACAGTAAACGTCGGCTTCATCAAAAATTGCGCCCGCAAGGCCAGGTTCACGGCCGGTAATATAAGGCATCGCGTTGAAAAGGTGGGTTGCGAAGGTGATCCCTGCGCGGAAGCCAATTTTGGCTTCTTTAATCGTTGCATTGGAATGACCGGCAGAAACGATGATGCCTGCTGCCACCAGTTTCTGAATGACTAATGGCTCAACCATTTCAGGTGCGAGGGTGATTTTGGTGATCACATCGGCATTCTGGCAGAGGAAATCAACCAGCTTCGCATCCGGCTTGCGGACGAAGCCTGGGTTGTGCGTCCCTTTTTTCACGATGTTGAGCCACGGCCCTTCAAGGTGCAAGCCCAGCGCCTGATGGCTGTATTTCGCCAGATAGTCGCGCATGACTTTCACGCCCTGCATCATCAGCTCGTCGCTGGTGGTGATGAGCGTTGGCAGGTAGCTGGTGCAGCCTGAGCGTTCGTTTGCTTTCTGCATGATTTCCAGCGTTTCAACGGAAACGGCTTCTGCTGTGTCGTTAAACTGCACGCCGCCGCAGCCGTTCAGCTGTACATCAATAAAACCGGGGGCAATGACGGCTCCGCCCACATCGCGCGTTTCGATACCTGCCGGCAGTGAATCAACAGGGCAAACGCGCTCAATCAGGCCATCGGCAATAACTACCGCGTGGTCATCCAAAATTTCGTGGCCGGTATAAATCCGACCGTGGATTAATGCATACATATCCTACCCCCGGTAATAACGTCGTGCTTTAAGACTGTAAGATCGCTAATAAAGAGGAAAAGCCGAAACACCTTCCTCTTTATGACTGACTTTAGAAAACCAATGCATTGATTTTCCAGAACTACTGACGCCCTCAGCGGTTGCCGTTTGAGGCGCATCAGTGGCCGACCAGGCCTTAAAGGCCTTTAATGTTTTCTGCTTCCAGCTCGTTGAAATATTTCAACGTTTTCACCTTCAGCTCCATGGTGGACGGCTCGTCACACACGATTACAGCCTTCGGATGCAGCTGCAGGCAGGTGATAGTCCACATATGGTTAACGTTGCCTTCCACGGCCGCCTGCAGCGCCAGCGCTTTGACGCCACCCAGCACCAGGATCATCACTTCTTCTGCATCCAGCAGGGTGCCTACGCCAACGGTCAGCGCGTATTTAGGTACCTGAGTCACGTCGCCGCCGAAGAAGCGGGAGTTTGCCACGCGTGTGTCATGGGTCAGGGTTTTAATACGGGTGCGGGAAGCCAGAGAAGACGCTGGTTCGTTGAACGCGATATGACCGTCGTTACCCACGCCGCCCATGAACAGGTGAATTTTGCCGTAGGAGCGAATTTTCTCTTCGTAGCGGCGGCACTCTGCATCAACGTCTTCCGCATTGCCGTTCAGCAGGTTGATATTTTCTGCAGGGATATCAACGTGATCAAAGAAGTTGCGGTGCATGAAAGTATAATAACTTTCCGGGTGTTCTTTCGGCAGGCCGACGTATTCATCCATGTTGAAGGTAACGACGTTCTTAAAGCTAACCTGGCCTGCTTTATGCATCTCAACCAGAGCTTTGTAAGCTTCCAGCGGCGTGCCGCCGGTTGGCAGACCCAGAACAAAAGGACGGTCCGCGGTCGGTTTGAATGCATTGATGCGATTTACAATATGGCGAGCTGCCCATTTGCCGACTTGTGCCGGGGTAGCCAGGGGAATCAGTCTCATCATTCACCTCGTAGTTTAAGAGTAAAAATATGGTTAGCTGAATCGATCTCGATAAGCATAAGGGTAAACCACTTTTATACTGAACCGACAGGGATCAATCCGTCTTGATTTTTTGAATCATAAAATAAGTTTTCGGAGATAGCCAGTGAAGGGGGAGGGTTGAAGCGATATTTGGTGATAAATATCACAAAAAAGGTGCGTTTAATTTGCGGTACGAATTAATTTTTTTCACACTTCACCGTGTGATGTGAATCGTCGCCGTGTATTCAATGTAAGTAAGACAATAAAAACACTGCTTGAGCGAGCCTTAACGGGGTCTCATAGGGGGAATAAAGTGAGTATTCTAGGTTATCTACAGCGCGTGGGCCGGGCACTTATGGTGCCGGTGGCTACACTGCCAGCAGCAGCAATATTAATGGGGGTTGGTTACTGGATTGACCCAGTCAGTTGGGGTGGAGACAACGCGTTAGCGGCGCTCTTCATTAAATCCGGTTCCGCCATTATCGATCACATGTCCGTGTTGTTTGCCATCGGCGTCGCTTACGGTATGTCCAAAGACAAAGACGGTGCCGCGGCACTGACCGGCTTTGTTGGCTTCCTGGTTCTGACCACCCTCTGCTCACCGGCAGCGGTTGCTATGATCCAGAAAATTCCGGTGGATCAGGTTCCGGCGGCATTTGGTAAAATTGAAAACCAGTTTGTGGGTATTCTGGTCGGTATTATCTCTGCGGAATTGTACAATCGCTTCAGCGGCGTTGAGCTGCCGAAAGCGCTTTCGTTCTTCAGCGGTCGCCGTTTGGTTCCTATCCTCACCTCCTTCCTGATGATTGTTGTTGCCTTCATCATGATGTACGTCTGGCCGATGATCTTCGACGGTCTGGTGAACTTCGGGGAGCACATTCAGAAGCTGGGTTCTGCGGGCGCAGGTATCTACGCCTTCTTCAACCGTCTGCTGATCCCGGTTGGCCTGCACCACGCTCTGAACTCCGTGTTCTGGTTTGACGTGGCAGGGATTAACGACATCCCTAACTTCCTGGGTGGCGCTCAGTCCATCGAAGCAGGTAAAGCGGTTGTCGGTATCACCGGTCGCTACCAGGCGGGCTTCTTCCCAATCATGATGTTCGGTCTGCCGGGTGCAGCGCTGGCCATCTACCACTGTGCACGTCCTGAAAACAAAGCAAAAGTTGCCGGTATCATGATGGCCGCTGCTTTCGCTGCGTTCTTCACCGGTATCACCGAACCGCTGGAGTTCTCCTTCATGTTCGTTGCGCCGGTACTGTACGTGATTCACGCAGTGCTGACCGGTATCTCCGTATTTATCGCAGCAAGCATGCACTGGATTGCGGGCTTTGGCTTCTCCGCGGGCCTGGTGGATATGGTGCTTTCTTCCCGTAACCCGCTGGCAACCCACTGGTGGATGCTGATCCCTCAGGGTCTGGTGTTCTTCGTTCTCTACTACGTGGTGTTCCGTTTCACTATCACCAAATTCAACCTGCTGACGCCAGGCCGTGAACTGGCTGTAGCCGGTGACGAAGCTGATGGTCAGGACGTGAACGTGAGCGGTGACGCAAACCAGGACGTTTCTGGTCTGGCTCGTCAGTACATCTCTGCGGTAGGTGGCTCTGCAAACCTGACCGGTATTGATGCCTGTATCACTCGTCTGCGCCTGAGCGTGAAAGACTCTTCCGTTGTTAACGAAGCTCTGGCTAAGCGTCTCGGTGCGACAGGCGTTATTCGCCTGAACAAAACCAGCGTGCAAATCATCGTTGGCTTTGCGGCAGAAAAAATTGCTAACGCAATGAAAACAGCTGGCACTGTAGAAGCAGCGGCGCCTGTTGCTGCTGCGGCACCGGCTGCTGCGGCTAAACCACAGGCTGTTCCAAACGCGACCAGCACAACTATTGCCGCTTTGGTTTCTCCAGTCACTGGCGACGTGGTTGAGCTGGATCAGGTGCCTGACGAAGCTTTCGCCAGCAAAGCAGTCGGTGATGGCGTAGCCGTTAAGCCAACGGACAAAACCGTGGTTTCTCCTGCCGCCGGGACCATCGTGAAAATCTTCAACACCAACCACGCGTTCTGCCTTGAAACAGAAAAAGGTGCAGAGATTGTGGTTCACATGGGCATCGATACCGTTGCTCTGGGTGGCAAAGGCTTCACGCGTCTGGTGGAAGAAGGGGCCGAAGTGGTTGCCGGCCAGCCGATTCTGGAAATGGATCTCGATTTCCTGAACGCCAACGCGCGCTCCATGATTAGCCCGGTAGTTTGCAGCAACATCGACGACTTCAGCGGTCTGGTTATCCAGGCTAAAGGTCAGGTGGTTGCAGGCCAAACGCCACTGTATGAGATTAAAGGCAAATAATCGCTCCTGAGTAAGCATTTGTGCCTTAAGCGGCTGACGTAAATCGTCAGCCGCTTTTTTATTGCGTGCCGTTAGCCGACATGGATAACCCTAATTTATGCAACTAAAGGTTGTTTCCCGAGGCCGCTTATTAGATCATACGCCGTTAACTAAGGTACACGCTTTGAGGAACCCGCGATGAGTGAGGCTGAAGCCCGCCCAACTAACTTTATTCGTCAGATTATTGATGAAGACCTGGCGAACGGTAAGCACACCAGTATTTGCACCCGTTTTCCGCCTGAGCCAAATGGCTATCTGCATATTGGTCACGCCAAGTCTATTTGCCTGAACTTTGGCATCGCCCAGGATTACCAGGGGCAATGCAACCTGCGCTTCGATGACACAAACCCGGTAAAAGAAGACATCGAATACGTAGAGTCCATCAAGCACGACGTTGAATGGCTGGGCTTCCACTGGTCCGGCAACGTGCGTTATTCGTCTGACTATTTTGACCAGCTTTTTAATTATGCCGTTGAGCTGATAAATAAAGGACTGGCGTATGTTGATGAGCTGAGTCCGGAACAAATTCGTGAATACCGTGGCTCTCTGACTGCGCCCGGTAAAAATAGCCCGTTCCGCGATCGTAGCGTTGAGGAAAACCTCGCGCTGTTCGAGAAAATGCGCAACGGGGAGTTTGCCGAGGGTACCGCCTGCCTGCGTGCCAAAATCGATATGGCTTCGCCGTTCATCGTTATGCGCGACCCGGTGCTGTACCGCATTAAATTTGCCGATCACCACCAGACCGGCAACAAGTGGTGCATCTACCCGATGTACGACTTCACCCACTGTATTTCCGATGCGCTGGAAGGCATTACGCACTCGCTGTGTACCCTGGAGTTCCAGGACAACCGCCGTCTGTATGATTGGGTGCTGGATAACATCACCATTCCTGCTCACCCGCGTCAGTACGAATTTTCTCGCCTGAATCTCGAATACGCCATCATGTCCAAGCGTAAGCTGAACCTGCTGGTGACCGAGAAGATTGTAGAAGGCTGGGACGACCCGCGTATGCCGACTATCTCCGGCCTGCGTCGCCGCGGCTATACCGCAGCATCCATTCGCGAGTTCTGTAAGCGCATTGGCGTAACCAAACAGGACAACACCGTTGAAATGGCGTCTCTGGAATCCTGCATCCGTGACGATCTTAACGAGAATGCGCCGCGTGCAATGGCCGTGCTGGATCCGGTAAAAGTTATTATCACTAACTACCCTGAAGGTGAAGAAGAGACGGTTACCATGCCGAATCATCCTAACAAACCTGAAATGGGTAGCCGTGAAGTGCCGTTCAGCCGCGAGATCTATATCGATCGCGCTGACTTCCGCGAAGAAGCAAACAAGCAGTACAAGCGCCTGGTGCTGGGTAAAGAAGTTCGCCTGCGTAATGCCTATGTGATCAAAGCCGAACGCGTAGAAAAAGACGCAGAAGGTAATATCACCGAACTTTACTGCACCTACGATCCGGAAACCCTGAGCAAGGATCCGGCGGACGGTCGCAAGGTGAAGGGTGTTATTCATTGGGTGAGCGCGGCACACGCGCTGCCGGTTGAAATTCGTCTGTACGACCGCTTGTTTAGCGTCGCGAATCCAGGGGCTGCTGAAGACTTCCTGTCTACCATTAATGCAGATTCCCTGATCATTCGCCAGGGCTTCGCTGAGCCTAGTCTGCAGAACGCGGAAAAAAGTAAGGCATATCAGTTCGAGCGTGAAGGTTACTTCTGCCTGGACAGCCGCTATGCGACGGCGGAAAAACTGGTGTTTAACCGCACCGTTGGCCTGCGTGATACCTGGGCTAAGATCGGCGAATAATTGCCGTTTATTGCCTGATGAAAACGCCGCTAAATGCGGCGTTTTTTCTTTTTGATTACCAGTCATTAACCTTATATGCACATTCGCGATGCGAATTAATTCTCATTTACATTTCTGTAAGAATCTCCTCACAGGAAGTCATGCCTTCCCCGTAATCTCCTGATGCTTATAATGAAAGCGCTCTCAATGAAGTTTTATTCTTAAAATCAATCGTAATCAGGGTTAATAATCTGCTGCGCAATTTTGTTACAAATGCACATAGATTATGTGCTCTCTGTCATACTCCAGGAAATCTCTGATACAAAGTCATTGATAATTCGCGTCGCGAAAAATAGTCTATGAGCAGCAGTAATGCGGGTGTGTTAGGCAAAAACCGCTTTTAGCCGTCAGGCAATTTTACTTTTTTTCGTCATTGGCGCTTTTCACGTCAGACGATGATTTTTACGTCAAAGAGGAATTTAACTATGCGTACGTTTAGTGGCAAACGTAGTGCGCTTGCTCTTGCTATTGCAAGCGTTACCGCTCTTTCAGGTTTTGTCGTGGCTCCGCAGGCTAGCGCCGCGGGCTTTGTTGATGACTCCACGCTGACCGGCGGCATCTATTACTGGCAGCGTGAACGTGACCGTAAAGACGTCTCCGACGGTAAGTACAAAACTAACCTGTCGCACTCAACCTGGAACGCCAACCTCGACTTCCAGTCTGGCTATGCGGCCGATATGTTTGGTTTTGATATTGCCGCTTTCACCGCCATTGAAATGGCCGAAGACAGCGCCAGCGGTCACCCGAACGAAATCGCATTCTCCTCTAAAAATAAAACCTACGACGAAGACTACTCCGGCGATAAAGGTGGCATCAGCCTTTATAAAGCGGCGGCCAAATTCAAATACGGCCCGGTTTGGGCTCGCGCAGGTTACATTCAGCCAACCGGTCAAACGCTGTTAGCACCACACTGGAGCTTCATGCCTGGTACTTATCAGGGGGCTGAAGCGGGAGCCGCATTTGACTACGGTGATGCCGGTGCGCTGAGCTTCTCCTACATGTGGACTAACGAGTACAAGGCGCCATGGCACCTTGAAACCGATAAGTTCTACCAGAACGATAAAAAGACCAAAGTTGACTATCTGCACTCCATCGGCGCGAAGTATGACTTCAAAAACGATCTGATTCTGGAAGCCGCATTCGGTCAGGCTCAGGGCTTTGTTGATCAGTACTTTGCTAAAGCCAGCTACAAATTCGACGTTGCAGGCAGCCCGCTGAGCACCAGCTACCAGTTCTACGGCACCCGTGATAAAGCCGCGAACAACACCATCAATGATATCTACGATGGCACCGCATGGCTCCAGGCGCTGACATTTGGCTATAAAATTGGCCAGGTCGACCTGCGTCTGGAAGGGACCATGGTGAAGGCAGAAGGCCAGCAGGGTTACTTCCTGCAGCGTATGACGCCAACCTACGCGTCTTCCAACGGTCGTCTGGATGTGTGGTGGGATAACCGCTCTGACTTCAACGCCAACGGTGAAAAAGCCGTGTTCTTCGGTGCAATGTATGACCTGAGCAACTGGAACCTGCCGGGTTGGGCAGTGGGTGCTTCTTACGTTTATGCATGGGACGCAAAACCGTCTACATGGGCGCTTGATGCTTCCGGTAACCGCCAGGATCTCGCTTCCAACAAGATCAAAGAGTCTTCTTACAGCCTCGACGCCATGTATACCGTGCAGGAAGGCCGTGCGAAAGGCACGCTGTTCAAACTGCACTTCACTCAGTACGACAACCACTCTGACATCCCAAGCTGGGGCGGCGGGTACGGCAACATCTTCCAGGATGAGCGTGACGTGAAATTCATCGTGATTGCTCCGTTCACCATCTTCTGATGTGAAACCGGGCGCGCAAGCGCCCGTTTTTTTATAAGGAACCGAACATGAAAAAGATTCTGCTGATTACCGCCGCTGTATTCACGCTGTCTGCCTGCGTTCAACCTCCTGCACCTCCGGAAGATTCACGCCTGAAGCAGGCCTATAGCGCCTGTATCAATACGGCGGAAGGCAATCCGGATAAAATTGAAGCCTGCCAGAGCGTGCTGAACGTACTGCGCCAGGAAAAACAGCATAAAGCGTTTGTTGAGAAAGAAACGGTGAACGTGCTGGATTACCAGAAATGTATCCAGGCAAGAAAGAGCGGCAATGATGAAGCCGCGAAGGTACGCTGCGATAAGATTTGGCAGGAGATTCGCGCCAATAACAGCTGATAGCCTTTTTCAGTCAATAAAAAAACCGGCAAGGGAAACCTGCCGGTTTTTGCTTTTAAACGCCACCGAAGCAGCGTTTGTTAATGCGGATTACTTATTTAGGATCGTGGGCCGTGTCGTCTTCGCGGCAATCACCTTCAGCACAGTGTCCGTACAGATAGAGGCTGTGGTTAGTCAGGCGGATGCCGTGGCGAGTGGCAATTTCACGCTGGCGGGATTCAATAGAATCATCGCTGAACTCGATCACTTTACCGCAGTCGAGGCAGATCAGGTGGTCGTGGTGATGCTGCTGGGTCAACTCAAAAACGGACTTGCCGCCTTCAAAATTATGGCGGGTCACGATCCCTGCATCATCAAACTGGTTCAGCACGCGATAGACGGTCGCCAGGCCGATTTCTTCGCCCATGTCGATCAGACGTTTATATAAGTCTTCCGCGCTGACGTGATGATTTACCGGCTCTTGCAGCACTTCGAGGATTTTTAATCGAGGAAGCGTGACTTTCAAGCCGGCCTTCTTTAATGCGGTATTGTTGTCAGTCATGCGGAAAGTGTCCTGTTGCTTAACGATTCGCTCAAACTGCAGTGAGCGTAAAGAGTAATGCGTCTCATTATAGAACTGCTACTTCTAAATGGGAACCGCAAGTATGGTGCAAAATAAGGCTGAAAAATCGTGGCGGCGTCGCCATTTACAGTAATTATCAGCCAAGCTATCAGGAAGACATTGTACAGGGATGTACGAGAAAGTTACAAACTTGTAGCAATTATTTTCATTGCTACAAGCTATCAAGATGGCGCAAATGCTGTATTTGCGCCAGAGAAATCAGGCGTTAATGATATCCGACAGATTCAGTTCTTCAGAAACCTGTTTAACCCACTTCTCAACGCGCTCAGCGGTCAGTTCCGGCTGGCGATCTTCATCGATGGCCAGGCCGACAAAATTGTCGTCATCCGCCAGGCCTTTGGAGGCTTCAAAGTGGTAGCCCGCGGTTGGCCAGTGGCCCACAATCGCCGCGCCGCGCGGTTCGATAATGTCGCGAATGGTGCCCAGCGCATCACAGAAGTATTCCGCGTAGTCTTCCTGGTCGCCGCAGCCGAACAGCGCCACCAGTTTACCGTTGAAATCGACTTCTTCAAGCGTAGGGAAGAAGTCATCCCAGTCACACTGGGCTTCGCCGTAGTACCAGGTCGGGATGCCGAGCAAGAGAATGTCGAAACCTTCGAGATCTTCTTTGCTGCTTTTAGCAATGTCATGCACCTCAGCAACGTCTTTACCGAGCTGTTTTTGAATCATTTTCGCGATATTTTCGGTGTTACCGGTGTCGCTGCCGAAAAAAATGCCTACGATTGCCATGAGTAAAATAACCTCTTGAAACTTAATAGTATGCTGGCCGTTCAATGCCCACGTATAGGGCAATCATAGCAGAACAGCTCCAGCAGCGGAAACAGCTATCACGCCCGGGTGCACAGTCTGCAACATGGTTTTGCTCACCCTTTTGAGATTTCAGATAACCCGCAGGGTGGCTGAAGGCGTTACCCGAGATTTTTAAGCTGCTCGAGCAGCATCTCTTCGATCAGTTCGCTGCGGCTGATGTTACGGGCGTCAGCCAGCTGGTTGAGGGCATCGACCGCCTCGTTGTTCAGTTTTAGCTCAACCCGCTTCAAACCACGCACTTTATCGCGCTTCAGCTGATTGCGCTTATTGATACGCAATTGCTCATCGCGCGAGAGCGGATTAGTTTTCGGCCGCCCGGGGCGACGCTCGTCCGCGAACAGATCTAATGTAGTACGGTCCGTTTGTTCTTTTGCCATGATTAGAATACTGACAGGAAATTCTGGCTGCAGGGGCAGGGTGCCGGTGCAATTAAGCGCGCCATCATACATCAGCGCGCCATTCGCGCCAACGCGTTAGCGACTTCAGCTGCCCGGTCGGTCTGTTTTTAATCAGTTTTTCTACTCTGCGTCGATAAATCGGTGGATCGCCCGTAGAACGGCATCCGGTTTTTCCGCATGAACCCAATGACCCGCTCCAGCGATGACGTGAGCACGGGCCTGTGGGAACTGACTTAGCAGCGCCTCGCGGTGGCTTTCATCAACATATGGAGAATTCCCGCCGCGAATAAATAGTGCAGGATATGGCCAGGCCGGAACAGGCCGCCAGCCAACGATAGTTTCGTATTGCTGCCAAAGCACGGGCACGTTGAACTTCCACTCGCCGTCAGCAAAGGATTTCAGCAGAAACTGAATGACGCCTTCCTCAGCTACGTGGTCGCGCATGATTTGCGCCGCCTGCTGGCGAGTTTTTACGCCCGCTTCGGTGACCGCGCGGATAGCCGCGAAAATTTCGTCGTGACGGCGAACCTGATAGTTAACCGGCGCAATATCTATCATCACAAGCTTATCAATACGCTGAGGGGCGATTGCGGTAAGCGCCATCACCACTTTACCGCCCATGGAATGGCCAATAAACGACGCTTTCTCGATACCATATTCGTCCAGCGTGTCCAGAACGTCCCCGGCCATTGCGGCATAGCTCATATCATCGCTGCGCGGTGACAGCCCGTGATTGCGCAGATCGATCTGCAGCAACGCATGATCTTTACCCAGATCCCGTGCCAGGACACCCAGGTTATCCAGGCTGCCGAACAGGCCGTGGATCAGTACGATAGGGGAATTGCTATTCAATTGTTGCGCAGTTTGCAGGCGAGCATTTAATTTCATGGCAAAGTTCTTTATTTTGGTTCGTTTGGTTAGGGTATCATGTTGGCATTCTCGCGGGCGTGCGGCAAATATTCAGTTTACTCTGACTTTGAGTCGCCTCTCCTGTTCGCTGTTGGGATTTGACCCTATAATCCCAACGACTTGTATTCAGAAAAGATATCGCACTGGATTAAGATGAAAACAATCGAAGTTGATGACGAGCTTTACCGCTATATTGCCAGCCAGACAAAACACATCGGCGAGAGCGCGTCAGACATTTTACGGCGTATGCTTAAATTTACCGCCGGGCAAACACCAGCAGCCACTTCTACGCCCGCTGCGCCTGAGCGCGCTGCGGCTCCCGTTGTTGAAGAAAAACCAGCGAACACCGCTCGTAATCGCGTGCGTGCCGTTCGTGAGCTGCTGCTTTCCGACGAGTACGCTGCCCAGAATAAAGCCGTAAACCGCTTTATGATGGTGCTGTCCACGCTGTATATGCTGGATGCAAAAACCTTTGGCGAAGCCACTGAATCGCTGCATGGCCGCACCCGCGTCTATTTTGCTGGCGATGAGCAAACTCTGCTGGCAAACGGCAATCAAACCAAGCCGAAACATGTTCCGGGCACCCCATACTGGGTGATCACCAATACGAATACTGGTCGTAAATGCAGCATGATCGAACACATCATGCAGTCAATGCAGTTCCCTGCGGAGCTGATTGAAAAGGTTTGCGGCACTATTTAAAAACCTGGCGTCAGTAAGGAAGAGCCAATGGCTAACCACGATCGTGCGGGTCAACCTGCACAACAGAGCGACTTGATTAACGTAGCCCAGCTTACGGCGCAGTATTACGTGCTTAAGCCAGTGGTGGGGAATAGCGAACACGCGGTGAAATTCGGGACCTCCGGCCACCGCGGCAGTGCAGCACGGCATAGCTTTAACGAACCTCATATTCTGGCGATTGCGCAAGCTATCGCTGAAGAACGCGCAAAGAATGGGATCACCGGTCCATGCTATGTGGGCAAAGACACCCACGCGCTGTCCGAACCTGCGTTTATCTCCGTGCTGGAAGTGCTGGCCGCTAACGGCGTGGACGTCATTGTGCAGCAGGATAACGGCTATACGCCGACGCCTGCAATTTCTAACGCCATCCTGGTGCATAACCAAAAGGGCGGCCCTCAGGCGGACGGGATTGTTATCACGCCATCCCACAACCCACCGGACGACGGCGGCATCAAGTACAACCCGCCAAACGGTGGCCCGGCTGATACTAACGTCACCAAAGTCGTTGAAGATCGCGCTAACGCGTTGCTGGCCGACGGCCTGAAAGGCGTGAAGCGCATTACGCTGGATAAAGCCTGGGAAAGCGGTCACGTTCAGGCGCAGGATCTGATTCAGCCGTTCATCGAAGGGCTGGTGGATATCGTCGACATGGCCGCGATTCAAAAAGCGGGCCTGAAGCTGGGGGTTGATCCTCTCGGCGGTTCCGGGATCGAATACTGGCACCGTATCGCGAAGCATTACAACCTCGATCTGACCATCGTGAACGATCAGGTCGACCAGACCTTCCGCTTTATGCACCTGGATAAAGACGGCGCAATTCGCATGGACTGCTCCTCCGAATGTGCGATGGCGGGCCTGCTGGCGCTGCGCGACAAATTCGATCTGGCGTTTGCCAACGACCCGGATTACGACCGCCACGGCATCGTCACGCCGGCGGGCCTGATGAACCCGAACCATTACCTGGCTGTGGCTATTAACTATCTGTTCCAGCACCGTCCGCATTGGGGCAAAGATGTGGCCGTCGGTAAAACCCTGGTTTCCTCCGCGATGATTGACCGCGTGGTAGAAGATCTGGGCCGCAAGCTGGTGGAAGTCCCGGTGGGCTTTAAGTGGTTCGTTGACGGCCTGTTCGACGGCAGCTTCGGCTTCGGGGGCGAAGAGAGCGCCGGGGCATCGTTCCTGCGCTTCAACGGCACCCCATGGTCGACCGACAAAGACGGTATCATCATGTGCCTGCTGGCGGCAGAAATCACCGCCGTGACGGGCAAAAACCCGCAGCAGCATTACGATGAGTTAGCCGCGCGCTTTGGCGCACCGAGCTATAACCGTATTCAGGCCCCAGCCACTTCTGCACAGAAAGCCGCGCTGTCCAAGCTGTCACCTGAAATGGTGAGTGCAGACACGCTGGCAGGTGACCCGATCACCGCGCGTCTGACGGCGGCACCGGGCAACGGCGCTTCCATTGGCGGCCTGAAGGTGATGACCAAGAACGGCTGGTTTGCCGCTCGTCCGTCCGGCACCGAAGACGCCTACAAGATTTACTGTGAAAGCTTCCTCGGCGCAGAGCACCGCGAGCAGATCGAGAAAGAAGCGGTAGAGATTGTCAGCGAAGTGCTGAAAAGCGCGAAGTAATATGCAAAAAGGCTCCCCAGGGAGCCTTTCTCTTTTAACCCAAAGCCACCATCAGTGCGCCGCAGGTGATAAGCGCCACGCCTATCCCGGCAATCAGCGACACTTTCTCACCAAACAGAATCACCGCCAGAATAACCGCGAACACTACGCTTAGCTTATCGATAGGGGCGACCTTCGACACGTCACCACTTTTGATCGCCATAAAATAGAACAGCCAGGACAGCGCCCCGGCCACGCCGCTTAACAAAATAAACAGCAGCGCTTTTTTATCGGCAAACACCGTACTAACAAGATTCAGTTTTCCCTGAACGACGACCACCCCAACTAAAAATAACGCCATGACCACAGCGCGAACGGCTGTGGCGGTATTGGCATCCAGATGCTGCAAACCAACTTTGCCAAAAATAGCGACCAGCGCTGCCGTAGCGGCAGACAACAGGGCGTAGACTAACCATGCGCTCATAACGGGCTCCTCTTGAACGAGCCAGAGATTACTCCTTCAGAGCATAAAACGGTAGCCGATCCCGGTTTCGGTGAGCAGATGGCGAGGGCGAGCGGGGTCGCTCTCCAGCTTCTGGCGCAGGTGGCCCATATAAATGCGCAGATAGTGGCTGTGTTCCACGGCATTCGGGCCCCAAACCTGATTAAGCAACTGGCGCTGGGTCAGGACTTTGCCGTGATTATTCAGCAGGGTTGCCAGCAGGCGGAACTCAATGGGGGTCAGGTGAATTTCCTCTTCGCCGCGGGTAATACGGCGCGAGGCGAGGTCGACCCGAATTTCGGAAAACTGATAAATCGGATCGGGCTGAACGGTGCTGGCGTGGCGGCGCAGGGCGACGCGAAGCCTGGCCTGCAGTTCACCGATGCCAAACGGCTTGCTGAGAAAATCGTCTGCGCCAGCATCCAGGGCGGCAATCTTCGCCTGCTCGTCACTCCGGGCCGACAGGACGATGACCGGCGTCTGGCTCCACTGGCGGAAGTCACGAATAAAATCGATGCCGTCGCCATCCGGCAGGCCGAGATCCAGAATCACCAGATCCGGCTTGCGGGTGGCGGCTTCAATCAGGCCGCGCTGCAGGGTTTCGGCATCAAACACGCGCAACGATTCATCTTCCAGCGCGGTGCGCAGAAAGCGGCGGATCTCTTTTTCATCCTCAATTATCAGAACCGTTGTCACAGCACCTCAATCATTTCAGGGAGTTCGGGGGGAGGTGATAAAGGTAGCACAACGTGGAAGCTGGCACCGCCTTCCGGGCGGTTAAGCGCATAAATTGTGCCGCCGTGAACTTCAACAATCGCCCGGCAGATAGCCAGCCCAAGCCCAACGCCTGGAATAGCTGACTCTTTGTTACCGCGGGCAAATTTATCAAAAATCAGCAGCTCTTTACCAGCGGGAACCCCCGGGCCGCTGTCCCAAACTTCCAGGTCCAGCTTGTCTGCTGTCGAGGTCGCTTTTATACCGATGTTGGCTTTATAACCGGCATATTTCACCGCATTCTCCAGCAGGTTGATCAGCACGCGTTCGAACAGCGGGCCGTCGACTTCAATCAGCATCAGCGGATCAGGCAAATTAAGGGCGATATGGCGGCCGCCGAGGCCCGGTTCGAGCATCTTCAGCGCGCTGCCGACGACTTCCTCTAGCGTCAGCCACTCTTTACGAAGATTAAAACCGCCCGACTGAATGCGGGCCATATCCAGCAGATTATTCACCAGCCGGGTGGTGTTCAGCACATGCTGACGGATTTCGTTGGCCTGCGGGGCATGTTTTGATCCTTCACTGGCGAGATCCAGCGTGAGGATTTCTGCCTGGCCAAACAGCACGGTCAGCGGCGTGCGCAGGTCGTGCGAAAGCGCGGCCAGCAGCGAGTTGCGGATTTGCTCCCGTTCGCTGGAAAGCCGGGCCTGTTCTTCGCTGGCGGTGAGCAGCAGCCTGTCGAGCGCGGTGGCCACCAGCAGGGTAAAGGTTTCCAGCAGGCGCTGCTGTTCGGGGATCATCAGCTGGCGCAGATTCTCCGGCTCAACGACCAGCAGACCCAGGGTCCTTTCCGTGGTGCTAAGCGGCAGGATGCGGTAGGGCACGCCCGGCAGCGTATCCGTTCCGGCACCGGCGGGCTGGCCTTTATCAAAGCTCCAGCGGGCAATCGCTTCATCCCACTGAGCGGGTTCCCCTTCGGCTGCGATACGGCTGAGTTTCCCGTGATCGTCCGGCAGCAGCAGCAGGCTGCGGGCCTGGAAGGTGTTGTTAATAAACTGCACGCTGGTGGCGGCGACGTCCTGCGGCGTGCGGTCATCGGCCAGAGCTTTAGACATTTCATACAGATGACGGGTGCGCTGTTCCCGGTAGCGGGCGATGCGTGCCTGATAACGTACTCCGGCGGTCAGATTCCCGATCACCAGCCCGACGGTGAGCATTACGCCGAAGGTCAGCAGATACTGAACATCCGACACGGCGAGCGTGCCTCGCGGCGCAATAAAGAACAGGTCGAAGCTAATCACGTTGATGACCGTCGCGAGGACGGACGGCCAGCGGCCATAAAATAGCGCGACCATCACCACGCCAAGCAGGTAGATCATCACCAGGTTGGCGGCATCAAAGGCCACCAGCCACTGATTGGCGATAAAGGTAATAAACGCACAGAGCACCACTGCCACGGCGCAGCCGCGCAGTTGAATGCGCCATTTCTCGCTTAGCGTTCTGGTGTCCGGTGCTCTGGTCGGGGAGGGGAGCGGTTTTTCATCCAGCGCAACAATCACCAGATCGAGGTCCGGAGCGCGTTTGGCTAACCGGTCGGCGAAAGACGTACGGTGCCACCAGCGGCGCGTGGTATGACGGCCAATAATGATTTTGCCGAGATTGTGTTCGCGGGCGTAGCGCAGCACCGCTTTTTCTTCATTGGGATCGGCAAGCGTGGCGGTTTCGGCTCCCAGCTCCTGGGCGAGCCGCAGAGCGCTTAAAATGGTCCGGCGCTGATGTTCCGGCAGGCGGTGAAGCTGCGGCGTTTCGACGTAGACGGCGTGCCAGACGCTGCCGAGCTTGGCGGCAAGGCGAGCGGCGGTGCGAACCAGTTTTTCATTGCCGTTGCTATGGCCGATGCACAGCAGAATGGCGTCCCGCGTGTGCCAGACTTTTTCCTGTCCCTGGTTGTCCCGCCAGGCGCGCATCTGATCGTCAACGCGGTCGGCTGTGCGTCGCAAGGCCAGCTCTCGCAGCGCTATCAGGTTGCCTTTACGGAAGAAGTGCTCGATGGCGCGTTCGGCCTGGCCGGAGATATAAACTTTGCCTTCGTGCAGGCGCTGGCGGAGGTCGTCCGGCGGCAGGTCAACCAGCACGACTTCGTCGGCGGCGTCGAAAATAGGGTCGGGGACGGTTTCGCGTACCTGAATCCCGGTGACTCCGCCTACTACGTCATTCAGGCTTTCCAGATGCTGAACGTTAACGGAGGTCAGGACGTCGATCCCGGCTTCCAGCAGCTCTTCCACGTCCTGCCAGCGTTTGGGGTGGCGCGAGCCTGGCGCGTTACTGTGCGCCAGTTCGTCCATCAGAATCAGGGCAGGGTTGCGGGCGAGGGCGGCGTCCAGGTCAAACTCCTGGACCAGACGCCCCCGGTGGTGAATACGACGAGGGGGCTGAATCGTCAGCCCCTTTAACAGTTCGGCAGTTTCCTGGCGGCCGTGGGTTTCCACCACGCCCACCAGCACATCGAGGCCCTGCGCCCGCAGGCGCTGCGCCTCCTGAAGCATCGCGTAGGTTTTCCCGACGCCTGCACAGGCGCCGAAGAAGATTTTCAGTTTCCCACGCGGCTGGCGGTTGACTTTCTCCAGCAGCTTATCGGGGTTGGGGCGCAGCGGCTCCTCGGTCATAACACGTCCTTTTTACTTCGCCTGGAGATGGTCCAGCGCCAGGTTCAGCTTAACGATATTCACTACCGGCATGCCGATAAAATTCACCAGCGGCGTGGTGGTGTTTTCCGCCACCAGGCGAGCGATTTGCTCCACTGGCAGATTTCTGGCTTTCGCTACCCGTGGGATTTGCCACGCGGTCGCTTCAGGAGAAAGCTGCCCGTCCAGGCCGCTGGCGGAGGTGGTGACTAAGTCAACGGGTACCGCTGGATTAGCCTCCGGGTTAGCCGCACGCAGCGCACTAACGCGAGCCTTAACCTCTTTGTCCAGCTCCGGGTTGCTGGCCGCAAGGTTGCTGCCGCCGGATGCCATTGGATTATAGGGGCTATCCGAGGTGGCAGAGGGGCGACCCTGGAAATATTTTACGTTAGTGAAGTCCTGACCAATCAGCTCTGAACCGCGAACCTTGCCGTCTTCAACGATTAACGAGCCGTTGGCCTGAGCCGGGAACCACCATTGCCCCAGCAGCGTGGCGAGGAGAGGATAAACCCCTCCGGTAATCAGCGTCAGGATAATCAGCAGTAATAAAGCGGGGCGTAACGTAGCCATGTTCTTTTCCTCTTAGACCAGACCGAGTACGGTCAGGATCACGTCAATCACTTTGATACCAATAAACGGCACGACGATACCGCCCAGGCCATAGATCCACAGGTTGCGGCGCAGCATCGCGGCCGCGCTCAGCGGCTTGTAGCTAATGCCTTTTAGCGCCAGCGGAATGAGGCAGATGATGATCAGCGCATTGAAGATCACCGCGCTCAAGATGGCCGAAGCAGGGGAGTGCAGGTGCATCACGTTCAGCGCGTTCAACTGCGGGTAAGTCACCGCAAACGCCGCCGGGATAATGGCGAAGTATTTCGCCACGTCGTTAGCGATACTGAAGGTGGTCAGTGACCCGCGAGTCATCAGCATTTGCTTCCCGATGTGGACCACTTCAATCAGCTTGGTTGGGTTAGAGTCCAGGTCAACCATGTTCCCGGCCTCCTTCGCTGCCTGAGTCCCGGAGTTCATGGCTACCGCTACGTCTGCCTGCGCAAGGGCAGGGGCGTCGTTGGTGCCGTCGCCGGTCATCGCCACCAAACGTCCTTCGGCTTGATACTGGCGAATCAGCGCCAGCTTGGCTTCCGGTGTGGCTTCAGAAAGGAAGTCATCCACCCCGGCTTCGGCGGCAATCGCCGCGGCGGTCAGGCGGTTATCCCCGGTGATCATCACCGTTTTGATGCCCATCTGGCGCAGTTGTGCGAAACGCTCTTTAATGCCGCCTTTCACGATGTCTTTCAGCGCGATTACGCCCAGCACGTTAGCGCCTTCGGCAACCACCAGCGGCGTACCGCCCTGGCGAGCCACGCCTTCAACCAGCGTGTCGACCTGGGCCGGGAAGTGGCCGTTGTTCACTTCTACGTGGCGGCGGATGGCATCCACAGAACCTTTGCGGATCATGCGGTCCTGAATATTGATACCGCTCATACGGGTTTGTGCGGTAAACGGCACAAACGTTGCCTGCAGGTTCTGCACGTCGCGTTCACGCAGGTTAAAGCGCTGTTTTGCCAGCACCACGATACTGCGGCCTTCTGGCGTTTCATCCGCCAGTGAGGCCAGCTGCGCGGCATCGGCCAGCTCTTTTTCATCCACGCCAGGGGCAGGGAGGAAGGCGGAGGCCTGGCGGTTACCGAGCGTGATGGTGCCGGTTTTATCCAGCAGCAGGACGTCGATATCCCCGGCAGCTTCTACCGCCCGGCCGCTGGTAGCGATCACGTTCGCACCCAGCATGCGGCTCATCCCGGCCACACCGATGGCGGAAAGCAGGCCGCCGATGGTGGTTGGGATCAGGCAGACCAGCAGGGCTACCAGCACGGTTACGCTAGCCGCCTGGCCGCCGTAGGCAGAGAACGGCCACAGGGTTGCGGTCGCCAGCAGCAGGACGATTGTCAGCGCTACCAGCAGGATAGTCAGGGCGATTTCGTTCGGCGTTTTACGACGCTGGGCGCTTTCCACCATGGCAATCATGCGGTCGAGGAAGGTTTCCCCTGGGTTAACGCTGCACTGGATGACCAGCCAGTCGGACAGAATGCGCGTCCCGCCGGTCACCGAGGCAAAGTCGCCGCCGGACTCACGGATAACCGGGGCGGATTCCCCGGTGATGGCGCTTTCATCCACCGACGCGCCACCCTCAAGGACTTCGCCATCGCAAGGGATGATGTCCCCGGCTTCCACCAGCACGACGTCGCCTTTACGCAGATCGGCCGCCGGAATGTGGTCCACCTGCGCATCATGCTGTGGGCTGCGCAGTTTGCGTGCCCAACTGGTTTTTTTCACCCCTTTCAGGCTGTTCGCCTGGGCCTTGCTGCGGCCTTCTGCCAGCGCTTCAGCAAAGTTGGCGAACAGCACGGTAAACCACAGCCACAGGCTGATGGCGAGCGTGAAGAGGGCATCCCCCTGCTGCAGGCCGGTGAACATCGCTATCCCGAGCAGGGTAGTGATGATGCTCCCCACCCAGACGATAAACATCACCGGGTTGCGCCACTGCACCTGCGGGGCGAGCTTTTTAAAAGAATCAATTAGCGCCTGACGGATCAGACCAGGTTCAAACAGCGCCTGTTGCTTGCGACTCATGGAAGCCTCGTAATCAGAAATTAACCAGAGAAAGGTGTTCCGCAACCGGGCCTAAAGCGAGGGCGGGGATAAAGGTCAGGGCGCCAACCAGCAGCACTGTCCCAATCAGTAAACCGATAAACAGCGGGCCGTGCGTTGGCAGCGTACCGATGCTGACGGCCTGGGATTTTTTCGCGGCCAGGGAACCGGCAATAGCCATTACCGGGATAATCACCCCAAAGCGACCAAACCACATGCATACAGCCAGCAGAACGTTCCAGAACGGCGTGTTGGTGCTCAGGCCGGCGAAGGCGCTACCGTTATTGTTTGCGGCGGAAGAAATCGCATACAGCACCTCGCTGAAGCCGTGGATCCCTGGGTTTGCCATGCCGCTGCGGCCTGCATCCGTCATCATCGCCAGCGCGGTGCCGAGCAGCACCAGGGCAGGGGTGATAAGAATGGCCAGCGAAGTCATCTTCATTTCCGGCACGTCAATTTTCTTACCCAGGTATTCCGGGGTACGCCCAATCATCAGCCCGGCGATAAACACGGCCAGCAGGACGAACAGCAGCATGCCGTACAGGCCAGCGCCTACGCCGCCGAAGACCACTTCACCAATCTGCATCAGCCACATTGGCACCATGCCGCCCAGCGCCGTAAAGGAGTCATGCATGGCGTTGACCGCCCCGCAGGATGCGGCGGTAGTAATCACCGCGAACAGGCTGCTATTCAGAATGCCGAAGCGGCTCTCTTTGCCTTCCATGTTGATGCTGCTGTTGGCGCCCAACTGGATAAAGTGCGGGTTGCCCTGCAGCTCGGCCCACATCACTACCACCACGCAGACCACGAAGATAATGGTCATCGCCCAAAGCAGCGCGCGGCCCTGACGGCGGTCACCCACGGCTTCACCAAAGGCGAAGCAGAGCGCGGCCGGGATCAGGAAGATGGAAACCATCTGCACGAAGTTGGTCAGCGCCGTAGGGTTCTCAAACGGGTGAGAGGAGTTAGCGTTGAAGAAGCCCCCGCCGTTGGTTCCCAGCATTTTAATCGCTTCCTGAGAAGCCACCGGCCCCATCGGCAGCAGGTGCTGAACGCCTTCAATGGTGGTGTAAGGCTGGTAAGCAGAGAAGTTCTGCAGCGAACCCTGGCTGATAAAGAACAGCGCCATCACCAGCGAGATTGGCAGCAGGATGTACAGCGTAACGCGGGTTAAATCGACCCAGGCGTTGCCCAGCGTGCTGGTGGAATGGCGAGAGAAACCACGGATCAGCGCAAACACTACGGCAATGCCGGTGGCGGCAGAAACGAAGTTTTGTACCGTCAGGCCCACCATCTGGCTGAAGTAGCTCAGCGTGGTTTCGCCGCCGTAAGACTGCCAGTTAGTGTTGGAGACAAAACTGACGGCAGTGTTCAGCGCCAGATGCCAGGAGAGGCCCGGCAGATGCTGAGGGTTAAGCGGCAAACTGTCCTGGAACAGCAGCATCGCGAACAGCAGGATCAGCCCAAAAACGTTAAATGCCAGAATCGCCATCAGATAGCGTTTCCAGCCCATTTCTTCACCTTTGCTGCCCATCAGGGACCACAAAATGGGCTCAATGCGGCCCACGATCGGCAGCGGTTCGCCGTCGATCAGTCGTGCCAGCACGGCGCCCAGCGGTTTCGCAAGGGCAAAGAGCACCAGCAGGAAGCTGGCGATCAGTAAAAATCCGGACGCAGCCATTAAAACGCCTCCGCTTTAATCAGGGCATAAACCAGGTAACCCAACAGCAAGAAGACCAGCACGATGCCGGTTATGACGCCTGCACTCACAATCCACCTCCAACGGTGCGTTAAGCATTTCGCGGCAGAATAGGATTTCGGGTGAAAAGATGTCGTAAAAGTCCGGGGGCGGGGTGTAAAAAAAGTATAAAAATGGCAAAAGCCATTAGTTAACTAATGGTTAGTATTTATTTAACCATTTTGTAACTTAATTACAGGTGAAAAGATAAATAGCGCACAAAAAAGTGCATTTATCTGGTCGGAGGAGTAGTAAACTTTCAAACAATGAGATAGTATTTTGACCAGATAACAAGTTTCGATTTTCCGACATGCGGTGTCGGTCACACATTATGAGGAGAAGCCTATGTCTTTATACAAAGAATACCCTGCGCATCAGGTCATCCTGCGTCGCACTTTCGCAATCGCTGCCGGTGTGCTGGCGCTGCCTGTAATGCTGTTCTGGAAAGATCGCGCGCGTTTTTACAGCTACCTGCACCGCGTCTGGTCCAAAACCAGCGACAAGCCGGTGTGGATGGCGCAATCTGAAGCCGCCGCCTTCGATTATTACTAAAAGCTGAATCGATTTGACGAAAGCTACCTCCGGGTAGCTTTTTTGTTGCCTGCGTCTTGCTACACTGAATTAACAACTGAGACGCGGGCAGCCAGCGATGTCGCTTAGTCTGGCATTGGTATGCTTCTGCTGTCCGGAATAACTTCCAATATTGAACCGTCGCCAACGCGCAATGGCGGCGGTCAGGTAATGAATCCAGGGAGAGTTATGCCTACCCATCTGGTCTGGTTCCGCAACGATCTACGTATTCACGATAACTACGCCTTACACGCCGCCTGCCGTAATCCCGATGCAAAAGTCATCGGATTTTTTGTCGTGACGCCCGAACAATGGCGGCAGCACGTCATGGCACCCAAACAGGCCGAATTTATCTTTGAGCATTTACGGGCATTGGGTCATGCCCTGGCCGGGCGTGGGATTGAACTTCATATCCAACAGGCTGCGGATTTTGCCGCGTCGATAGAGTGTATAAAAGCGTTCTGCGTTGAACAAAAAGTCGATGCGCTTTTTTACAACTACCAGTATGAAGTTAACGAGCGTGCCCGTGACGCCGCGCTGGAAAAAGCTCTGGATGTGGACGTTACCGTGCAGGGATTTGATGACAGCCTGCTGCTTGCACCGGGCAGCGTCACTACCGGCAACCACGAGATGTACAAAGTCTTTACCCCGTTCAGCAAGGCGTTTATTCGGCGCTTGCAGGAAGGGCTGCCGGAATGCGTGCCTGCGCCAAAAGCCCGTGGAGAGTGCGACTTCAATGAAAGCTTTGCGTTTGATATGCCCCGTGAGGCGTTTGACCGCGAACTCTTCCCGGTGGGTGAGCCGGAGGCCATTGGCATGCTGCGTAAATTTTGCCTGCAGCCCGCTGCCGACTACCCGGAACAACGTGATTTCCCGGCGATAGAAGGCACCAGCCGGCTGTCACCTTATCTGGCCACCGGCGTTTTGTCTCCGCGCCAGTGCCTGCATCGTCTGCTAAAAGAGCACCCTAAAGCGCTGGAGGGCGAAGCCGGAGCTACCTGGCTCAACGAACTCATCTGGCGCGAGTTTTACCGCCATCTGATGGTTGCGTACCCAAAACTTTGCCGTCACCAGCCGTTTATTGCCTGGACAGATAAAGTTCGCTGGAGCGGAAATAATGCATGGCTTGAAGCCTGGCAGCAGGGTAAAACGGGTTACCCCATTGTCGATGCGGCGATGCGGCAGCTGAACCAAACGGGCTGGATGCATAACCGTTTACGCATGGTCGTGGCGAGTTTTCTGGTGAAGGATTTGCTGATCGACTGGCGGCAGGGCGAGCGCTATTTTATGTCGCAGCTGATTGACGGAGATCTGGCGGCGAACAACGGCGGCTGGCAGTGGGCGGCTTCTACGGGCACCGACGCCGCGCCTTATTTCCGCATTTTTAACCCGACAACTCAGGGTGAACGCTTCGATGCTGAAGGGGATTTTATTCGCCACTGGCTACCTGAACTGAAAACTGTGCCAGGGAAACAGATTCATTCGCCGTGGGACTGGGCTGATAAACAAAAGCAAACGCTGGACTACCCGCGCCCGATTGTTGACCATAGGCAGGCCCGACTGAATACGCTTGCGGCTTATGAAGCGGCAAGAAAATAACCAAAGAGAATAATGATGAAAAACAGTGAACTGGAACGCCTGATTAATGACAAGCTGAACAGCTCGGCAATCAGTGATTACGCCCCGAATGGCCTGCAGGTTGAAGGCCGGGAAGCGATCCGCAAGATTGTCACTGGGGTTACTGCCAGCCAGGCGCTGCTGGACGAAGCTGTGCGCCAGCAGGCCGATGCGGTGATCGTCCACCACGGTTATTTCTGGAAAAATGAATCGCCGGTGATCCGCGGCATGAAGCGCAACCGCCTGAAAACGCTGCTGGCGAACGACATCAACCTTTACGGCTGGCATTTGCCGCTTGATGCCCATCCGCAGTTGGGGAATAACGCCCAACTTGGCGCGCTGCTGGGGATTGAAACGAAAGGGGAAGTTGAGCCGCTGGTCCCCTGGGGCGAGTTCCCGACGCCGCTTTCCGGCGTGGAGCTGGCTTCCTGGATTGAAATGCGCTTAGGCCGCACGCCGCTGTGGTGTGGAGACACCGGCCCGGATCAGATCCGCCGCGTGGCGTGGTGCACGGGCGGTGGGCAGGGCTTTATCGATAGCGCGGCGCGCTTTGGTGTGGATGCGTTTATTACCGGCGAAGTTTCCGAGCAGACGATTCATTCCGCCCGCGAACAGGGGCTGCATTTCTACGCCGCGGGTCACCATGCCACCGAGCGGGGTGGGATCCAGGCGCTTAGCGACTGGCTAAACAGCGAAACCGATCTCGACGTTATCTTTATCGATATCCCTAATCCAGCCTGATACCGGAGGAGCTGTGCAACGAGCTCGCTGTTATTTATTGGGTGAAAAAGCGGTGGTTCTGGAGCTGGATCCTCCTGTCAGGCTTGCCAGCCAGCAGCGCATTTGGGGACTGCTGCAGCGCCTGAATGCCTCTGACGAGGTGAGCGAGGCCATTCCGGGCATGAATAACATCACCGTGGTGCTGAAAGATCCTCAGCGGCTGGCGCTGGATGGCATTGAATGGCTCCAGCGCTGGTGGGAAGAAAGTGAGGCTGTGATCCCTCCGCCTCGTAAGATTGATATTCCGGTCGTATACGGCGGCGAGGTGGGGCCCGATCTTGATGTCGTGGCTCGCCACAATAACTTAACGCCCGAACAGGTAGTCGCCCTGCATTCTGGAGCGGAGTACATCGTCTACTTCCTTGGCTTCCAGCCGGGCTTTGCTTATCTGGGGGGACTGCCTGAAGTCCTCGCTACGCCCCGCCGGGCAGAACCCCGGCTGCAGGTTGCCGCTGGCTCTGTAGGCATTGGTGGCAGTCAAACCGGCATTTATCCGCTGGTGACGCCGGGAGGTTGGCAAATCATCGGCCGCACCTCACTCGATTTGTTTAACCCCAACGGCTCATCACCCACTTTATTGTTGCCGGGTGATACCGTGCGTTTCGTCCCGCAGCAGGGGGGCATATGCTGAATATTGTTCGCGCCGGGATACAAACCAGCGTGCAGGATACGGGCCGGGAAGGGCAGCGTCATTTGGGCGTGAGCCGCTGCGGCGCGCTCGATACTCCCGCCATCTCCGTCGCCAATTTACTGGTTGGGAATGCGCCAGATGCCCCCGCGCTGGAAATCACCCTTGGACAGTGCGTGATTGAATTCGGGCGTAGCGGCTGGTTTGCGCTTACCGGGGCGGGCTGCCATGCGGAGCTGGATGGCAACGCCGTGTGGACGGGCTGGCGACTGCCTGTCAAAAAAGGCCAAAGGCTGACGCTGAAAAAACCTACGCACGGTATGCGCAGCTACCTTGCCGTCGACGGTGGCCTGGATGTGCCGGAAGTGATGGGGTCTTACAGCACCGATCTTAAAGCCGGGATCGGCGGTCATCATGGCCGTTTGCTGCGGGATGGTGACCGTTTAGCTTTGCGTAAACCTCAACGTAAATTTCAGCATCCCCGCGGTGTAAAACAACTGCTTTGGGGAAATCGCATTCGCGCCGTGACCGGGCCGGAGTATCAGGAATTCAGCCAGGCATCTCAGGAGAGTTTCTGGCGATTGGCCTGGCAAATTAGCCCGCAGAGTAACCGGATGGGCTACAGGCTTCAGGGGCCAGAGCTGGAGCGGACGACCCAGCGAGAAATGCTGTCTCATGGCCTGCTGCCGGGCGTGATTCAGGTACCGCATAACGGCCAGCCGATTGTGTTAATGAACGATGCCCAGACAACCGGGGGCTATCCTCGCATTGCCTGCGTGATTGAGGCCGATCTTTATCATCTGGCTCAGGTCAGGCTGGGGGAACCCATTCATTTTGTGCCGTGTACGCTGGCGGAGGCGCTCAAAGCGCGCCGCGAACAGGCTATTTATCTCGAGCAGATTGCCTGGCAACTAGCACAGGAAGCATAACGTTTCAGGGAGTTTAGTATGCCGGAAGGACCGGAGATTCGCCGCGCGGCGGACAAGCTGGAAGCCGCCGTGGGCGGGGAGCCGTTAACCGAAGCCTGGTTTGCTTTTGAAGAGCTTAAGCCGTTTGAAGCGATGCTGGTGGGGAAAACCATCGATCGTATCGAAACCCGAGGAAAAGCAATGCTGACGCATTTTTCCAACGGCTTAACCTTGTACAGTCATAATCAGCTTTACGGCGTATGGCGAGTGGCTGACGTAGGTAAAGTAGCAGAAACGAACCGTGTGCTGCGTGTCAGGCTGCAAACGGCTAAAAAAGCCATTCTTCTTTACAGCGCCTCGGACATAGAAATCCTCGATCAGGGGCAGCTTGAACAACAGCCTTTCTTGCAGCGCGTGGGGCCGGATGTGCTGGATGAAACGCTGACGGTGGATCTGGTCAAAGCACGTTTGCTGTCGCCAAAGTTTCGCCGTCGGCAGTTCAGCGGGTTACTGCTCGACCAGGCTTTTCTTGCCGGTTTGGGGAATTACCTGCGAGTGGAAATCCTTTGGGAAGCGGAACTTGCGCCGCAGCACCGCGCGGAGGATTTAAGCGAAGAGCAGATTGAGCGGTTAGCGACTGCTTTGCTGGCGATTCCACGGCTTTCTTATCAGACGCGAGGCCAGGGAGATGAGAACAAACATCACGGGGCTGTTTTCAGCTTTAGGGTGTTTCACCGGGCGGGTGAACCGTGCGAACGATGTGGAGGGATTATTGAAAGAACCAACTTCTCTTCAAGGCCGTTTTACTGGTGCCCTCGCTGCCAGAAATAAAAAACGCGCCACAGGGCGCGTTTTTTACTCATCAAGTAAGAAATATTACTTTTTGAGATCGGATTTGAAATCACGTTTGTCGTAGCCGGTGTACAGCTGACGTGGACGGGCAATTTTAATGCCGTCGTCGTGCATTTCGTTCCAGTGTGCAATCCAGCCCACGGTACGCGCCATCGCGAAGATAACGGTAAACATGGAGGAAGGAATGCCCATCGCCTTCAGGATGATTCCGGAGTAGAAGTCTACGTTCGGGTAGAGTTTCTTCTCGATGAAGTACGGGTCGTTCAGCGCGATGTGTTCCAGCTCCATCGCCACTTCCAGCAGGTTGTTATCCTTCAGGTTCAGCTCTTTCAGCACTTCGTGACAGGTTTCACGCATCACGGTGGCGCGCGGGTCGTAGTTTTTGTACACGCGGTGGCCGAAGCCCATCAGGCGGAACGAGTCGTTCTTGTCTTTGGCACGACGGATAAATTCTGGAATGTGCTCCACGGTGCTGATTTCTTCCAGCATCTTCAGCGCAGCTTCGTTCGCGCCGCCGTGAGCCGGTCCCCACAGGGAAGCGATCCCCGCCGCGATACACGCAAATGGGTTAGCGCCGGAAGAACCTGCGGTACGTACGGTTGACGTCGATGCGTTCTGCTCGTGGTCAGCGTGCAGGATCAGAATACGATCCATTGCTCGCTCCAGAATTGGGTTAACTTTGTACTCTTCGCACGGCGTGGAGAACATCATGTTCAGGAAGTTAGCCGAGTAGGAGAGGTCGTTGCGTGGGTAAACAAACGGCTGGCCAATCGAATACTTGTAACACATTGCCGCTACGGTTGGCATTTTGGAGAGCAGACGGAACGCCGCGATTTCACGGTGACGTGGGTTATTCACGTCAAGGGAGTCGTGGTAGAAGGCCGCCAGCGCGCCGGTTACGCCGCACAGCACGGCCATCGGATGTGAGTCGCGACGGAAGCCGTGGAACAGACGGGTGATCTGCTCGTGAATCATGGTGTGGCGGGTAACGGTAGTTTTGAATTCGTCGAACTGCTCCTGCGTCGGTTTTTCGCCGTTCAGCAGGATGTAGCACACTTCCAGGTAGCTGGATTCGGTGGCCAGTTGGTCAATCGGGAAACCGCGGTGCAACAGAATGCCTTCGTCACCGTCGATATAAGTGATTTTGGATTCGCAGGATGCGGTAGAGGTGAAACCTGGGTCAAAAGTAAATACACCTTTAGAACCAAGACTACGGATATCAATTACATCCTGACCTAGCGTGCCCTTTAGCACATCAAGTTCGAGAGCATCGTCACCATTAAGGGTGAGGTTTGCTTTAGTATCAGCCATTTACGGTCTCCTTAGCGCCTTATTTCATAAGACTGCCGGGCGTCCGATTTGCATTCGAACCCACAATGGTTGGTTACCAGTTTTTTAATTGGCTCGCGGCTCTGTTTAGAGGAGTACAACCAGGGTACAGAGCGATGGGCGCTTGCAGGTAACACTCGCTTTGGGGGCGAAACTACAGCAAATCAGCGTCTTAGCAATCAGTATCATTCAAACCTGTATATCACTAATAACTGTCCTGATCTCTCGGGTCAATACCCATCCACTGTTACATAACTATTACTCAGGTGAAAGGCTGACCCTATAACTTTTACGAATTATACGGCTTTTCTGGCCCTGTTTGTAACAAGAATGTTTAACTTTTGTCAAATCAGATGATTAAAATTTAAAATAATGTTGTTATCGTGATCCTGCTCACTGTTCCGAGCAAAACCCTTCAAACATTATGTGGGTTAATTGTAATGATTTTGTGAAGAGCCTATACTGCCGCCAGGTCTCCGGAACACCCTGCTACCGGGAGCCACCCAGCGTTGTAGCCAGATCCCTGGCCTCTGGATGTAGCTGTTTTTTGCATGACGCACAGTTATAGAAAGTTAGCGCTGTCTGACCCCGAATGCAGATCCGGAGGAAGGAAACAATAAGAAGAGCATGTGGGCGCTATTCATGATAAGAAACGTGAAAAAACAACGACCTGTCAATCTGGATCTGAAAACGATCCGGTTCCCCGTCACTGCAATCGCTTCCATCCTCCACCGCGTTTCCGGCGTGATCACATTTGTGGCGGTCGGCATTCTGCTTTGGTTGCTGGGACTGTCACTCTCCTCCCCGGAAGGTTTTCTGACCGCGTCCGCCGTGATGAGCAGCTTTATCGTTAAATTTATAATGTGGGGCATTCTGACGGCTCTGGCCTATCACGTGGTGGTGGGTATTCGCCATCTGCTGATGGACTTTGGCTATCTGGAAGAGACCTTTGTAGCGGGCAAACGATCCGCACATATCGCCTTTGTTATTACTGTCGTGCTTTCAATTCTTGCAGGAGTCCTCGTATGGTAAGCAATGCCTCCGCATTGGGTCGCAATGGCGTGCACGATTATGTGCTGGTTCGCGCTACCGCCATCGTACTCACCCTGTACATCATCTACATGATTGGCTTCTTCGCTGTCACCGGCGAGCTGACCTACGACGTCTGGCACGGCTTCTTTGCCTCTGCCTTCACCAAAGTTTTCACCCTGCTGGCACTGTTCTCTATTTTGATCCATGCCTGGATTGGCATGTGGCAGGTGTTGACCGACTACGTTAAACCACTGGCGATTCGCCTTCCTTTACAGCTGCTGATTGTTGTCGCGCTGTTGGTTTACGTCATTTATGGATTCGTTGTGGTGTGGGGTGTGTAATGAAACTGCCAGTCAGAGAATTTGATGCTGTAGTGATTGGTGCCGGCGGCGCAGGTATGCGCGCGGCGCTACAGATTTCCCAGAGCGGCCAGACCTGTGCGCTGCTTTCTAAAGTGTTCCCAACTCGTTCCCATACCGTATCTGCGCAGGGTGGTATCACCGTGGCGCTGGGTAATACCCATGAAGATAACTGGGAATGGCACATGTATGACACGGTAAAAGGTTCCGATTATATCGGTGACCAGGACGCCATCGAATATATGTGTAAAACCGGCCCGGAAGCGATTCTGGAACTGGACCACATGGGCCTGCCTTTCTCCCGTCTGGAAAACGGCACCATTTATCAACGTCCGTTCGGCGGCCAGTCGAAAGACTTCGGCGGCGAGCAGGCGGCGCGTACTGCGGCAGCGGCTGACCGTACCGGCCACGCTTTACTGCACACGCTGTATCAGCAGAACCTGAAAAACCACACCACCATCTTCTCCGAGTGGTATGCGCTGGATCTGGTGAAAAACGCCGATGGCGCAGTGGTTGGCTGTACCGCACTGTGCATCGAAACCGGTGAAGTCGTTTACTTCAAAGCCCGCGCAACCGTGCTGGCAACCGGCGGCGCAGGCCGTATTTATCAATCCACCACCAACGCCCACATCAATACCGGTGACGGCGTTGGTATGGCTATCCGCGCTGGCGTGCCGGTGCAGGATATGGAAATGTGGCAGTTCCACCCAACCGGCATTGCCGGGGCAGGGGTTCTGGTCACAGAAGGCTGCCGTGGTGAAGGCGGTTACCTGCTGAACAAACACGGCGAACGCTTCATGGAGCGTTATGCCCCGAACGCGAAAGACCTGGCGGGTCGTGACGTGGTGGCGCGCTCCATCATGATCGAAATCCGTGAAGGGCGCGGCTGTGATGGTCCGTGGGGGCCACACGCCAAACTGAAACTCGACCACCTGGGTAAAGAAGTGCTGGAATCCCGCCTGCCGGGCATTCTGGAACTGTCCCGTACCTTCGCCCACGTCGATCCGGTGAAAGAGCCGATCCCGGTTATCCCAACCTGCCACTATATGATGGGCGGTATTCCGACCAAAGTGACTGGCCAGGCGCTGACCGTGAACGAGCAGGGCGAAGATGTGGTTATCCCTGGTTTGTTCGCCGTAGGCGAAATTGCCTGTGTTTCCGTACACGGTGCGAACCGTCTGGGCGGCAACTCCCTGCTTGACCTGGTGGTGTTCGGGCGTGCTGTTGGCCTGCACCTGCAGGAATCCATTGCCGAGCAGGGCGATCTGCTTGACGCAACCGACGCTGAAATCGACGCCTCCCTTGAGCGCCTTAACCGCTGGAACGGCAACCGTAACGGTGAAGATCCGGTGGAAATCCGCAAAGCGCTGCAGGAATGTATGCAGCACAACTTCTCGGTATTCCGCGAAGGTGACGCGATGGCCAAAGGGCTTGAGCAGCTGAAAGCAATCCGCGAGCGCCTGAAAAATGCCCGTCTGGACGACACTTCCAGCGAGTTCAACACCCAGCGCGTTGAGTGCCTGGAGCTGGATAACCTGATGGAAACCGCTTACGCCACGGCGGTGTCGGCAAACTTCCGTACCGAGAGCCGTGGCGCGCATAGCCGCTTCGACTTCCCGGAGCGTGATGACGAAAACTGGCTGTGCCATTCCCTGTATCTGCCAGAGACGGAATCCATGACGCGTCGTAGCGTGAACATGGAACCGAAACTGCGTCCGGCGTTCCCGCCGAAGATTCGTACTTATTAATGCGGAGACAGGACAATGAAACTCGAATTCTCAGTTTATCGTTATAACCCGGATGTAGACGACGCTCCGCGCATGCAGGATTACACCCTGGAAGCGGAAGAGGGTCGCGACATGATGCTGCTTGACGCTTTAATGCAGCTGAAAGAAAAAGATCCTAGTCTGTCATTCCGTCGCTCCTGCCGTGAAGGCGTTTGTGGCTCCGACGGCCTGAACATGAACGGCAAAAACGGGCTGGCCTGTATCACGCCAATCTCGGCGCTCGGCAACGGTAAGCAGAAGATAGTCATCCGTCCTCTGCCTGGCCTGCCGGTGATCCGCGATCTGGTGGTAGACATGGGGCAATTCTATGCTCAATATGAGAAGATTAAGCCTTACTTGTTGAATAATGGGCAAAATCCACCCGCTCGCGAGCATTTGCAGTCGCCTGAACAGCGTGAAAAGCTGGATGGTCTGTACGAGTGCATTCTTTGCGCTTGCTGCTCGACTTCTTGCCCGTCGTTCTGGTGGAACCCGGACAAGTTTATCGGCCCGGCCGGTTTGCTGGCTGCGTATCGCTTCCTGATCGACAGCCGCGACACCGAAACGGACGCGCGTCTGGACGGCCTGAGCGATGCTTTCAGCGTATTCCGCTGCCACAGCATTATGAACTGCGTCAGCGTTTGTCCTAAGGGGCTGAACCCGACGAAAGCTATCGGCCATATTAAGTCGATGCTGTTGCAAAAAAGCGCTTAAGTCAGAAAAGTACCCTCTCCTTGCAGGGGAGAGGGTGCAAATTGCAGGAAATCTTTAAAAACTGCCGACGATCTTCCCTCTCTTATAAGGGGAAGGGGTGAGGGGAAACCCTTAAGACAGTTTCTAAAGGTTCCTTCGCGGGCCGCCCTCCACGGCAACAGGCTCGAAGAAAGTGAACCCTGGAACGTATACCTGTATACCCTACGGTGTGCGTTATAGTTATCCACGGCGAAATAAGCATAAAATGCTTAAGGGATCACGATGCAGAACGGCGCGATGAAGCCCTGGCTGGACTCTTCCTGGCTGGCGGGCGCAAACCAGTCCTACATAGAGCAGCTCTATGAAGACTTCTTAACCGATCCTGACTCTGTTGATGCGCACTGGCGCACGATGTTCCAGCAGTTACCTGGCACCGGAGCCAGACCGGATCAATTCCATTCAAAAACGCGTGATTATTTCCGTCGTCTGGCGAAGGATGCCTCACGTTACTCCACCGCAGTCACCGATCCTGACACCGATGCCAAACAGGTAAAAGTGTTGCAGTTGATCAACGCCTGGCGTTTCCGCGGCCATCAGGCTGCTAATCTCGATCCGCTCGGGCTTTGGCAGCAGGAAACGGTTGCCGATCTGGATCCGGCGTTCCATAACCTGACCGAAGAGGATTTGCAGCAGAGTTTCAACGTGGGATCGTTTGCCATCGGCAAAGAGACCATGAAGCTTGCCGACCTGATCGCTGCGCTGAAGCAAACCTACGGTGGGTCGATCGGTGCGGAATACATGCACATCACCAATACCGAAGAAAAACGCTGGATCCAGCAGCGCATCGAATCGGTAGCCGGGCGTTCAAGCTTTACTCAGGAAGAGAAAAAACGTTTCCTGAGCGAGCTGACTGCGGCGGAAGGGCTGGAGCGCTACCTGGGGGCTAAATTCCCTGGGGCGAAACGCTTCTCGCTGGAAGGCGGCGACGCGCTGGTACCGATGCTCAAAGAGATGATTCGCCACGCCGGTAAGAGCGGCACGCGCGAAGTGGTGCTGGGTATGGCGCACCGCGGTCGTCTTAACGTGCTGATCAACGTGCTGGGTAAAAAACCGCAGGATCTGTTTGACGAATTTGCGGGCAAACATAAAGAACATCTCGGCACCGGCGACGTGAAGTACCACATGGGCTTCTCTTCCGATGTTGAAACCGAAGGCGGCCTGGTTCACCTGGCGCTGGCGTTTAACCCGTCTCACCTGGAAATCGTTAGCCCGGTGGTTATCGGTTCCGTGCGTGCGCGTCTGGATCGTCTGGATAAGCCAGGCAGCAACCAGGTACTGCCTATCACCATTCATGGTGATGCCGCGGTAGCCGGGCAGGGCGTGGTTCAGGAAACCCTGAACATGTCCAAAGCGCGTGGTTACGAAGTGGGCGGTACCGTGCGTATCGTGATCAACAACCAGATTGGTTTCACCACCTCTAACCCGCTGGATGCGCGCTCCACGCCATACTGTACCGACATCGGTAAGATGGTCATGGCGCCGATTTTCCACGTTAATGCGGATGACCCGGAAGCCGTAGCTTTCGTTACCCGTCTGGCGCTGGACTTCCGTAATACCTTCAAGCGTGATGTGTTTATCGACCTGGTTTGCTACCGCCGCCACGGCCATAACGAAGCTGACGAGCCAAGCGCAACGCAGCCGGTGATGTACCAGAAAATCAAAAAACATCCGACCCCGCGTAAGATCTATGCTGACAAGTTGGAGCAGGACAAACTGGCCACGCTGGAAGATGCCACCGAAATGGTGAATCTGTACCGCGATGCGCTGGATGCCGGCGAATGTGTCGTGCAAGAGTGGCGTCCGATGAACATGCACTCCTTTACCTGGTCGCCGTACCTCAACCACGAGTGGGACGAAAGCTACCCGAACAAGGTTGAGATGAAGCGCGTTCAGGAACTGGCTAAGCGCATCAGCACCGTGCCGGAAGCCGTAGAAATGCAGTCCCGCGTGGCGAAAATCTACAGCGACCGTCAGGACATGGCGAACGGCAACAAACTGTTCGACTGGGGTGCAGCGGAAAACCTGGCTTATGCAACGCTGGTAGATGAAGGCGTGTCCGTTCGTCTGTCCGGTGAAGATGCTGGCCGTGGGACCTTCTTCCACCGCCACGCCGTGATCCACAACCAAACCAACGGCTCTACCTATACGCCGCTGGCGCACGTCCACAACAGCCAGGGCATCTTCAAAGTCTGGGATTCCGTGTTATCTGAAGAAGCGGTTCTGGCCTTTGAGTACGGCTATGCCACGGCAGAACCTCGCACCCTGACCATTTGGGAAGCGCAGTTCGGCGACTTCGCCAACGGGGCACAGGTTGTGATTGACCAGTTCATCAGCTCCGGCGAGCAGAAATGGGGCCGTATGTGTGGCCTGGTCATGCTGCTGCCACACGGCTATGAAGGCCAGGGCCCAGAGCACTCCTCCGCGCGTCTGGAGCGTTACCTCCAGCTGTGCGCCGAGCAGAACATGCAGGTTTGCGTGCCGTCGACTCCGGCTCAGGTTTATCACATGCTGCGTCGTCAGGCGCTGCGCGGGATGCGCCGTCCACTGGTCGTCATGTCACCGAAATCTCTGCTGCGCCATCCGCTGGCGGTATCCAGCCTCGACGAACTGGCCAACGGCACGTTCCAGCCGGCAATTGGTGAGATTGACGAACTGGATCCGAAAGGCGTGAAGCGCGTTGTTCTGTGTTCCGGTAAGGTGTACTACGACCTGCTTGAGCAGCGCCGTAAGAATGAGCAGAAGGATGTGGCGATTGTGCGTATTGAGCAGCTCTATCCGTTCCCGCACCAGGCGGTACAGGAAGCGCTGAAGCCGTTCGCACACGTACACGACTTCGTCTGGTGCCAGGAAGAGCCGCTGAACCAGGGCGCCTGGTACTGCAGCCAGCACCACTTCCGCGAAGTGATTCCGTTTGGGTCCGCTCTGCGTTATGCAGGTCGCCCGGCCTCCGCCTCTCCGGCGGTAGGCTATATGTCCGTTCACCAGAAGCAACAGCAAGATCTGGTTAATGACGCGCTGAACGTCGAATAAATTAAAGGATAAATAATGAGTAGCGTAGATATTCTAGTTCCTGACCTGCCTGAGTCCGTAGCCGACGCGACAGTGGCAACCTGGCATAAAAAACCGGGCGACAGCGTCAAACGTGACGAAGTACTGGTTGAAATCGAAACTGACAAAGTGGTACTGGAAGTCCCCGCGTCTGCGGACGGCGTTCTGGATGCGGTACTGGAAGACGAAGGCACGACCGTGACCTCTCGTCAGATTCTGGGCCGTCTGCGTGAAGGCAACAGCGGCGGGAAAGAAACCTCCGCAAAAGCTGACAGCAAAGAGTCTACTCCGGCTCAGCGCCAGCAGGCTTCTCTGGAAGAGCAGAGCAATGATGCCCTCAGCCCGGCTATCCGCCGCCTGATCGCAGAGAACGACCTCGACGCCAGCGCTATTAAAGGCAGCGGCGTAGGTGGCCGTCTCACTCGTGAAGATGTTGAAAAACACCTGAGCGAAGCGAAAGCGAAACAACCTGCGCAGGCGAAAGCCGCCGAAGCCACTCAGGCGCCGGTTGCGCCACTGGCTGGCCGCAGCGAAAAACGCGTGCCGATGACCCGTCTGCGCAAGCGCGTGGCCGAACGTCTGCTGGAAGCGAAAAACTCTACCGCCATGCTCACTACGTTCAACGAAGTGAACATGAAGCCAATCATGGAACTGCGTAAGCAGTACGGTGAAGCGTTTGAAAAACGCCACGGCGTGCGTCTGGGCTTCATGTCCTTCTACATTAAAGCGGTTGTTGAAGCGCTGAAACGCTATCCGGAAGTGAATGCTTCCATCGACGGCGAAGACGTGGTTTACCACAACTACTTCGATGTCAGCATCGCGGTTTCTACCCCGCGTGGCCTGGTGACCCCAGTGCTGAAAGACGTTGATACCCTGGGCATGGCCGACATCGAAAAACGCATCAAAGAGCTGGCGGTGAAAGGCCGTGACGGCAAACTGACCGTGGAAGAGCTGACCGGCGGTAACTTCACCATCACCAACGGTGGCGTCTTCGGCTCCCTGATGTCTACGCCAATCATCAACCCACCGCAGAGTGCGATCCTGGGTATGCACGCCATCAAAGACCGCCCAATGGCGGTGGACGGTAAAGTTGAGATCCTGCCGATGATGTACCTGGCGCTCTCTTACGATCACCGTCTGATCGATGGCCGCGAGTCCGTGGGTTATCTGGTAGCCATTAAAGAGCTGCTGGAAGATCCAACTCGTCTGCTGCTGGACGTGTAGTCGAACAAGACTCTGGCGGGTGCTATGACACCCGCCCCTACAACCAAATCTAACCTTACCCCGAGCATTAATGCTCTTTATCTGGATGGATAGAACTCATGAACTTACACGAATATCAGGCGAAACAGTTGTTTGCTCGGTATGGTTTGCCGGCACCCGTCGGTTACGCCTGCACCACACCGCGTGAAGCGGAAGAAGCCGCCTCTAAAATTGGCGCGGGTCCTTGGGTGGTGAAATGTCAGGTTCATGCCGGTGGCCGCGGTAAAGCGGGCGGTGTGAAAGTGGTTAACAGCAAAGAAGACATTCGTGCTTTTGCCGAGCACTGGCTGGGCAAACGTCTGGTGACTTACCAAACGGACGCTACTGGCCAGCCTGTACACCAGATTCTGGTTGAAGCTGCAACCGACATCGACAAAGAGCTGTATCTGGGCGCGGTAGTTGACCGTAGCTCTCGCCGCGTGGTCTTCATGGCCTCCACCGAAGGCGGCGTGGAAATCGAAAAAGTAGCGGAAGAAACGCCGCACCTGATCCACAAAGTTGCGCTGGATCCGCTGGCGGGACCAATGCCTTACCAGGGACGTGAGCTGGCGTTCAAACTGGGTCTGGAAGGTAAACAGGTTCAGCAGTTCACCAAGATCTTTATGGGGCTGGCGACTATCTTCCTCGAGCGCGACCTGGCGCTGATCGAAATCAACCCGCTGGTGATCACTAAGCAGGGCGACCTGATCTGCCTCGACGGCAAACTGGGCGCTGACGGTAACGCGCTTTTCCGCCAGCCGGATCTGCGTGAAATGCGCGACCAGTCTCAGGAAGACCCGCGTGAAGCTCAGGCTGCACAGTGGGAACTGAACTACGTGGCGCTGGACGGCAACATCGGCTGTATGGTTAACGGTGCGGGCCTGGCAATGGGCACCATGGACATTGTTAAGCTGCACGGCGGCGAGCCGGCTAACTTCCTCGACGTGGGCGGCGGTGCGACCAAAGAGCGCGTTACCGAAGCGTTCAAAATCATCCTGTCCGACGACAAAGTCAAAGCCGTTCTGGTGAACATCTTCGGTGGTATCGTCCGTTGCGACCTGATTGCCGACGGCATCATTGGTGCGGTAGCTGAAGTGGGCGTTAACGTGCCGGTGGTGGTGCGTCTGGAAGGTAACAACGCCGAACTGGGCGCGAAAAAACTGGCAGATAGCGGCCTGAACATCATTGCAGCGAAAAGTCTGACGGACGCAGCACAGCAGGTTGTTGCTGCCGTGGAGGGGAAATAATGTCCATTTTGATCGATAAAAACACCAAGGTAATTTGCCAGGGCTTTACCGGCAGCCAGGGGACTTTCCACTCCGAACAGGCGATTGCCTACGGTACGCAAATGGTTGGCGGCGTGACGCCAGGCAAAGGCGGTACTGAACATCTGGGTCTGCCGGTATTCAATACCGTGCGTGAAGCCGTTGAAGCTACCGGCGCGACTGCTTCCGTTATCTACGTTCCAGCCCCGTTCTGCAAAGACTCTATCCTGGAAGCGATTGATGCGGGCATTAGGCTGATTATCACCATCACTGAAGGTATCCCTACGCTGGATATGCTGACCGTGAAAGTGGCGCTGGATGAAGCTGGCGTGCGCATGATCGGGCCAAACTGCCCGGGCGTTATCACCCCAGGCGAATGCAAAATCGGCATCATGCCGGGCCACATTCACCTGCCGGGCAAAGTAGGCATCGTTTCCCGTTCCGGGACGCTGACCTATGAAGCCGTTAAGCAGACAACTGACATCGGCCTCGGCCAGTCAACCTGCGTTGGTATCGGTGGTGACCCGATTCCTGGCTCCAACTTCATTGATATCCTGAAGATGTTCCAGGCAGACCCGAAAACCGAGGCCATTGTGATGATCGGTGAAATCGGCGGGAGCGCAGAAGAAGAAGCTGCGGCCTATATCAAAGAGCACGTGACCAAACCTGTTGTGGGCTACATTGCCGGCGTTACCGCGCCAAAAGGCAAGCGTATGGGCCACGCGGGCGCCATCATCGCGGGCGGGAAAGGGACGGCGGATGAGAAATTCGCTGCTCTGGAAGCCGCTGGCGTGAAAACCGTTCGCAGCCTCGCCGACATTGGCGATGCGCTGAAAGCTATTCTGCCGCAGTAAGCAGATGCCCCCGCGCAAGCGGGGGAAACAGTAATAATAAGTGTTCGACATGGTTGGCCACCCTGGGTGGCCTTTTTTTATGTTTCGGCTTTGATAACCCTGCCTCGTCTTACGTTGTATCGCGCATGCCCACGCACTTATTCTTTTCCTGAATAATTTCTCTCTGCAATATTTTCTTGATGTAACCTTATAAAAAATAATGATTTGTTAATTTAGTTTATATCAAAAGTGAATTATTTGTGAATATTAAAAGGAGGGAGCCAAAACTACGGAAAAAGATGCCCGATAAATAGTGTAAAGATGACCTGGCGTGCATGGGAGAAATTTAATCTTCAGCTTTAAATATCGGCTTTATGTTGAGAATAAGCGTCATGAAATTAACCTCAAACGAAGCGTTGGAACATATCATTAACAACAAATTCACGATTAATTCTCTATTGAAAAATAATTAACATTGCCAATGTAAATTGTTTTGGATCAATGTTTAAAGCTGGCGTTGCGGGGTATAAAGGGGCAAAATTGCTGCAGATCAAACTGGCCGAATAACGGTGTTTTAGCTATAAATTGATCGCCGTCGTAAAACGTAAAAAACATTAAGCAAAGACCTGTTTATTGTAAGGGAATTGCAGGGTAATATAATTACGGGTTATTTTTGATTTAATTAACGTGTTTGTAACCTTTCACCTTTTGATTTCACATTTGAATAAAGTGGGCGAGAAAAAGGGGACTGGAAGCGAATGTATTTGTATTAGGGCATGCTTGTGGTGAACCTCCCGGTGAACCACAGTCGAAGTCTTCATGCGAAGAGCAAGGAGTCAAGATGTTTGATATTGTCGAACTGTCGCGCTTACAGTTTGCCTTGACCGCGATGTACCACTTCCTGTTTGTGCCGCTGACGCTAGGTATGGCGTTCTTGCTGGCCATCATGGAAACGGTCTATGTGCTGTCAGGTAAGCAGATTTATAAAGATATGACCAAATTCTGGGGCAAGTTGTTTGCAATCAACTTTGCGCTGGGGGTGGCAACCGGTTTGACCATGGAGTTCCAGTTCGGGACTAACTGGTCTTACTATTCTCACTATGTAGGGGATATCTTCGGTGCGCCGCTGGCGATCGAAGGCCTGATGGCATTCTTCCTCGAATCTACCTTTGTTGGTCTGTTCTTCTTTGGCTGGGATCGCCTCGGCAAAGTTCAACATATGGCCGTCACCTGGCTGGTGGCATTGGGCTCCAACCTCTCCGCGCTGTGGATTCTGGTCGCTAACGGCTGGATGCAAAACCCTATCGCTTCCGATTTCAACTTCGAAACCATGCGTATGGAAATGGTCAGCTTTGCCGAGCTGGTCCTGAACCCGGTTGCGCAGGTTAAATTCGTACACACCGTAGCGTCCGGCTATGTTTGTGGCGCGATGTTCGTGCTCGGTATCAGCTCCTACTACCTGCTGAAAGGCCGCGACGTCGCTTTTGCGAAGCGTTCCTTCGCGATTGCCGCGAGCTTCGGTATGGCCGCTATTCTCTCCGTTATCGTACTGGGCGATGAGTCTGGCTACGAAATGGGTGACGTGCAGAAAACCAAACTGGCCGCGATTGAAGCCGAATGGGAAACTCAGCCAGCGCCGGCGGCGTTTACCCTGTTTGGTATTCCTGACCAGGATAAACAAGAAAACCGCTTCGCCATTCAAATTCCTTACGCGCTGGGCATCATCGCTACCCGCTCGGTAGATAAGCCGGTCACGGGCCTGAAAGAGCTGATGGTGCAGCACGAAGAGCGTATCCGTAACGGGATGAAGGCTTACAGCCTGCTGGAGCAACTGCGCAGTGGTTCAACCGATCAAAGCGTGCGTGATAGCTTCAACCACGTGAAAAAAGACCTGGGCTATGGTCTGTTGCTGAAGCGCTACACGGAAAACGTCACTGACGCGACCGAAGAGCAGATTCAGAAAGCAACCAAAGACTCTATTCCTCGCGTAGCACCGCTGTACTTCGCGTTCCGTATTATGGTGGCCTGTGGCTTCCTGATGCTGTTCATTATTGCTGTGTCCTTCTGGACCGTGACCCGTAACGCCATTGGTTCGAAAAAATGGCTGCTGCGTGCCGCGCTGTACGGTATTCCACTGCCTTGGATCGCTATCGAATCCGGCTGGTTTGTCGCGGAATACGGGCGTCAGCCTTGGGCGGTGGGTGAGGTTCTGCCGACGGCAGTGGCAAACTCGTCATTGAGCGTGGGCGACCTGCTGTTCTCCATGATACTGATTTGCGGCCTTTACACGCTGTTTATGGTGGCGGAACTGTTCCTGATGTTCAAATTTGCTCGCCTTGGGCCGAGCAGTCTGAAAACAGGGCGCTATCACTTTGAGCAGTCCAACGTGGCTTCTCAGCCGGCACGCTAAGACAGGAGTCGTCAAATGATCGATTATGAAGTATTGCGTTTTATCTGGTGGCTGCTGGTCGGCGTTCTGCTGATTGGCTTTGCCGTCACCGACGGCTTCGATATGGGCGTGGGCATGCTGTCGCGCGTGATTGGCCGTACTGACGTTGAACGCCGCATCATGGTTAACTCCATCGCGCCGCACTGGGACGGGAACCAGGTTTGGCTGATCACCGCGGGCGGGGCTCTGTTTGCTGCCTGGCCAATGGTTTATGCCGCTGCCTTCTCCGGCTTCTATGTCGCGATGATTCTGGTGCTGGCTTCTTTGTTCTTCCGTCCGGTAGGGTTCGACTACCGCTCGAAGATCGAAGATACCCGCTGGCGCAACATGTGGGACTGGGGCATTTTCATTGGTAGCTTCGTACCACCTCTGGTGATAGGTGTCGCTTTCGGCAACCTGCTGCAGGGCGTTCCGTTCCACGTTGATGACTACCTGCGCCTTTACTACACCGGTAACTTCTTCCAACTGCTAAATCCGTTTGGCCTGTTGGCAGGCGTTGTTAGCGTGTCGATGATCGTGGCCCAGGGCGCAACCTATCTGCAGATGCGTACCGTAGGTGAGTTACATCTGCGTGCTAAAGCGGCGGCTCAGATTGCTGCGCTGGTGATGATGGTTTGCTTCGCGCTGGCCGGTGTCTGGGTGATCTACGGCATTGATGGCTATGTGGTGACTTCTGCTCTGGATCATCATGCTGCATCTAACCCGCTGACCAAAGAAGTCGCGCGTCAGGCGGGTGCCTGGCTGGTGAACTTCAACAATACGCCAGCGCTGTGGTTGATTCCTGCTCTGGGTGTTGTGCTGCCGCTGCTGACCATCCTCATGTCTCGTCTGGAGAAAGGCGCTCTGGCGTTTATCTTCTCTTCGCTGACGTTGGCCTGTGTGATCCTGACGGCCGGTATCGCGATGTTCCCGTTCGTGATGCCTTCCAGCACCATGATGAACGCTAGCCTGACCATGTGGGATGCGACATCCAGCCAGCTGACGCTGAATGTGATGACCTATGTTGCCATCGTGTTCGTGCCAATCATTCTTCTCTACACCACCTGGTGTTACTGGAAAATGTTCGGTCGTATCACGAAAGAGCACATCGAAAGCAACTCCACCTCTCTGTACTAATAAGGAGCTGATTATGTGGTACTTTGCATGGATTCTGGGCACGCTTCTGGCGTGTGCATTCGGGATTATTACCGCGCTGGCTCTCGAGCACGTTGAGGCGAGCAAAGCCGGAAAAGAAGAGCACTGATGGAATACGTTATCGCGAAACTGTACGCGGTAATGGACAAGAGCCCCTTGCGGGCTCTTTCCTTAGTGATGGCACTGGTGCTGGCTGGGTGTATTTTTTGGGACCCGTCTCGTTTTGCCGCCAAAACGAGTGAGCTGGAGATTTGGCATGGCTTCCTGCTGATGTGGGGCGTTTGTGCTGGGATCATTCACGGCGTGGGTTTCCGCCCAACCAAAGTGCTCTGGCAGGGCATTTTCTGCCCGCTGGTTGCCGATTTAGTGCTCATCGCTGGCCTGCTGTTTTTCTTCTTCTGAATGTCTGCGTACATTCCCCCGCCTGAAGCAGAAATTATGGGCTTTAACAAGCCCATAAAAATTTACTTAACGTTTAAAACAATCCATTCCAAACCCTCATTCTCTTGCGTATAGTAAGCAGCGTTTAATTGCATTACCGGGATGTAAAGTGAGTACAACGCTGTTTCGATGGCCGGTCCGTGTTTACTACGAAGACACAGACGCCGGTGGTATGGTTTACCATGCCAGTTATGTTGCTTTTTATGAAAGAGCACGCACAGAGATGCTGCGCCAGCACAACTTTAATCAGCATTCCTTGTTGGCGGAGCGTGTCGCCTTTGTCGTACGCAGGATGACGGTTGATTATCTTGCGCCTGCCCGACTCGACGATTTACTCGAAATCCAAAGTGAAATTACATCGATGCGCGGCACTTCTATGGTGTTTACGCAGCGAATAGTCAACGCTGAAAATCAGTTGCTTAACCAAGCTGAAGTGCTGATTGTTTGCGTTGATCCACACCTAATGAAGCCTCGTGCGCTTCCCAAGTCTATTGTCGCGGAGTTCAAGCAGTGACTGACATGAATATCCTTGATTTGTTCCTGAAGGCAAGCCTTCTGGTCAAATTTATCATGTTGATTTTGATTGGTTTTTCCATCGCATCATGGGCAATCATCATTCAGCGAACGCGTATCCTTAATGCCGCCAGCCGTGAAGCTGAGGCGTTTGAAGACAAGTTCTGGTCCGGTATCGAACTGTCTCGCCTGTATCAGGAGAGCCAGGGCCGCCGCGACAGCTTGAGCGGTTCTGAGCAGATCTTCTATTCCGGTTTTAAAGAGTTCGCGCGACTGCATCGCGCCAATACCCATGCGCCAGAAGCTGTGGTTGAGGGGGCATCTCGTGCGATGCGTATCTCGATGAGCCGCGAGCTGGAAACGCTGGAAACCCATATTCCTTTCCTCGGCACCGTTGGTTCCATCAGCCCGTATATCGGCCTGTTTGGTACGGTGTGGGGGATCATGCATGCGTTTATCGCCCTGGGCGCGGTGAAGCAGGCGACGCTGCAGATGGTTGCGCCAGGGATTGCCGAAGCGCTGATCGCGACTGCGATTGGTCTGTTTGCTGCTATTCCGGCCGTTATGGCGTACAACCGCCTTAACCAACGCGTGAACAAACTGGAATTGAATTACGACAACTTCATGGAAGAGTTCACGGCTATCCTGCACCGTCAGGCTTTTACCAGCAGCGAAAAGCAGTAACAAGGGGTAAGTCATGGCCAGACGCGGACGTGGTCGTCGTGAGCTGAAGTCAGAAATTAACATCGTTCCATTGCTGGACGTGCTGCTGGTGCTGCTGCTGATCTTTATGGCAACAGCGCCGATCATCACCCAGAGCGTCGAGGTGGATCTGCCGGATGCGACAGATTCTCAGACCGTCAGCAGTAACGATGAACCGCCGGTCATTATTGAAGTGTCCGGGGTAGGGCAGTACAGCGTAGTGGTTGAAAAAGATCGCATGGATCAGCTGCCGTCAGAGCAGGTTGTTGCCGAAGCGCAGCGCCGTCTGCAGGCGAATCCAAAAACGGTCTTTTTGATCGGCGGCGCAAAAGATGTTCCGTATGACGAGATCATCAAGGCGCTGAATCTGTTGCATCAGGCGGGCGTGAAGTCCGTTGGTTTGATGACACAGCCAATCTGATCCATTTCGCTTAAACCGTTTGGGAACCGAGAGTGTCAAAGGCAACCGAAGAGAACGCTAAATTAAAACGGGCGATCATCGTTTCAGTGGTGCTGCATATCATTTTGATTGCCATCCTGATCTGGAGCTCGTTTGATGAGCACATTGATGCATCCGCTGGCGGTGGCGGTGGTTCTTCTATTGACGCGGTGATGGTTGACCCGGGTGCGGTAGTGGAAAACTACAATCGCCAACAGCAGCAGCAGGCAAGCAGCAAGCGCGCCGCTGAACAGCGTGAAAAACAGGCGCAGCAGCAGGCAGAAGAGCTTCAGCAAAAACAGGCGGCGGAGCAACAGCGGCTGAAAGAGCTGGAGAAGGAGCGTTTAGCCGCCCAGGAGCAGGCAAAAGCGCAGGCCGAACAGCAGAAACAGGCTGAAGCGGCCGCGAAGCAGGCTCAAGAGCAGCAAAAACAGGCCGAAGCTGCGGCCGCAGCGGCGAAGGCAAAAGCGGACGCTCAGGCGAAAGCGCAGGCTGACGCGCAGGCAAAAGCTCAGGCTGATGCCCAGGCCAAAGCTGCGGAAGAAGCCGCGAAGAAAGCGGCTGCGGATGCTCAGAAGAAAGCCACTGAAGAAGCTGCTAAGAAAGCAGCTGACGCTGAGAAAAAAGCCGCCGCTGACGCTGCTGCTGCAGCGAAAAAAGCTCAGCAGGATGCTGAGAAGAAAGCTGCAGATGCTGCCGCTAAGAAGGCTGCGCAGGATGCGGAGAAGAAAGCCGCCGCTGAAGCAGCTAAGCAGGCTGCTGCTGAAAAAGCTGAAGCTGCGAAACAGGCTGCTGCAGAAAAGGCAGCGGCAGAAAAAGCTGCCGAGAAGGCCGCTGCTGACAAGGCTGCCGCAGCGAAAGCCGCCGCAGATAAGAAAGCGGCCGCCGACGCGAAGAAAAAGGCTGCTGCTGAGAAAGCTGCTTCTGACAAGGCCGCAGCGCAGGGCGTCGACGATTTATTCGGTGATTTAAGCTCAGGTAAGAATGCACCGAAAACGGGCGGTGGGGCGAAAGGTAATGCCGCAGCTGCCGCTGGAAAAGGGAATAATAAGAACAACGGCGCTAGTGGCGCGGAGATCAACGGCTATGCTGGTCAGATAAAGGCGGCGATCGAGAGTAAGTTCTATAACGATCCTTCGTTTGCCGGTAAGACCTGTTCGCTGCGGATCAAGTTGGCACCAGACGGCCTTCTGCTTGATATCAAGCCAGAAGGCGGTGATCCAGCACTTTGTCAGGCTGCCGTTGCGGCAGCGCGTCTGGCGAAGATTCCGAAGCCGCCAAGTGAAGCTGTTTATGAAGTCTTCAAGAACGCACCGATCGACTTTAAGCCTTAACGCGGTTTTCCCCGTCACGACGGGGAAAGCACACTAAGCTGAGTTACAGGGTTTTGGTAGTTTTGTGTATTTGGGTTTGTTAACATTCTGCTAAATTATCGTGGGCTTTTCGCCCGGATAAGGGAGATATGATGAAGCAGGCATTTCGTGTAGCGTTAAGTTTCTTAATGCTGTGGGCAGCAGTGCTGCACGCAGAAGTTCGTATCGAGATCACCCAGGGCGTGGATTCTGCTCGTCCAATCGGTGTGGTTCCGTTCACCTGGGCAGGCCCTGGCGCCGCGCCTGAAGATATCGGCGGTATTGTTGCCGCTGACCTGCGTAACAGCGGTAAATTCAACCCGCTCGACAGATCTCGCCTGCCACAGCAGCCGGGTTCTGCTCAGGAAGTTCAGCCTGCTGCCTGGACCGCGCTCGGCATTGACGCCGTCGTGGTAGGTCAGGTTACGCCAAACGGCGACGGCAGTTACACCGTGGCTTACCAGCTGGTTGACACCTCTGGTGCACCGGGCACGGTGCTGGCGCAGAACTCCTATAAAGTGAACAAACAGTGGCTGCGCTATGCCGGCCATACCGCCAGCGATGAAGTGTTTGAGAAGCTGACCGGCATTAAAGGCGCATTCCGTACCCGTATTGCTTACGTTGTACAGACCAATGGCGGCCAGTTCCCGTATGAGCTTCGCGTGTCTGATTACGATGGCTACAACCAGTTTGTGGTACACCGTTCTCCGCAGCCGCTGATGTCTCCAGCCTGGTCTCCGGACGGCAGTAAACTGGCTTATGTGACCTTCGAAAGCGGCCGTTCTGCGCTGGTTGTGCAGACTCTGGCTAACGGTGCAGTACGTCAGATTGCTTCGTTCCCGCAGCACAACGGTGCACCGGCGTTCTCTCCGGACGGTTCTAAGCTGGCGTTCGCGCTGTCTAAAACCGGCAGCCTGCAGCTGTACGTGATGGACCTGGGCTCTGGCCAGATTCGTCAGGTAACTGAAGGTCGCAGCAACAACACCGAACCGACCTGGTTCCCGGACAACCAAACCCTGGCCTATACCTCTGACCAGGCGGGTCGTCCACAGATTTATAAAGTCAGTATTAGTGGCGGTGCTCCGCAGCGTCTGTCCTGGGAAGGTTCTCAGAACCAGGATGCCGATGTCAGTGCCGACGGTAAAATTATGGTAATGGTCAGCTCCGCAAGCGGTCAGCAGCACATTGCCAAACAGGATCTGGTAGCGGGTGGCGTAACAACTTTATCGTCAACGTTCCTGGATGAAACGCCAAGTCTGGCACCTAACGGCACTATGGTAATCTACAGCTCTTCTCAGGGGATGGGATCCGTGCTGAATTTGGTTTCAACAGATGGGCGTTTCAAAGCGCGTCTTCCGGCAACTGATGGACAGGTCAAATTCCCTGCCTGGTCGCCGTATCTGTGATAACAATATTGATTATTAAAGGATCAAAGAAATGCAACTGAACAAAGTGCTGAAAGGGCTGATGATTGCTCTGCCGGTTATGGCTATCGCGGCGTGTTCTTCTAACAAGAGCGCCAACAATGGTCAGAGCGGTGAAGGTATGCTGGGTGCCGGCACTGGTATGGACGCTAACGGCCACGGCAACATGTCTTCTGAAGAGCAGGCTCGTCTGCAGATGCAACAGCTGCAGCAGAACAACATCGTTTACTTCGGTCTGGACAAATACGATGTTAGCTCTGAATTCGCTGCAATGCTGGATGCACACGCTAACTTCCTGCGTAGCAACCCGTCTTACAAAGTGACCGTAGAAGGTCATGCGGATGAGCGCGGTACCCCAGAGTACAACATCGCACTGGGCGAACGTCGTGCTAACGCTGTTAAAATGTACCTGCAAGGTAAAGGCGTTTCTGCAGACCAGATCTCCATCGTTTCTTACGGTAAAGAAAAACCTGCAGTACTGGGTCATGACGAAGCGGCTTACGCTAAAAACCGTCGTGCCGTACTGGTTTACTAAGAGAATCGCATGAGCAGTAACTTCAGACATCACTTGTTGAGTCTGTCGTTACTGGTTGGCATAGCGGCCCCCTGGGCCGCTACTGCTCAGGCGCCAATCAGTAGTGTCGGCTCAGGCTCGGTCGAAGACCGTGTCACTCAACTCGAGCGTATTTCTAACGCTCACAGTCAGCTTTTGACCCAACTCCAGCAGCAACTCTCCGATAACCAGAATGATATTGATTCCCTGCGTGGTCAGATCCAGGAAAGTCAGTATCAGCTGAATCAGGTTGTGGAACGTCAAAAGCAAATTTTGCTGCAGATGGATAGCCTTAGCGGCGCTGCGGCGGGAGCAGGGCAACAGCCTGCTGCCGGTGCATCCCAGACTGCCACGCCGGACGCAGGGGCCTCTAACGCGGCGCCTGCGGCCCCAGTGCAAGGCGGTGATGCTAATAGCGATTACAACGCTGCTATCGCGCTGGTGCAGGATAAATCGCGCCAGGACGATGCTATCAATGCGTTTCAGTCCTTTGTGAAGAAGTATCCGGATTCAACTTATCTGCCTAACGCCAATTACTGGCTGGGTCAGTTGAATTACAACAAAGGCAAAAAGGACGATGCGGCGTTTTATTTTGCCTCCGTGGTGAAAAACTACCCGAAATCCCCTAAAGCGCCGGACGCCATGTTTAAGGTTGGCGTGATCATGCAGGACAAAGGCGACGCTGCAAAAGCGAAAGCCGTCTACCAGCAGGTCGTTAAACAGTATCCCAATACTGACGGTGCAAAGCAGGCTCAAAAACGTCTGAATGCGCAATAATGCGTGCGGCCTGACCAGATATCGTCGCTTTTCTGGTCTTGCCGTGCGAAACATAAGCAGTTGAGCGATCTGCGTCAAAATTATTGTTGCGTCAAAATCTTAAATCAGTAATATATGCCGCCGTTGCCAAGGGATACTAAACAAACCCAAAGTGACGCAAAAGTGGGTCGTTAGCTCAGTTGGTAGAGCAGTTGACTTTTAATCAATTGGTCGCAGGTTCGAATCCTGCACGACCCACCACTTTAAAGTAGTAAGCAGTAGCAAGGCGTGAA